>NZ_JAVXIQ010000023.1:0-63013 GCF_036648275.1 Hafnia sp. | reverse complement strand
CTGGTGGCAGGTTGAGGGCGCACAGGACGTGCGCTCCGAGACCGGTCGGCCAAACGACTCGGTGAAAAGCGCGAGAGTGAAGAGGTTGCGCGCTGGCAACCTCTTCTCGGACGCCTACGCCAGCGGTTTCATAGAAACACAAATGCTCACGGGCGGACGAAATTTTTCACCGTTCTAATAATATAGAGAATGCAAAAAAATTCGGCGCTCAGCCAAAAATCACCTACGCCCTATCCACCGGAAACGCAATCACTTCACTTAACCGTTCTGCTTTTAGCGCCAGCATAATCAATCGATCAACGCCAAGTGCAACACCCGAGCAATCCGGCAAACCGTGCTCTAATGCCGCCAGCAGATTCTCATCCAGTGGATGCTCTGGCAGACCCATTGCGGCGCGTTTACGGTTATCTTGCTCAAAACGCATACGCTGTTCGCGAGCATCCGTTAACTCATGGAAGCCATTCGCCAGTTCGATGCCTTTGTAATAGACCTCAAAGCGCTCTGCCACACGGTGATCTTCAGTGCTAATTTGCGCTAAAGAGGCTTGAGAGGCAGGGAAATGATACACAAACGTTGGCTTATCACGGCCAATATTAGGCTCAACGCCAAAGGTAAACAGCAGTTGTAGCAGTGTATCGCGATCTTCTTCTTGGTCGGCCACGTTGCTCAGATCGAGCTTCGCCGCCACTTCACGCAGCTGTACTTTGTCAGCAGAAAGCGGATCCATATCCAAATGACGAATAAACGCCTGCTGGTAGGAAAGCGTTTCGGCGCTGTCGCATTCCAATACCTGTTGCAGAAGATCGTCGACTTCATTCATTAAACGGTACATGTCGTAGTGTGGGCGATACCACTCCAGCATGCTGAACTCAGGATTATGATGGCGGCCTGACTCTTCATTGCGGAAGCTTTTACCGAGCTGATAAATCGGCCCACTGCCCGCTGCTAACAGGCGCTTCATGTGATATTCCGGACTGGTCATCATGTATAGCGTCATGCCCTGCGCCGCACCGGGGCCCACAAAATGGGTTTGGAATGGCACAAGATGAATGTCCGTTACCGTTGCCTGACTCATTGCCGGCGTGTCGACTTCAAGAACACCGCGGTCCGAGAAGAATCGACGAATGGTGGACACGATTGTCGCGCGCTTCAACAAATTGGCGATAGGGGCACTTGGCTGCCAGCTTGCCGTTTCGCTCATGATAATTACTCCGCTATAAAACAGGATGTGCAGTCTACCCGCATCATCGCAGGCAAACAAACCATTGGCGCTCACTGAGTGAGCTAATAACCACACAGCAAAACTATTGGCTGCTCTATATTCTATAAAAAGAACATAAAATACATAAAAACCACGAGAACAGACAGAAATAGCGCTGATATCACATTTTTGTACTACGGTTAGTAGGGAAAACAGCAAAACAATCGATCACATCAAGTTTCTACTACTTCGTTTTAGGTATAATTTTATCACTTGAACTTATAAATCTTAGCCATTCCCGATGCGCACTAAAGAGAGCAACTGTTTGAATATCTGCTACTACTTCTCTTAGTGCGACATTTGGAATGGTTATTCATTTTAATTGATATTGACAATTGATCACCCGGAGGAATGCAGTGCAAACCTTTAACGCAGACCTTGCCATCGTCGGGGCAGGGGGTGCTGGTTTACGTGCAGCAATTGCAGCAGCGGAAGCCAACCCTCAACTGAAGATCGCGCTTATCTCTAAAGTATATCCAATGCGTAGCCACACTGTGGCCGCAGAAGGCGGATCAGCAGCCGTTACTCAGGCTCACGACTCATACGACTACCATTTCAACGATACCGTTGCTGGTGGTGACTGGCTTTGTGAACAGGATGTGGTCGATCATTTCGTCCATAACTGTCCTCGCGAAATGGCTCAGCTTGAGCAATGGGGTTGCCCTTGGAGCCGTAAACCTGACGGTTCCGTTAACGTTCGCCGTTTTGGCGGGATGAAGATTGAGCGTACTTGGTTCGCCGCGGATAAAACCGGCTTCCATATGCTGCACACTCTTTTCCAAACTTCTTTGAAATATCCACAGATTCAGCGCTTTGATGAGCACTTCGTTCTCGACATTTTGGTCGACGAAGGCAAAGCACGCGGCCTTGTTGCCATGAATATGATGGAAGGTACTCTGGTTCAGATCCGTGCAAACGCCGTGGTTATGGCAACAGGCGGCGCAGGCCGTGTGTATCGCTACAACACCAATGGCGGCATCGTTACCGGCGACGGTATGGGCATGGCGTTAGATCACGGTATTCCTTTACGTGATATGGAATTTGTTCAGTATCACCCAACCGGCCTGCCGGGTTCAGGGATCCTGATGACTGAAGGCTGTCGTGGTGAAGGTGGTATTCTGGTCAACAAAGATGGCTATCGCTATCTGCAAGACTACGGAATGGGCCCTGAAACCCCACTCGGCGAACCAAAAAACAAATACATGGAACTGGGTCCACGTGACAAAGTTTCTCAGGCATTCTGGCACGAATGGCGCGCAGGCCGCACCATCTCTACTCCGCGCGGCGATGTGGTCTATCTGGACCTGCGTCATCTGGGTGAGAAAAAACTGCTGGAGCGTCTGCCGTTCATCTGTGAGCTGTCTAAAGCTTACGTGGGCGTCGATCCGGTTAAAGAACCGATCCCAGTTCGTCCAACTGCGCACTACACCATGGGTGGTATTGAAACCAACCAGAACTGCGAAACCCGTATTCAGGGTCTGTTCGCCGTGGGTGAGTGTTCTTCTGTTGGTCTACACGGTGCAAACCGTCTGGGCTCTAACTCTCTGGCAGAGCTGGTGGTATTTGGCCGCGTTGCGGGCGAACACGCTGTTCAGCGCTCACAGGAAGCCACTCCGGCTAACGGCAGCGCACTAGATGCACAGGCAAAAGACGTTGAAGCACGTCTGCACGCACTGGCTAATCAGGAAGGTACTGAAAGCTGGGCGAAAATCCGTGACGAGATGGGTATGTCAATGGAAGAAGGCTGTGGTATCTACCGTACTACTGACCTGATGCAGAAAACCGTTGATAAATTGGCCGAACTGAAAGAACGTTTCAAACGCGTCAAAATCACTGATAACTCTAGCGTCTTCAACACCGACCTGCTGTACACCATCGAATTGGGTCACGGCCTGAACGTGGCTGAATGTATGGCTCATGCGGCAATCAACCGTAAAGAATCCCGTGGCGCACATCAGCGTCTGGATGAAGGTTGCACCGAGCGTGATGACGTTAACTTCCTGAAGCACACCCTGACATTCAAAAATGCCGACGGCCTCGCCCCACGCATTGAATACAGCGACGTGAAAATTACCAAACTGCAACCAGCAAAACGTGTATACGGTGCTGAAGCAGAAGCTCAGGATGCAAAGAATAAGGAGCAAGCGAATGGCTGAGATGAAAATCTTGAAAATGGAAGTCATGCGCTATAACCCAGAACAGGATGCCGAGCCGCATTTCGTGACGTATGACGTCCCGTATGACGAAACGACTTCCCTGCTGGATGCGTTAGGCTACATCAAAGATAATCTGGCTGCCGACCTGTCTTACCGCTGGTCTTGCCGTATGGCAATCTGTGGCTCTTGCGGCATGATGGTTGACCGTGTGCCTAAGCTGGCGTGTAAAACCTTCCTGCGTGACTACCCAACCGGTATGCGCGTTGAAGCGTTAGGCAACTTCCCAGTAGAACGCGATCTGGTGGTCGATATGACTCACTTTATCGAAAGTCTGGAAGCCATTAAGCCATACATCATCGGTAATAACCGTAAACCAGAAGACGGCACCAACCTGCAGACCCCAGCTCAGATGGAAAAATACCATCAGTTCTCCGGCTGCATTAACTGTGGTCTGTGCTATGCAGCCTGCCCACAGTTTGGTCTGAATCCTGAGTTCATCGGCCCAGCCGCTATCACTCTGGCACACCGTTACAATCTGGACACCCGCGATCACGGGCAGAAAGAGCGTATGCCTGTACTGAACTCCGATAACGGTGTTTGGACATGTACATTCGTCGGTTACTGCTCAGAAGTTTGTCCGAAACACGTCGACCCAGCCGCTGCTATCCAGCAGGGTAAAGTTGAAAGTGCGAAAGACTTCATGATCGCGATGCTGAAACCGCAATAAGGGAGGATGAATCAATGACGACTTCAACTAAACGCAAACCTTATGTGCGCGGTATGCAGGCTAACTGGTGGCAGAAACTCGGTTTCTACAAGTTCTATATGCTGCGTGAGAGCTCTGCTCTGGGCAACGTATGGTTCAGCATCGTGCTGATTTATGGAATTTTCTCCATGAAAGACGGCGCTGCTGGCTGGGAAAGCTTTGTCGCTTTCTTGCAGAACCCACTGGTGCTAATCCTGAACATCATCTCATTGCTTCTGGCTGCACTTCATACCAAAACCTGGTTTGAGCTTGCTCCAAAGGCGGCCAATATCGTGGTTGGTGACACGAAAATGGGCCCTGGCCCGGTGATCAAAGCCCTTTGGGTGGTGACCATCATTGCGACTGTGGTCATTTTGGCCGTTACCCTGCTATAACCGTAAAGGAGAACATTGTGGATAATAAAGTATACAAACGTTCTGACGAGCCGGTTTTCTGGGGGCTATTTGGTGCAGGCGGCATGTGGGGTGCAATCATTGCGCCCGTCGTAATCCTGATCGTTGGCATCATGCTGCCTCTGGGCTGGTTCCCAGATGCACTGACTTTCGAACGTGCGCTGAGCTTCAGCCAGAGCTTCATTGGCCGTATTTTCTGGCTGCTGATGATCATTCTGCCGCTGTGGTGTGGTTTGCACCGTTTGCATCATATGATGCATGACCTGAAAATCCACGTACCTGCGGGTAAGTGGGTGTTCTACGGTTTAGCAGCGATTCTGAGCGTAGTTGCGCTGATCGGCGTATTCACGCTGTAATGAGTCCCTTCGCTGTATGAAAGCCTCCTTCGGGAGGCTTTTTTATTAGTTAGATTGCTACTATCAGGTCTACACTTTAACGGTATCCGTTTGAAAAGGAGCCGTTATGCCTGTTTGGTCTCGCATTGCCGCTGTGATTACAGCGCTACTCTCCGTTGGCTGTAGCACTAAGCCGCCGCCTGACGTCACCGTCGTCAGCGACTTTCAACTGCCCCGTTATCTCGGCAACTGGTACGAGATTGCCCGCCTAAATCATCCTTTTGAACAGGGATTAGATCACGTCACAGCCCACTACAGCATGCGGGAAGACGGTGGTGTAAAGGTCGTTAATCGTGGATTCAACACTGAAAAGCACCAATGGAAGGAGAGCATCGGCAAAGCTTATTTCGTTCAGTCGCCGAATATTGCTTCGCTCAAGGTTTCTTTCTTCGGCCCATTCTATGGTGGTTACAACGTGATTGAGTTGGATAGTGAGTATCGCTACGCGTTGATTTGCGGGCCAAATAAGGACTACCTATGGATACTGGCGCGTACGCCCACGCTGGATGACAACGTAAAGCAAAAGTTGCTGGCAACCGCCCAGCGATATGGATTTAAAACTCAGGATTTAATTTGGGTGAACCAATCACCTATCGATATGAGCCCGCCTCATTAGAGGCGAGCTGTAACGCGAGCGAGGCTAAGATTATTGGCTACTGAATTTCAAACCCAGTATCCCGATAACGATCAGACACAGGCTGATAATTCTTGGCAGGCTCGCAGATTCCCCTAGCAGTACAATCCCCATAATGGCCGCCCCTACGGCACCAATTCCCGTCCACACGGCATAAGCGGTGCCTGCCGGTAAGGTTTTCATCGCATGCGCCAACAGCACCATACTCACCACCATGGCAGCAATAGTAATAATGCTCGGCGTTAAGCGAGAAAAACCATGGGTATACTTTAAGCCAATTGCCCAAACAACTTCCAAGAGACCAGCGACCATCAGAATGATCCAAGACATGCGATTTATCCACAACGATGGGGTCGTCCCCGAATTAAGATACGTACACAGGTCGTCCTGCGTAGTTTTTTGAATAGTGAAGCGACGTTAGGGTACGATGATTTTGAGAAAAAGTTAAGAAGAGGAAATATCAGGGCGTAGGCAACAAGACAACGCCCTTGCGTATGGCAAATAAAAGCTACTGTGCGGCGCGCTGAATCGCCTGACCACCGGCTTCTACGTCTTCACCCGCACCGCGAGTCGTATTACATCCAGCCAAAGCGGCAAGAACTAACAGAGAACATACTAATGCGATGCTTTTCTTGATCATTGCTATCTTCCTTATCTGCAGTTTTAAAAGTAATGCCTTTTAAGCGTAGACAAGAAATCAGCAGTAAGCGAAAAAACATCACCGCTCTTAATTAATTAGCTCGCAACCCGTGAAATTGCGCCGCCGAGATGCTGTACATCCTCGCCGAATCCGCGGGCGGTGTTACAACCACTCAAAGCCGCTAACGCACTCACCACTAATGCCAACACAACGATTTTCTTTATCATATTTATCCGTGTTCCTCATGCGAGCCTTTTAGGTAAAAAAAAACCGCGTTGTACGCGGCTTTTTTAAAACAAATTAGCTTTCTTCGCAATTACTTAACGCGAGAAACATATTCGCCAGAACGGGTGTCAACTTTGATCACTTCGCCGATCTGTACGAACAATGGAACTTTAACCACTGCGCCAGTGCTCAGGGTTGCAGGTTTACCGCCGGTACCTGCGGTATCACCTTTCAGACCTGGATCGGTATCAACGATTTCCAGCTCTACGAAGTTTGGAGGAGTAACCTGAATTGGACGGCCGTTCCACAGAGTTACGATACACTCTGCCTGATCCAGCATCCATTTAGCGTTATCGCCGATGGCTTTCTCATCAGCAGCCAACTGCTCGAAGGTTTCGTTGTTCATGAAATGATAGAACTCACCGTCGTTGTACAGGTAAGTCAGGTTCAGATCGACAACGTCCGCGCCTTCTGCGGAGTCAGTAGATTTAAAGGTTTTTTCAACACGGGTGCCGGTCAGCAGGCGACGCATTTTAACGCGAGCAAAGGCTTGGCCTTTACCTGGTTTCACAAACTCGCTGCTTTCTACTGCATAAGGCTCGCCCTCGAACATGATTTTAAGACCGGGACGGAAATCGTTGCTAGAATAAGTCGCCATAAAGGCCCTCTGAATTATTTATAACTGGTAGCTTAGCCAAAAAAATGGCACATATTGTAACTCAAAATACGCAGTCTAGAGAAGATTGGCTGCAACAACTTGCCGATGTTATTACTGAACCGGCAGAATTGCTTGAATATTTAGCACTTTCCGACAGCCCTGAATGGCAAAAAGGCCACGATGCGCGGCGTCTTTTCGCCCTGCGCGTTCCTCACGCCTTCGCTCGACGCATGAAAAAGGGCGACCCGAACGATCCGCTCCTCCTTCAGGTCATGACGTCCGCCAACGAATTTATCGCCACGCCGGGCTATTCGACCGATCCGCTGGAAGAACAAGACGACGCCATCGCCGTGCCAGGGCTACTGCATAAATATATTAACCGAGCGTTGCTGTTGGTCAAAGGCGGCTGTGCGGTTAACTGTCGTTATTGCTTCCGCCGTCACTTTCCCTATCAGGAAAATCAGGGGAATAAAGCCAACTGGCGTCACGCCCTAGATTATATTCGCCAACAGCCAGAGCTGGACGAAATCATTTTTTCCGGCGGCGATCCGTTGATGGCGAAAGATCACGAGCTGGCCTGGTTGCTCGACGAGATAGAAACCATCCCGCATATTAAACGGCTGCGCATCCATAGCCGCTTGCCGGTGGTGATCCCTGCTCGAATCACCGAAGCGCTGACGCAACGTTTTTCTCAGTCACGCTTACAGATTCTGCTGGTGACTCACGTTAACCATGCCAATGAAATTGACCCAGAGTTTTGTGATGCCATGACGCGCCTCAAACGCGCCAACGTCACGCTTCTCAATCAGGGCGTTTTACTGCGCGGGGTGAATGATAACGCAGATACATTGGCTAAGCTCAGCAATGCACTGTTTGATGCGGGAATCATGCCTTACTACCTGCATGTCCTCGATCGAGTACAAGGCGCGGCGCATTTTATGGTGCCAGATGATGAAGCACGGTTGATCATGCGTGAACTGATGACGAAAGTCTCAGGCTATATGGTGCCAAAGCTCACACGTGAAATCGGCGGTGAACCAAGCAAAACAACCATTGATCTGGGCTTACGCCAACGTTGATCTGAAGCCAGCCCTCCCCTGCAAAGAGGAGGGCCAGTTAGGGACAATGAGATGAAACTGCTACAGAAATAGCTCCAGCAACGAATTCAAAAACAGCTTTCCGTGCTCGGTAATCTGCCAATATTCATCGGTTTCTACGATATAATTTTGTGCCAGTGCTTCATCAAGCTGAGCACGAATCACCTCTTCGCCAAGCCCTGTGTACAATTGGAATTCCGCACGCGGCGTAGGCTCAAGCAATCTAAAGCGGTTCATAAAGAACTCGAACGGGCGATCGTCGCTCTCCACCTCATGCTGTTTATCAAGGTAACGCCCTTGCATATATCCGCGCGGATGACGTGTTTTCGCCGTGCGCAAAATGCGTCCGTCTTCAAACGTCACCTTACCGTGCGCTCCGCAGCCAATCCCCAGATAGTCGCCAAAGCGCCAGTAGTTCAAATTATGCTGGCACTGATAGCCCGACTTGGCATAGGCCGAAGTTTCATATTGCTGATACCCCGCTGCGCGTAGCAGTTCATCACCGCGCTGGAAAATATCCCATAGCGCGTCGTCATCCGGTAATTTTGGCGGACGCGAACCAAACAGCGTGTTCGGCTCAATCGTGAGTTGATACCACGACAAATGCGGCGGATTCAGTTCAATCGCCTGACGCAAATCATCAAGCGCCTCTTCCAATGACTGGTCTGGCAAGCCGTGCATCAAATCGAGATTAAAACTGCGTAGCCCTAAACCTTGCGCCAGATGTGCCGCACGTTTGGCCTCTTCAGGCCCATGAATGCGCCCTAAACGCGTTAACTTCTCTGCGCTAAAGCTTTGCACGCCAATCGAAATACGATTGATACCGGCTCGCTGGTAGGCGCTGAAGCGATCGGCCTCAACGGTGCCAGGATTCGCCTCCATGGTCACTTCCGCATCTGCCGCAACCGGTAAACGCGCGCGCACGCCATCCATTAGACGCTGCATACCTTCGGCGCTTAGCAGGCTTGGCGTTCCGCCACCGATAAAAATAGTGCCAATTTCACGCCCTGAGGTAAGCGCCACATCGGCATCTAAATCAGCCAACAAATGGTCGACATATTCCGTCGAAGGAATATCGCCTTTCTGAGCATGAGAATTGAAATCGCAGTATGGGCATTTCTGCACACACCACGGGATATGAATATAGAGACTAAGCGGGGGCAACTTAAGCATTGCGCATCGCTTCCAGCAGCAGTTTCAATGCTTTGCCACGGTGTGAAACCGCAATTTTCTGCTCTTTACTAAGCTGCGCCGCAGAACAACCTAACTCAGGAACATGGAAAATAGGGTCGTAGCCGAAGCCACCGTCGCCTGAGGGCGCGAAACTGATTTCACCCGCCCAGCTGCCGTGACATACCAGCGGCGTAGGATCTTCTGCATGGCGTAAATAAACTAATACGCAGTGGAATCGCGCCTGACGTTGGCCTTCGGGAACATCTTTCAGCGCTACCAGCAGTTTCTCGAGATTCTGACGGTCGCTGGCATCTTCGCCCGCATAACGTGCGGAATAGATCCCTGGAGCTCCACCCAAAATATCCACGGCTAAACCAGAATCGTCGGCAATTGCAGGCAATCCCGTGATCTGCGCAGCGTGGCGGGCTTTAAGAATCGCGTTCTCAATAAAAGTCAGGCCCGTTTCTTCCGCAGAGTCCACGCCCAATTCAGTTTGCGCCACAACGTCTAAGCCAAAGTCGGCCAGCAAGCTTGCCAACTCACGAACTTTGCCTGCATTTCCCGTCGCTAGTACCACTTTTTGCATGATAAATCCTATATATAGCACCGGCAGGCTAACGCCTGCCGGTAGAAAAATAATTATTCAGGGGAGCACAATGCAGAGATCACATCAGGGATTTGTTGAGGATGGTTAATGCGAACCTGCTTATGCCGGCCCAACTCCCCTTTCTCAATAATCACCTGACTTTTAGCGACCCGAAACTGTTTGGCGATAAATTTTTGCAGATGAGCATTAGCCTGGCCATCTACCGGCGGTGCGGTAATGGCGACTTTTAACTCTTCACCATGTAGCCCAACAATCTGGTCACGACTGGCTTTAGGCTGAATATAAAGGCGTAAAACCAGCGCATCATTCTCAAACTTTACTGCGTCTGTACTCATTCCACTCACAGCAAGAACCAGAGCTGCCCCAGCAGATCCATGCCGAGATAATTCAGCATGTACAGCACCAAAATCACGACCATGGCTGAAAAATCTAAGCCGCCCATCGCAGGAAGAAAACGACGTATCGGCGACATCAACGGCTCAGTCAGCTGCATCAACACATAGTCCATTGGGCTGCGGCCTTGGCTGATCCAGCTCATGATAGAACGGATGATAATCACCCAGAACACCAGATAACCCGCAGATTTAATAACGGAAATCAGACCAAATAGCAGGTTGTAAGGGCTAAGCGAGATATCTCCGCTTTGGATCAGCAACAACAACGGATATTTGATCGTCATCAGCAAAAATGCCACCAGCAGCGAAGACGAATCAATCGGCCCCAGTGAAGGGATTACGCGACGCAGCGGCCCGACAATTGGCTGAGTCACTTTCACAATAAACTGCGACAGTGGATTATAAAAATCAGTGCGTGCCCATTGCATCCAGATCCGCAGCAATAAAATCATGACGTAAAGGTCAATGACAGTTTTGACCAAGAAAGTCAGTGTTAGCATGAAAAACCCTTTATCCGTTAAATGGTAAGGTAAGTAAGAAAATTAAAATAATCAGTCTATTAACTGATAATTATTATGAAGTTGTACCGTAATCACGAGCGCCAAAAATCGCGGTACCGATGCGAACGAGCGTACTGCCAGCGGTAATCGCAGCCGCCATATCGTGGGTCATCCCCATCGATAACGTATCGATATGCGGATACTGCGTTTTAAGAGCCAAAAATGCCTGTTCCATTTGTTCAAACACTGCTTTTTGCTTCGCAGAGTCTTCTTCTGGCGCAGGAATGGCCATCAAGCCACGCAGACGAAGATTAGGCATTTCAGCGACCTGCACAGCTAACGCATCAAGCTCGCTCAGTTCAATACCTGATTTGCTGCTCTCGTCACTAATATTAATTTGGATCAGCACGTTCAAGGGTGCGCATTCCGCTGGGCGCTGTTCACTCAGGCGCTGAGCAATTTTCACACGATCGATAGTATGGATCCAATCAAAATGCTCCGCGACTAAGCGACTTTTATTAGATTGCAGTGGGCCAATAAAGTGCCACTCCAACTCTGCTCCGTGAGGCGTCTGTGCAAAATGCTGGATCTTGCTCACCCCTTCCTGCACGTAGTTTTCACCGAAGGTTCTCTGCCCTGCAGCAATCGCTTCTTCGATAGCGCTCACAGGTTTGGTTTTACTGACTGCAAGCAACGTAACTTCTTCTGGAGACCTGCCGCAATCCTGAGCCGCAGCGCTGATACGGCTCCTGACGGCCTCTAAATTTTGTTGGATAGTGCTATTCATAATTTTTGGCTCAGGAGGTTAAATGGATTTTTGTGATTTATTGGCTCGTAGTGTAAAGCAAAACGCATCAGATCTGCATCTTTGCACTGGATATCCACCCGTTCTTCGTATCGACGGCGCACTACAAACGATAGAAGCAGAACCAATAACATCGCGCCAGATTGACTCTTGGCTCGCAATGCACCTGCCCGCAGAGGCCGATACCCTATGGCGACAACAGCATCAGGTAGATTTCGCCTTAAACCTACATGGGGGCATCCGGCTCAGAGTCAATGCTTTCCAGCAATTACATGGCCCCTCGCTGGCCCTACGAATTATCCCAAATACCCTCCCTACGCTGCATGATTTATCCGCGCCTGCGGCACTTGCTAATCTCCTTGAGGTTGGCTCAGGACTCATCTTGGTTTGTGGTGCAACCGGCAGCGGGAAATCCACAACGCTTGCCGCCATGCTTAACCATATAAACCACCATCAGCCATGGCACATTATTACGCTTGAAGATCCTTTGGAGTTTATTCATATCCCGCAGCAATCGCTTATCCAACAGCGTGAAATTGGCTCTCATGTCCCAAGCTTCAACCAAGCATTGCGCGCCGCGTTACGAGAAGATCCCGACGTCATACTGCTGGGGGAATTGCGCGACGCAGAATCCATTCGTTTAGCCCTCACGGCAGCAGAAACTGGCCATCTAGTATTAGCGACGCTACATACGCGAGGAGCCGCACAAGCGGTAGAACGGTTGATTGATGTTTTTCCTGCCGAAGAGAAAAATTTTGTACGCACACAAATCGCAGGCAGCCTACAAGCAGTGCTGGCACAGCAGCTTTTGCCCAAGCAAGGAGGAGGGAGAGTCGCCGCGTTTGAATTTCTGCTCAATACTCCTGCCGTCAGTAACTTAATCCGTGAAGAAAAAGCGCACCAGATAGCTACCGTACTGCAAACCGGACAACGACAAGGAATGCTAAGTTTTGAGCAGGACATGGCTCGCTTAAACGCACAGGGAATACTAGGAAGGATAAAAAATGACCATGACCACTAACCTGCTCACTAAGGGCAATGTACAATATAGTTGTACATTGTCACTTTCCGGTCAGGAGATTTTTATGCGCAATATCACCTACTCAGCGGCTCGAGCCACTTTATCCTCAGTCATGGATCAAACTATTCAGGACTGCACCCCCATACTTATCACCCGTCAAAATGGTGAAGACTGCGTTTTGATGTCTAGCAAAGAGTATTCCAGCCTCATGGAAACCGCTTATTTAATGCGCTCACCCGCGAATGCTGAACACCTGCTTAAATCATTGGCACAAGCTAGCGCCAAGGCTCTAGAAAAGAAGGTGCTGGATGAATAAATTCTTCACGGATGAGTCTTGGGCCGATTATGTTTTCTGGCAGGAAAATGACAAGCGTTTTATTAAACGTATCAATGAATTGATTAAAGAAATTGAAAGGAGCCCGTTCACCGGCATTGGTAAACCAGAGCCTTTAAAACATCATCTATCGGGTTATTGGTCACGCAGAATCAATGAAGAACACCGACTCATTTATCGGGTAGAACAAGACAGGATGATCATCCTGTCTTGCCGCTACCATTATTAATCAGCTCATCCCACCTGCTGATCAAACCAGCTTTCAAGGATAATCACTGCAGAAGCTGCGTCGACGCTACCTTTATCCAACGCACGATAGCCGCCACCGGCAAAAAGATGCGATCGCGCTTCGACGGTACTCAAGCGTTCATCATGTAGAGCAATTTGCACACCAAAACGACCGTGAATGCGATTAGCAAATTTTCGCGCCTGAGCGGTAACCGGTTGTTCAGTGCCGTCCATATTGAGAGGTAGCCCAACCACCACGAGATCTGGCTGCCACTCCTTTAAAATTTTTTCAATTTTGGTCCAGTCAGGTGAGCCTTCATTCGCCTTAAATGAAGCCAATGGCCGCGCCGTACCTGTAATCTCTTGTCCAATCGCAGCACCAATACTTTTAGTGCCAAAATCGAAAGCGATAATTGTTCTGTTGCCCATTACGCGTGTCCTGCTGAAGTGGCCATATTGCGAATATCGATGCCCAGTTTTTTAGCCGCGCTGACCCAGCGTTCTGAAATTGGCGTATGGAATAGGATATGTGCATCAGCTTCAACGGTGAGCCACGCATTATCCAGCAGCTCTTGTTCCAACTGTCCCGCCTCCCAGCTGCAATATCCCAATGAAACCAAAATTTCTTTTGGCTGTGCTTGAGTCCCCAACGTTTCAAGCACGTCGCGAGACGTTGTCATCATGCATTCAGCGGAAATAGCGACGCTGGAACCAAAATTTGGCTGCGGCGTATGCAGCACAAAACCACGATCTTCCGCCAATGGGCCACCGTACATGACCGGTTTATCCAACCGAATTTTCTCGTCTCTTGGCTCTGGCGTGATTTTTAGCTTTTCCAATAGGGATCCCAGAGTGAGCTGTTCCAGTGGTTTATTAATGACTAAACCCATCGCGCCATCTTTATTGTG
Organism: Hafnia sp.; assembly: GCF_036648275.1. Lineage (NCBI taxonomy): Bacteria > Pseudomonadati > Pseudomonadota > Gammaproteobacteria > Enterobacterales > Hafniaceae > Hafnia > Hafnia sp. The sequence continues at coordinate 48,818 of NZ_JAVXIQ010000023.1, read as the reverse complement.
CTCACACACATAAATAACGGAACGTTTGAATCGGCTGTCCTGCATAGAAGGCATGGCTATAAGAAAATGGTGCGCTAAATTCATCGTCGTGGCTTCAACTCGCTGTATTTGTTTGTGTGTTCACTAAAGTGTATTCAGTGAATATACCCTCAGCTCTTTAAGGTGCAGGGGTATAGTGATTTCATCCTGAAATTTCAGTATGCGAATTTTTGGGCTGGATGTCACGGGAGATAACCCCTACCTGCAAGCACGATCAAACATATATCGCGCTAGCAGATCGGGGGCAAAAATTACTTCTTACCAATACGCTTTTCAATCGCATCCATTAACATGCCGGTCACGGACACATCAGGGAATGCGGCTTCAATCTCACGCGCACAGGTCGGGCTAGTGACGTTAATTTCAGTCAGGCGATCGCCGATAATGTCTAAACCAACAAAGATGAGACCTTTCTCTTTCAGTACTGGCGCAACTTTACGCGCAATGGCCCAGTCGCTTTCTGTCAATGGACGCGCTTCACCACGCCCACCAGCAGCCAAGTTGCCACGGGTTTCGCCACTTTTTGGAATACGCGCCAAGCAGTAAGGAACCGGCTCGCCGTCCACTACCAGCACGCGTTTGTCACCGTCTTTGATCGCAGGAAGGAAATTCTGCGCCATGCAGAAACGACTGCTGTGTTCGGTCAGCGTTTCGATAATCACAGACAAATTCGGATCTTCTGCTTTTACGCGGAAAATCGATGCGCCGCCCATGCCGTCGAGCGGTTTCAGAATAATGTCACCGTGCTTGGCATAGAATTCACGAATGTGTTCCGCTTTGCGTGTGACTAAGGTGTCCGGCGTTAAATCGGCAAACCATGCGGTGAACAGCTTTTCGTTACAGTCACGCAGGCTCTGTGGCTTGTTGACGATCAGAGTGCCTTTATCTTCCGCTCGTTCAAGGATATAAGTAGCATAAATAAACTCGGTATCAAACGGAGGATCTTTACGCATTAAGATGACGTCGAGATCGGACAGAGCAATATCCTGTTCGCCGTGGAACTCATACCAGCCCGCTTTATCTTCTTTCACACTCAGCAATTGAGTGCGCGCACGCCCTTCCCCCACATACATGTAAAGATCGTTCATTTCCATGTAGTGCAGTTCGTAGCCACGGCGCTGTGCTTCTAGCAGCATCGCAAAGCTGGTGTCTTTTTTGATATTGATGGAAGAAATCGGGTCCATCACAATGCCAAGCTTAATCATTCTTTTCTCCTAGCCTAAATCGCCAAAGCGAACCTGAAGTGCGGTTATGGCTGTCAGCGCGGTGGTCTCTGTGCGTAATACACGAGGTCCTAACAGAATATCAGTAAATTGGTAGCCTGCGGTCATGGCAATTTCATCGGCGGATAATCCACCTTCTGGGCCAATCAGCAAACGTACGCGTTCAACGGGCAGCGGTAATGTGTTGATACTCGCATTGGCACGCGGATGCAAATTCAGCTTCAGAGAATCATCCTCTTCGGCGCACCACTGCTCTAACAGCATCGTTGGACGAATTTCAGGAATCACATTCCGACCACACTGCTCGCAGGCAGCAATCGCAATTTTTTGCCACTGTCCTAGTTTTTTAGCCATGCGCTCAGCATCTAACTTAACGCCACAGCGTTCAGAAATCAGCGGGGTAATTATGCTAGCACCTAGCTCAATGGATTTTTGAATGGTGAATTCCATCTTTTCACCACGTGAAATCACCTGCCCCAAATGCAAATGCAGCGGCGACTCACGATCGTCGATTACACCAGCCTGTACGCTCACCCGAATGTTTTTCTTGCTGGCCGAAATAATATGCGCGGTAAAAATCTGGTTACTACCATCAAATAGCTGGATCTCATGCCCTTCGCTCATGCGCAGAACTCGCCCAACGTGATTCGCAGCATCTTCGCTAAGATCAATTTCGCAAGGCGCATCAAGGCGTTCAGGGTGATAAATACGAGGAATACGCATGAAGTAGATCATCCTTATGAATGATGAGATAAGCGCCGCAGTGCGGCGCTGAAAAAAAATATAGGTGGGATTATAAGGGTTGGAGTGAGAACCGACAAACGCCTAACACTCAGCCTTTGGAGACCTCACAGGCCTGCTGGACATAAGGATTATGATTGCCTTGCATGTTGGCTATCCGCCGATCGCGCGTACACTCCCACTCGGTCACTGGATATTGGCGGTTCCAGACGTCAAACAGCTGAGTTTGCTGTTTAGATAAACGAATACTGTATCGATCGCGCATATAGAAATAGGTTCTGGCAATAGCCCCACGGGCACGAGCAGGTGGCTCTGCCTGTTTGTTTTTGAAATCAACTTTCATCGGACATTGCCCGTACTGCCCTTCGCCACCGCGCCATTGGCTATACATAAAGTTATTACGATCGCCGTTCACTTCCCCCACTGCGGGCTGCAAGTTATGCAGATCGGTTTCAATCTGCACATATTGCGGTATTTTGGCGCAGTTTTTACGCCCACCGTCCTGCCAGCACTGCATTAGGTGGCCAAACTGCCACGCAGGCATCACGTGCTCCCACTCAATGCGTGAGGCGCGATTCTGATTTTTACGCGCCTGATATCCGCAACTCTCCAGATTGGGAATACCCTTCTTTCCTTGCCACTCAATTTGGCAGCCACAGTAGAAGGAGCCAGGGGCATCCTGATTTATTTTAACCGCAGCCGCTTTGGCCTGAGTGAAATTATTGATTTTTTGCGCCTGTCCTAAAAGTGGACAAGCCAGAAGTACTGAAAACGTCAGCGCGTATGAAATTTTGCGAAGCATATTCCAAAAACAACATTGATATGGAAAAGGCCGCAGGGTAGACAATCCGCCTTAGCCACGCAAACATTGATGGAATTAAATTGTTAATAAATGAGGATTTGAGTGGTTATTAAGCACTTTGGGAAATTTTTAACGTTCAGAAATTGCACCTGGGCTGAAACTTAGTACCTGTCCACACTGGCGACAGCGATATTCTGATTCTTTACGCATCACTTTATTATGGCGGCGCACGGTCAGCTGATGGAGTTGGCAGTCACAACGATAGGGATACGTTTTCCCACTCACCGTCTCTACGCCAAATTTATGTGTTCGACGCGGTTCAATACCGAGCACATGCCCCATCATCCACTGCCATTCACGGCCATGAGGGGCAACTTTACCAAACTGCTTATAGACCAAGAGGTGCGCCAGTTCATGAGGCACAACTTCATCAATGAATTCCTGCCCGTTTTCAAGGAGCAACACGGGATTCAGGCGGATTTCCCAATCTTGCAACCACGCAGTTCCCGCCGTAGTGCCGCGCTGTTGATAGCTAATTTTGGGCTCAGGATATTGTGTTTTTAGCTGTGCGTTAGCCTGCGCTAAGGCATTGCGCAAACACTGCATAACGGCCTGTTGCTGAGCAATCGGGATTCGTCGAGAGATAGGAGAACGTTGTGTCATGCCGATAGGATAATCAGAGAAAGAGTCGCTAGCAACTGCAATTCAAAACCAGCCAAAATTTATTATTTATAACAATATTCCTAATGATATTAATAAATAATTACTCTTTAATTAATCTTTAACACTTTAGTTAGATTAAAGCGGCTTAATTGATAAGGTTAATTTACGAATTTATATAAATTGATATTCATCAGTTAGTTTATTGTTTTTCATAAATTAATCATTTCCATTTACATAACTATTTTTCACATGCCTTTGATAAATAACGTTATTTATCTACCCATAGCCATATTGAATTATTCCACACTTATGCTAGTGATATATATCACATTGAATTTACTTAAAAAAAATAAGTACTCTTAAGGATTAGTGCCACTGCAAAATATGAATTATTACCTATACTTATTTTCGTGGTGAGTATTGCTAAGCAATTGACGCAATAAGATTACGTCTATTGGTCGAGCTTAATAATTATTATGGGAGTGGCAGTTTATGGCATCTGCAAAGAAAATTGGCCTCATTGCCTGCACTGGTGTTGTTGCCGGTAATATGATGGGAAGCGGGATCGCATTGCTCCCCGCTAACCTTGCAAGCTTAGGTTCTATCGCAATTATTGGTTGGGTTGTTGCCCTGATCGGTGCAATTTCATTGGCTTACGTTTATGCCCGACTCGCAACCAAAAACCCGCAAGAAGGTGGTCCTATCGCCTACGCGGGTGAAATCGGGCCTGCCTTCGGTTTCCAAACCGGGGTGCTCTATTACCATGCTAACTGGATTGGTAACCTCGCTATCGGCATTACCGCCGTTTCTTACCTTTCTACCTTTTTCCCGATGTTTAACAACCCAATACCGGCGGGAATCGCCTGTATCGCCATTGTTTGGATCTTTACCTTCGTCAATATGCTCGGCGGTGCTTGGGTCAGCCGCTTAACTACCATTGGCTTAGTGTTAGTGCTTATTCCCGTTATTGGTACTGGTGTTGCAGGTTGGTATTGGTTTGATATGGGAACCTATCAGGCGAACTGGAATACTTCAGGAGGCACCGATTATCACGCCGTCATTAAAAGTATTCTGCTATGTCTGTGGGCCTTTATCGGCGTTGAATCTGCCGCGGTAAGTACCGGTATGGTGGAAAATCCAAAACGTAACGTGCCTATCGCTACCATGTTAGGGACGTTCCTTGCCGGTATCGTTTATATCGCCGCAACTCAGGTTATTGCCGGTATGTATCCAGCTTCACAAATGGCGGCATCAGGCGCACCGTTTGCGATCAGTGCTTCCACCATGGTGGGTAGTTGGGCAGGGCCAGTAGTATCTGCATTTACCGCGTTCGCCTGTTTAACGTCTTTAGGCTCATGGATGATGTTGGTCGGCCAAGCTGGTGCTCGCGCCGCACATGACGGCAACTTCCCGAAAGTTTACGGTGAAATGGATAAAGACGGCATTCCAAGAAAAGGCCTGTTCTTAGCCGCGATTAAAATGACGGTGTTGATGGTACTGATTACGGTGATGAACGCCAGCGGCGGTAAAGCATCGGATCTGTTCGGTGAGTTGACGGGGATTGCCGTGCTGCTAACCATGCTGCCGTACTTCTACTCTTGTATCGACCTGATCCGTTTTGACGGTGCAAACCTGAAAAACATTCTTAGCTTGATCGCTTCCGTACTGGGCTGCGTATTCTGCTTTATCGCCCTGATGGGTGCCAACTCCTTCGAATTGGCGGGAACCTTCATTATCAGCCTGATCATCCTGATGTTCTACTCTCGTAAGATGGGTAGAAACCAAGAGAAGTTAACCACGCCGACGGATAGTCAGTCTTAATCCACTCAGTCATTAACTCGAAAGTTGTTAACAGCACACAGCACAGAGGATGAATTTCCGCCTCTGTGCTAATAACCCAGCCCACAGAAGTCTGGAGAGTTTTGCATGAATATCATTGCCATCATGAACGATTTAAGCGCTTATTTTAAGGAAGAACCCCTGCGCGAGCTGCATCAAGAGTTGGAAAAGGAAGGCTTCCGCATTGCTTATCCTAAAGACCGCAACGATTTACTGAAACTGATTGAAAACAACTCCCGTCTGTGTGGCGTCATTTTCGACTGGGATAAATATAACCTCGAACTTAGCGCTGAAATCAGCGAGCTCAATAAACTGCTACCGATTTATGCCTTCGCCAACACTTATTCAACGTTAGACGTCAACATGAGCGACCTGCGTCTTAATGTTCGTTTCTTTGAATATGCATTAGGCAGCGCACAAGACATTGCCACCAAGATCCGCCAGAGCACCGACCAGTATATTGATACCATTCTTCCACCGCTGACCAAGGCGCTGTTCAAATACGTCAAAGAAGAGAAATACACGTTCTGTACGCCGGGACATATGGGCGGAACAGCGTTCGATAAAAGCCCTGTCGGTAGCCTGTTCTATGATTTCTTTGGTGAAAATACCATGCGTTCGGATATCTCCATTTCCGTATCTGAACTCGGTTCGCTGCTCGATCATAGCGGCCCACATCGTGACGCCGAAGAGTATATTGCACGCACGTTTAACGCCGATCGCAGCTATATCGTAACCAACGGGACATCCACAGCGAATAAAATTGTCGGGATGTATTCATCTCCTGCCGGTGCCACTATTCTGATAGACCGTAACTGCCATAAATCATTGACCCATTTAATGATGATGAGCAACGTGGTTCCCGTCTATCTGCGCCCAACCCGTAACGCCTACGGCATTTTAGGCGGGATACCGCAAAGCGAATTCACCCGCGCTAGCATCGAAGAGAAAGTGAAAAATACGCCAAATGCCACATGGCCCGTACATGCGGTAGTCACTAACTCCACCTATGACGGTCTGTTCTACAACACCGAATACATCAAAAAAACGCTCGATGTTAAGTCGATTCACTTCGATTCGGCATGGGTGCCTTACACCAATTTCCATCCGATTTACCAAGGCAAAGCAGGGATGAGCGGTGAACGTGTGCCGGGCAAAATCATCTACGAGACTCAGTCGACCCACAAACTGCTGGCGGCATTCTCTCAGGCATCAATGATCCACGTGAAAGGTGAGATCAACGAAGAAACCTTCAATGAAGCCTATATGATGCATACCTCAACATCACCGCATTACGGGATCGTGGCATCGACGGAAACCGCGGCGGCTATGATGAAGGGCAACGCCGGTAAGCGTTTAATTAACGGTTCAATTGAACGAGCGATCCGCTTCCGTAAAGAGATCCGCCGCTTACGTACAGAATCTGATGGCTGGTTCTTTGACGTATGGCAGCCGGATAACATTGACGAGGTTGCTTGCTGGCCGCTCAATCCACGTAATGAATGGCATGGATTCCCGAACATCGACAACGATCATATGTATCTTGACCCGATCAAAGTCACTCTCTTGACTCCAGGTTTAAGTCCAAATGGCACTCTGGAAGAGGAAGGGATACCAGCGTCGATCGTGTCGAAATACCTAGACGAGCACGGCATCATCGTGGAAAAAACCGGGCCGTATAACCTGCTCTTCCTGTTTAGTATCGGGATCGATAAAACCAAAGCGCTTAGCTTGTTAAGAGCATTAACCGATTTCAAACGCGTGTATGACCTCAATCTGCGCGTAAAAAACGTGTTGCCATCGCTCTACAACGAGGCGCCTGATTTCTATAAAGAGATGCGAATTCAGGAGTTGGCTCAGGGGATTCATGCTCTGGTGAAACACCACAATCTACCAGACCTGATGTATCGCGCATTCGAGGTATTACCAAAGTTGGTAATGACGCCTCACGATGCGTTCCAAGAAGAAGTGCGTGGCAACATTGAGCCATGTGCCTTGGATGATATGTTAGGGAAAGTCAGCGCCAACATGATCCTGCCGTATCCTCCGGGTGTTCCGGTGGTTATGCCGGGAGAAATGCTCACCAAGGAGAGCCGCCCTGTTCTGAGCTTCTTGCAGATGCTATGTGAAATTGGCGCACACTATCCGGGCTTTGAAACGGATATTCACGGTGTTCATCGTGATGGTGCAACAGGTAAATACATGGTCGTGGTGCTCAAACAAGGCGCAGATGAACCGGGTGATAAACCGAGTGATACGGTGAAGAAAGCGCCGGGTAAAAAACCATCAGCGGCGAAGAAGTCATAACGGCGAGAAGTTACAGATAACGCTTATCCCCTGAGTGATGGGTTCTTGTCATGATGGGGATAAAGCGGGTGCCTGAGAGCCAACCATGCATGAAAACAATTTGAGAAGACTGGGATAGCGACATGTTATCCCGGTCTGATTTTGCCGTAATATATTGCCGTTACAACGCGTGCTTATCTTCGTAGTTTAAGAACGCGGCAACCTCTGTTTTTCCCTGCTTAATTCGTAGCTCACACAGCGAACCACGTACCATCCAGGTAAAGATCAATAGCGTAAAACACATCACTATTAATCCGTAAAGCAACAGCTTATGCGACATCAAAGCCTCCAATTGCATTGCTGCATTGAAGAGGCTATCCTCACATTGTTCAGATGTGGTTAGGATTGCCTCAGGTTAATGAAAATTGACCTGGGGCTTTTACTTTCTACCTCACCACACATTTCATGCTTCAGGCAAAAAGCCTCAAGCACCCGCCGTGATTCTATCCAAACAATACTTATCTATTGCGCGTATATTGCCGTTACATCAGAGTTACGCGAATAACTGCAAAACGCTTCGCAGATATCACGCAGCAGGTAGCCAAACTCAGTCCATAATCACATGCGGATAGTAACGCGACAGATCTTGCGTGATCAGGCTGCGATCTTCACGAATGCCCATCCCCGCCGGCTGATCGTTCACCAGCCAACTACCGATCAGCACATAGCTGTCGCCAAACTTTGGTAACGGATGGAACTGCTGAATGATCATCCCTTCTTCACCGTAAGGACCATCAACGCTTGCCACTTCTTTACCGTTTTCTACGATGCGAATATTCGCGCCTTCGCGAGAAAATAACGGTTTAACCACGTAATGATCGAGCTCTGGCTGGTTACCATCGGCAAAGTAGGCTGGCAGCAAGTTGGGATGATTAGGGAACATCTCCCACAGCATCGGCAGCAACGCTTTGTTAGAAATAATGCTTTTCCATGCGGGTTCTAACCAACGCACGCCGGCATCTTCTAGCTTGGTGGAGAAAATCTCACGCAGCATGAACTCCCACGGATACAGTTTGAACAGGTTGCTAATCACCTGATCCTGCGTATCCGTGAACTGGCCGCGCTCACCCAAGCCAATGTCTTCAATAAACACAAACTCGGTGGCTAATCCTGCTTCATGCGCACAATCTTGCAGATACTGAACGGTACCGCGATCTTCCTCGGTATCCTGACAGCACGCCATATGCAGCAAACCGAAACCGTGCGCTTCTCTCAGCTCGGTAAAGCGTTCGATAAGCTTCTCTTGCAGGCTATTAAACTGGTCTGCATCCTGCGGAAGTTTTCCGGCAGCGATTTGATCTTCAAGCCAAATCCATTGGAAGAACGCCGATTCATACAGCGACGTCGGAGTATCTGCGTTATTTTCCAACAGCTTAGCGGGATTCACACCGTCATAGGCCAAATCCAAACGTGAATACAGAGAAGGCTGCTGAGTGCGCCAAGAGCTACGAACAAACTCCCAAACGTGTTTTGGGATTTGGAATTTCGTCATCAGCTCATCGCTGGCGATAACCTTCTCAACCACCTTCAAACACATCTGATGCAGTTCAGCCGTGGTCTCTTCTAGCTCTTCAACCTGTGCCATGCTGAACTGATAAAAAGCATCTTCACACCAGTAAGGTTCGCCATACATGGTATGAAATTGGAAACCGTATTCGGTGGCTTTTTCGCGCCAGTCTGGGCGCTCACTAATAAGTACACGTTTCATGCTTAGCCACCCATGCTGCGGGTGCCGGATTTGCTTCCGGTCGCGGCATTGCTACGCTGCATGGTGCTTTGTTTAGCCACGCTCTCACCAAAGCCACCGCGGGTTACGGTTGAGGTGGTTGCAGGTTTTGGCGTCATCGCCGTTTTCGGTACATTCATGGTGCGGCCACCTGCGGTTGCAGGGCCGTAGCTTTTACCGGTCGCATCCACAAATTTACCATTGGCTGGGCTTGCCGCCGATTTAGAGCTAAACAGTGGCTGTTGGTTGTATGCACCACCACCCATCATTCGGCCCATCATGTAACCTGCCATCAAAGGCATCCAGAAACTGCCGCTCTGCTGAGGCTGAGCCTGCGCTTCACCATTAGTGCCCGGAGCCATACCGGCCTGAGCTGGAGCTTGAGTACATTGGCCTTCGCCAAACTCGGCGATACAGTCTTCACGCGACGCATATTTCGGCGCGGTTTTTTCCGCTTCTTTCAATGCATTCTGATATGACTCTTTGCACTGAGCGCTCATTGAAGGATTCGCGTTGCTACAGTCGTCTGCGTTTTGATACAGAGATACGGTTTCATCCGTTTTCTCACAGCCTGCCAGCATGAACACGGCGCTTACGGCAATAGCCACTGGCGCAAAACGCCAGCTTTTGCGGAAAGCATCGCGGTTAATATTCTTGGTCCGTTTCATTGGTGAATTTCCTCTTATTTCACAGGCTTGCTTAGGTTATAACCCAATTAGTTGGAGCGGCGTCAAAGCGGCAAATCCCGACGAACTTACACCAGTAAGTCATTCGGATGAGCGAAAGCAACCAACGCAGAAGCAGCTTCAAATAAGAAGGGTATACAAAAATTGTGCCTATGTGTCCCAGATACCCGTTAGCATAGGTTAAAGCTGCTTAAATTTAAAGCGTAACAGCCTATTCATACGGTGATTTACACAGCCAGAAAGAGGAATGTGCGATAGGTCTCTCTTTCACCTCTTCACGCTCTTTTAGCGTTTCGCTTTGAAACAAACAGACTGCCATATCGTTTCAAAATGGAACGTAAACCCGCTTTGTTTTTTGTCTTTTTTTTCGCCGTATAGTCATCTACAGAGAAATAACAGCACCAATAAATGTCCCGCTTCCGAAATTTGGAAGTTATGCGCTTAGGTTTTAATCCAATTGCTTAGTGATTTATTGAGGAGCTTTATTATGTTGAAAGTCATCCAGTCTCCATCCAAATACATTCAAGGTGCCAACGCACTGCAATCTATCGGTCAGTACGCAAAAATGTTAGCCAATAACTACTTTGTTATTGCTGATGATTTTGTGATGAAACTTGCGGGCGATACCGTCGGCAGCAGCTTAAAACAGCACGATGTTGAAGGCCACTTCGCCCTGTTTGGCGGCGAATGTAGCCATAAAGAAATCAATCGCCTGATTGAAGAACTGAAAAAACACGGCTGCAAAGGTGTGATTGGTATCGGCGGTGGGAAAACGCTAGATACCGCCAAAGCCATCGCGTTTTATCAAAAACTGCCTGTTCTGGTTGTGCCAACCATCGCCTCTACCGATGCGCCAACCAGCGCCCTTTCCGTCATCTATAGTGAAGAAGGCGAGTTTGAAGAGTATCTGATGTATCCAACCAACCCAGATATGGTTGTGATGGACACCGCCATCATTGCCAAAGCACCGGTGCGCTTACTGGTTGCGGGTATGGGTGACGCTCTCTCTACCTATTTCGAAGCTCAAGCCTGTTACGACGCACACGCTGTCAGCATGGCTGGCGGTGAATCAACGCTCGCTGCGGTGACATTGGCTCGCCTATGCTACGAAACTCTGCTTGAAGAAGGCTACAAAGCGAAGCTGGCCGTTGAGGCTGGAGTTGCGACCACCGCCGTAGAACGCATCGTTGAAGCCAACACTTACCTGAGCGGCATTGGCTTTGAAAGCTCCGGTTTGGCAGCGGCCCATGCAATCCATAACGGCTTCACCGTTTTGGAAGAGTGCCACCACCTGTATCACGGTGAAAAAGTCGCTTTCGGTACTTTGACTCAGCTCGTGCTGCAAAACAGCAGCAGTGAGCAAATCGAAACCGTGCTCGATTTCTGCTTACAGGTCGGTCTGCCTGTCACGCTCAAAGAAATGGGCGTTAAGGCCGACGATAAGTTAGAAGAAAAAATCATGGCGGTAGCCAAAGCGAGCTGTGCTGAGGGCGAAACTATCCACAACATGCCGTTCAAAGTCACTCCAGAACAGGTGTTCGCCGCCATCTTGGCCGCCGACCGTTTGGGTCAGGCGTGGTTGAAATAAACCGTAGATACTTTTAGTCGCCCCCAACCTCCTGTTTCTTAAAAACGAGGGAGGTTGGGATAAGGCACATCAAACACGGATCTCACCGGAGCCTTTTTAATGAAAAAGCTAATCAACCAAGTCGAAACCGTATTACACGAACAAATTCTCGGATTAGTTGAAGCTCATCCTGAATTAACGCTGCACCAAGAACCGGTATTCGTCACCCGCGCCGACGCCCCCGTGACTGGCAAAGTCGGTATCCTTTCCGGCGGTGGCAGCGGCCATGAGCCTATGCATTGCGGTTTTATCGGCAAAGGTATGCTCGACGGCGCGTGTCCGGGCGAGATTTTCACATCGCCAACGCCGGATCAGATGTATGAATGCGGCCAAGCCATCGACGGTGGTAAAGGCGTGCTGATGATCATCAAAAACTACACCGGCGACGTTTTAAATTTTGAAACCGCAGCAGAACTGCTGCATGACAGCGGCACTCAGGTCGGCACAATTTTGGTCGATGACGATGTGGCAGTAAAAGACAGTTTATACACCGCAGGCCGCCGCGGCGTTGCCAATACGGTGCTGATTGAAAAGCTGCTTGGCGCAGCCGCTGCACGCGGTGACTCGCTCGATCAGCTCGTCGAACTAGGGCATAAGCTCAACAACGAAGGCCATTCGATTGGCATCGCGCTTCAGGCCTGTACCGTTCCTGCGGCAGGAAAACCTTCCTTCACCCTGCCCGATAACGTGATGGAATTTGGCGTGGGTATCCACGGTGAACCTGGCATTGAACGCCGTGAATTTACCACGCTCGATCAAACCGTTGATGAGATGTTTGCCACGCTGCTCGCCCATGGAAAATATCAGCGTACGCTGCGTTCTTGGGATCGTAATGCAGGTGAATGGAAAGAACAAACGCAATCCAAGCAGCCGCTGCAAAAGGGCGATCGCGTCATCGCTTTGGTGAATAATCTCGGCGCAACGCCGCTTTCCGAACTCTATGGCGTTTATCATCGCCTTCAGCATTGCTGCGCAGAATTAGGCCTCACTATCGAGCGTAAATTAATCGGATCTTACTGCACCTCACTCGATATGCAGGGTATCTCAATCACGCTGCTGAAAGTTGACCAAGAAACGCTGTCTCTTTGGGATGCACCCGTCAATACACCGGCTTTACGTTGGGGAATGTAATATGTCACTGACTAAACAACAGATCGTTAACTGGCTTATGCGCTGCGGCGAAGTCTTTGCCGAACAGAAAGATTTTCTCACCCAGCTCGATACCGAAATCGGTGACGCCGACCACGGTCTAAACATGAACCGAGGCTTTAATAAAGTCGTCGAAAAGCTGCCTTCATTCGCCGATAAAGACATCGGTTTCATCCTGAAGAATACAGGCATGACGCTACTTTCCAGCGTAGGAGGAGCCAGCGGCCCGCTCTTCGGCACCTTCTTTATCCGTGCATCGCAAAGCACCGCTGCCAAACAAAGCCTGTCACTTATCGAACTCACTCAAATGCTGAAAGAAGGCGTGGAAGGCGTAGTTAGCCGCGGCAAAGCAGAGCCGAATGACAAAACCATGTGTGACGTTTGGTGGCCTGTCGTGGCGTCGCTCGAAGCCTCGAGCCAAAAAGATCTGCCGGTGCCACAGGCGCTAGATTTGGCAGTCGAAGCTGCTCGCCAAGGATTGGAAAGCACCATCACCATGCAGGCTCGTAAAGGCCGTGCCAGCTATTTGGGCGAGCGTAGTATTGGCCATCAAGATCCGGGCGCAACTTCTGCGTGGTTGATGATGCAAACCTTAGCAGCCGTCACCCACTAGTTGGCGTTTCGTTCAATGCACTAGGAATAAATTATGGTCAACATCGTTGTAGTATCTCACAGCGCAAAACTGGCTGATGGCGTAGCAGAACTCGCCGCCCAAATGATCCAGAACGGCTGCCGCTTAGCTGTTGCCGCTGGGGTGGACGATCCCGATCATCCGATAGGCACTGACGCGATTAAAGTCATGCAGGCGATCGAAGAGGTGTTCGATCCCTCTGGCGTGTTGATCATGATGGATCTCGGCAGCGCATTACTCAGCGCTGAAACGGCGCTGGAACTGCTTGATCCTGAAATGAGCGCGCGTGTTAAAGCCTGTTCCGCCCCCCTCGTCGAAGGCACGTTGGCCGCGGTCGTTGCCGCGTCGGCGGGCGCTTCACTGAAAGCTGTCGAACGCGAAGCGCAATCGGCACTTCAGGCCAAAAAAGCCCAGCTCGGTGAACAAGAGCCTACTCATGCGGCAGCGACTAATCAGGCTGCTCCGCTATCTTGCGACGAACAGGGCGTCAATTGGAACGTGTTAAATCCAAATGGATTACACGTTCGCCCCGCAGCGAAGCTCGCTAACGCCTTAGCCTCTTTTGATGCCGAACTGGTGCTGTATAAGATCGATGATGTAAAAGGGAACCGCCATGCCGATCCTCGCAGCCTTAACCAACTGGCGTTATTACAGGTGCGGAAAGGCGATGAGATCCGCCTAGTCGCCAAGGGCACGCAGGCAAAAGAAGCATTGGCAGCGTTTCAACAGCTGGCGCAGACAAACTTCGGCGAAATAATTACATCCGATATCAGCGGCGGTCTAACGCTGCAAGGCAAATCAGTGATGGATACGCAGGTTAGCGCGCCCGCATTTGTCCTGCCCACGCAGGATATCGATGTATCCGATCGCTCAATCTTATCGGATCGCGTGGAGATCGAGCAGCAACGTTTACGTCAGGCCATTGCTAAAACTTTGCAGGATCTCAACCGTCTTGCGGATCGCACTAATCAGCTGCTCGGCAAACAGCACGCGGGGATCTTCGGCGCGCACAGCATGCTCATCGACGATCCCGACTTACAAAACTCGGCCTTTAATCGCATTGCGAGCCAGCTTTACAGCGCCGAAACAGCTTGGCAGACTGAGCTAACCGAGATGGCGGATGCATACCGAGAATTGGATGACGAATACCTGCAAGCGCGTGAATTAGACATTCGGGATATCTTGCAGCGCACGTTGCTCCATCTGGCGGGCGAAACTCAGGAAATACAGAATCCGAGCGTACCTTCCATTTTATTAGCGCGTGAACTGATGCCTTCAGATGCCATTATGCTCGACCGCCGCTTGGTTCTGGGCATCGTGCTGACCCAAGGCAACGCCCTGTCCCATGCCGCTATTTTAGCGAATGCTATGGGTATTCCGATGATTGTTGGCGTGGGCGATAGCTTGAAACAAGCGCAGGAAGGACAAAAAATAACCCTGAATGCAGCACGCGGGGAAGTGATTTTAGGTTGTTAGTTTTACTTTTCAGCCAATAAAAAAACCGAAGTATTTATCTTCGGTTTTTTTGTGTTTCAATACCCATCGATCAATTAGGGCATTTATACACTTGGCCGCTCATCTTGCTGTCTAGCGGTGCAAAGCTAGACCAGAAGTTCTCGCTTGGGCTCACTGCGCCGTAGATAACGTTGCCACCCATGGCTGCGGCTTTATTACGTAAATCATTTGCTGCGCCGCGCATAGAGCTAGACTCGCCGCCCTGACCAGACATCCAGTTGCTTTGAGAGCCCGTTACTTCGCCCAACAGCTGGCATTCAGTGCCTGGCTTGGTATCGGTGAATTTAATTTGCTGACCTGCGGTGTCCAGCTGCGTCGTCGAGCTACAGCCAGCCAACAGCATCACTGCCGTCAGGCCCAATAAACCTTTAATCCGCATCTTCTTCCCCATTGATGTGTAGAAAGTCACGTCCGAATATTACCAGAATCAGGAAATTACGCTTATAAAAAAACAAAACCCCCGCCGAAGCGAGGGTTTTATTTAGAACGTTAGGATGGCTATGCCATAACCCGTGTCACTGATTGCCGATTCAAAAACTCAACGACCTCAGCGACAAAGGAAATTACATCATGCCGCCCATGCCGCCCATTCCGCCCATACCACCAGCGGCACCCATATCTGCTTTATCATCACGCAGATCGGTAACCATACATTCGGTAGTAATCATCAGGCCAGCGATAGACGCTGCGTACTGCAGAGCAGAACGAGTTACTTTGGTTGGATCCAAGATACCCATTTCGATCATATCGCCGTACTCTTCAGAGTAAGCGTTATAACCGTAGCTGCCTTCGCCTGCTTTCACGTTGTTGGCGATAACAGAGGCTTCTTCACCGGCGTTGATAACGATCTGACGCAGAGGAGCTTCCATTGCGCGCAGCGCAACTTTGATACCCACGTTCTGGTCTTCGTTAGCGCCTTTCAGGCCAGCGATTTTGCCAGCAACACGGATCAGGGCAACACCACCACCAGCAACCACGCCTTCTTCTACCGCTGCGCGAGTTGCGTGCAGGGCGTCTTCTACGCGTGCTTTCTTCTCTTTCATTTCAACTTCGGTAGCAGCACCGACTTTGATTACTGCAACGCCGCCAGCCAGTTTAGCTACGCGCTCTTGCAGTTTTTCACGGTCGTAGTCAGAAGTTGCATCTTCGATCTGCTTACGGATCTGACCAACACGGCCCTGAATCGCAGCTTCGTCACCGATACCATCGATGATGATAGTGGTGTCTTTGTTGATAACGATACGTTTAGCCTGACCCAGATCTTCCAGAGTTGCTTTTTCCAGCTCCATACCGATTTCTTCAGAAATTACGGTACCGCCAGTCAGCGTTGCGATGTCTTGCAGCATAGCTTTACGACGATCGCCGAAGCCTGGAGCTTTAACCGCAGCCACTTTCACGATGCCACGCATGGTGTTAACCACCAGCGTTGCCAACGCTTCGCCTTCAACGTCTTCAGCGATAATCAGCAGTGGTTTGCCTGCTTTAGCAACGGCTTCCAGCACTGGCAGCATTTCGCGGATGTTGGAGATTTTTTTGTCAGCCAGCAGGATGAACGGGCTTTCCAGTTCGATAGAACCAGTTTCTGGCTTGTTGATGAAGTATGGAGACAGGTAGCCACGATCGAACTGCATACCTTCAACCACGTCCAGCTCGTCTTGCAGACCGGTGCCTTCTTCAACGGTAATAACGCCTTCTTTGCCAACTTTTTCCATCGCTTCAGCGATCAGTTTACCCACGGTTTCGTCGGAGTTAGCAGAGATAGTACCTACCTGAGCGATTGCAGTGGAATCAGAGCAAGGCACAGACAGTTTTTTCAGTTCTTCAACTGCAGCAATAACAGCTTTGTCGATACCGCGTTTCAGATCCATTGGGTTCATGCCAGCAGCAACGGCTTTCAGACCTTCGTTAACGATAGCCTGAGCCAGTACGGTTGCAGTGGTAGTACCGTCACCTGCAGCGTCGTTCGCTTTAGAGGCAACTTCTTTAACCATCTGCGCACCCATGTTTTCGAACTTGTCTTCCAGTTCGATTTCACGAGCAACAGACACGCCATCTTTAGTGATGGTCGGCGCACCGAAAGATTTATCCAGAACGACGTTACGGCCTTTAGGGCCCAGGGTCACTTTCACTGCGTCTGCCAGTACGTTCACGCCGCGAAGCATTTTCACACGTGCGTCGCTACCAAATTTTACGTCTTTAGCTGCCATTGTTCTTTCCTTTAAACTTATTCAGTTAAGAAGATTATGCGTTGTCAAAAGAAGCGATTATTACGCTTCGACTACAGCCAGGATGTCGCTTTCGGACATGATCAACACTTCTTCATTGTCGATCTTCTCTGCTTTCACGCCGTAACCATCGTTGAAAATAACGATGTCGCCAACTTTAACGTCCAGCGGCTTCACTTCGCCATTTTCCAAAATGCGACCTTTACCGACAGCGACGATTTCGCCACGGGTAGATTTACCTGCAGCGGAGCCGGTCAGAACGATGCCGCCAGCTGATTTGGACTCGACTTCTTTACGCTTGACGATTACACGGTCATGCAATGGGCGAATATTCATTGATAGCTCTCCTTTGAGAAGGTCCATATCGTTTAGGGTTGAACGCCGAAGCCAGAGGAACACCCTCCGCTCTCGGACTCGTGGTTACCAGATTGGGGCAACCAACAACCCCTTCAAGGGGGGATAAGTAAAAAATTTGTGTTTTTCTTCAACCTCTGCGAGGCAGAGCCAATAAAAGAAAAGGCGCGGCCGAAATGTGCCACGCCTTTGCTAAGAATGAAACACTAATACGCTTATTTGTCGTCTTTGTATCTATCGTCTTTATGATCGAGACGATTATCTAGCGGCGGACGGTTCTCGTCTTTGCGTTCAAACTCACCGTCAAAGGTGTTCCCACCTTGAGATCCACCAAAATCACCGCCACCGAAACTACCGCCAGAGCGAGAAAAACTAAAATACGGTAATAGTTTGAGCGTTAGATGTTTTTGCACCGGAGGCAAAATTAGCAGCAGGCCTAAAAAGTCGGTGAAAAAGCCAGGCAGGATGAGCAAAAAACCCGCCATAACCAGCGAAACGCTTTTCACCATTTCTGCGGCTGGACTTTCCCCCATCGCCATCTTCTGCTGCATCTGCATCAGCGTTTTCATTCCCTGATGACGAACGAGCGAAGCCCCGAGGCAAGAAGTCAGGACTACGAGCAACAATGTCAGGGCAACCCCAAGCACTGCGGCGACCTTAATA
The DNA here is from genome assembly GCF_036648275.1 of Hafnia sp. NCBI lineage: Bacteria > Pseudomonadati > Pseudomonadota > Gammaproteobacteria > Enterobacterales > Hafniaceae > Hafnia > Hafnia sp. The sequence goes on along the minus strand of NZ_JAVXIQ010000023.1, from coordinate 30,589 downwards.
AAAATAGATATTTCTATATAAACAAACAGAAATACCAACATGAGCGGTAACCAGCGCAACATCCTTCTCCTAAATTGCAGTGCTTTCTAATGATAAGTATTGCATTAAAGAACAACTGAGATAGTTAAAATTTAACAGCATATATATCTAAAAACAGTCTATATATGACAAGTGGTGGCATTTTATACGTTTTCAACCCTATAACTCTTGTGGGTTATTTTCTTTATCTGTGAGAGTAATCACAGATATGTAAACACCTGAAACTTGAAGCGCCATATAGTGATCTGGGTTCATGCTTTTCCACGCCAGCAGCATATGATCAGCCACAGAACAGAGAGGACGGATGATCCTTTCGAATTTGAAAATCTAAACGATATAAATCCATTAGCAAGTTTACTATTCGGCATCTATAAAGAAGGTTCTTATGTCAAACAACATTCGTATTGAAGAAGACCTGTTAGGCACCCGTGAAGTTCCAGCAGACGCTTATTATGGTGTTCACACTCTGCGAGCAATTGAAAACTTTTATATCAGCAACAACAAAATCAGCGATATCCCTGAATTTGTTCGCGGCATGGTTATGGTAAAAAAAGCTGCTGCGCTCGCAAATAAAGAGTTACACACCATTCCGCGCAAAATTGCCGATACTATTATTCTTGCTTGTGACGAAGTATTGAACAATGGTAAATGCATGGATCAATTCCCTGTAGACGTATATCAGGGTGGTGCAGGTACTTCCGTTAATATGAACACCAACGAAGTTCTGGCAAACATCGGTCTGGAACTGATGGGTCACCAGAAAGGTGAATATCAATACCTGAACCCGAACGATCACCTGAACAAATGCCAGTCTACCAACGATGCTTACCCTACCGGTTTCCGTATCGCTGTGTACTCTTCCATTCTGAAACTGCTGGATGCAATCAACCAGCTGCGCGAAGGCTTCGATCGTAAAGCAAAAGAATTCGAAAACATTCTGAAAATGGGTCGTACCCAGTTGCAGGATGCGGTACCTATGACTCTGGGTCAGGAATTCAAAGCATACAGCGTATTGCTGAAAGAAGAAGTTAAGAACCTGCAACGCACCTCTGAGCTGCTGCTGGAAGTTAACTTGGGCGCGACCGCTATCGGTACTGGCCTGAACACGCCAGAAGGCTACTCTCAGTTAGCTGTGCAGAAACTGTCTGAAGTCAGCGGCCTGCAATGCTCTGTAGCAGAAGACCTGATCGAAGCAACCTCTGACTGCGGCGCATACGTGATGGTTCACGGTGCTCTGAAACGTCTGGCGGTTAAACTGTCTAAAATCTGTAACGACCTGCGCTTGCTGTCTTCTGGTCCACGTACCGGTTTGAACGAAATCAACCTGCCAGAACTTCAGGCTGGTTCTTCAATCATGCCAGCTAAAGTAAACCCAGTGGTTCCTGAAGTAGTTAACCAACTGTGCTTCAAAGTCATCGGTAACGACACCACCGTCACCATGGCTGCTGAAGCAGGCCAGCTGCAGTTGAACGTTATGGAACCGGTAATTGGTCAGGCGATGTTTGAATCCATCTCTATCCTGACTAACGGTTGCTACAACCTGCTGGAAAAATGCATCAACGGCATTACCGCAAACAAAGAAGTTTGTGAAAGCTATGTATTTAACTCTATCGGTATCGTAACTTACCTGAATCCGTTTATCGGCCACCACAACGGTGATATCGTTGGTAAAATCTGTGCCGAAACAGGTAAAAACGTGCGTGAAGTTGTTCTGGAACGCGGTCTGCTGACCGAAGCGGAACTGGACGACATCTTCTCTGTAGAGAACCTAATGCACCCTGCTTATAAAGCAAAACGTTATACTGACGAAAGCGAACAATAATAAAGTTCGCTAGTCGATATCAGGCACGTCTGTCCCCTTGGTCAGCCGTGCCTTTTTATTGCGACCAACATACTTAAAAAAAGAATTACACCCGATGTCATTGTGTTGCAGTGAATGATGAGTAAAGAAATTCTGAGTCACCTACCTAGGTATGAGCCTCAGAATATACGCTTAATCCACGCGGCAGCTTCAAGGACAAAAGGAATATTATCGTTACATCTTGAGGAGAAACACTATGTTAGTTTTGGAGCTGGTGATCGTACTGCTCGCCATATTCTTAGGTGCCAGACTGGGGGGCATCGGAATAGGGTTCGCCGGTGGTTTAGGGGTTTTAGTCCTTGCCATGATCGGTGTTAAACCAGGCAATATTCCATTCGACGTTATTTCAATTATCATGGCCGTTATCGCCGCAATCTCTGCAATGCAGGTTGCCGGTGGTATGGATTATTTAGTTCATCAAACTGAAAAACTTCTGCGTAAGAATCCAAAATACATCACGATCCTTGCACCGATTGTGACCTATTTTCTGACCATCTTTGCAGGTACCGGTAATATTTCGCTGTCTGCACTGCCAGTTATCGCTGAAGTGGCTAAAGAGCAAGGCATCAAGCCATGCCGCCCACTGTCTACCGCCGTTGTTTCTGCACAGATTGCGATTACCGCGTCTCCAATTTCAGCCGCAGTGGTATATATGTCTTCTGTGATGGAAGGCCACGGCATCAGCTATATCCACCTGCTGATGGTTGTTATTCCATCCACTTTCTTGGCAGTTTTGGTGATGTCACTCATCGTATCTTGGTGCTTTGACTCCAAACTGTCTGACGATCCTGTTTACCAGAAACGTCTGGCTGAAGGCCTGATTGAACTGCGTGGCGACAAGCAAGTGGTTATCAAGCCACGTGCAAAAAGCTCTGTATGGTTGTTCCTGCTGGGCGTTGTGTGCGTTGTTTGCTATGCAATCATCAACAGCCCAAGCCTCGGTTTGGTTGAAAAACCACTGATGAACACCACCAACGCGATTCTGATCATAATGCTGAGCGTTGCAACGCTGACCACTATCCTGTGCCGTGTTGAAACTGACAGCATTCTGAACTCCAGCACCTTCAAAGCAGGTATGAGCGCATGTATCTGTATTCTGGGTGTGGCTTGGTTGGGCGATACTTTCGTTCAAGCAAACCTTGATTGGATCAAAGAAACTGCGGGTACCGTTATTCAGTCTCACCCTTGGCTGCTAGCGGTTATCTTCTTCTTCGCGTCTGCCCTGCTGTATTCTCAGGCAGCAACCGCGAAAGCCCTGATGCCAATGGCACTGGCGCTGAACGTTTCTCCTCTGACCGCAGTCGCATCTTTCGCCGCGGTTTCTGGTCTGTTCATTCTGCCTACCTACCCAACTCTGGTTGCGGCGGTACAGATGGATGACACCGGTACAACTCGTATCGGTAAACTAGTCTTTAACCACCCGTTCTTCATCCCAGGCACTATCGGCGTGGCGCTGTCTGTTATCTTCGGCTTCGTGCTGGGAAGCATTATGCTCTAAGACTTCCTCGTTTTAAGTTCAAAAAGGACGCTTCGGCGTCCTTTTCTCATTCTGCTCGCTCGCTTCCTATGCTAATGACAATTTTCGCCTACACAAGGTATAGTGTTGATTCAAAATCATCCACGGCGAGGTTTAGATCAGATGTCAGAGACTGAAAAGCCACTACCCGATAACGTTACCGATGCCATCATCGTGCTCTGTACTGCGCCCGACGAAGCCTGTGCTCAGCAGTTGGCTTCGCTAGCATTGAGTGAAAAACTCGCGGCCTGCGTCACGCTGCTGCCCGGCGCTTCTTCCATGTATTATTGGGAAGGCAAGCTGGAGCAGGAATATGAAGTCCAGATGATTTTGAAAAGCGAACGCTCACATCAGGAAGCGCTACTCAGCTTTCTGAAGCAGCATCATCCATACCAAACCCCTGAACTTTTAGTCTTACCGGTTCACGCGGGAGATAAAGATTACCTGTCATGGCTCAACGCTTCTTTACGCTAGTTTTTCTATTTATCTGTACTCTGCTTCCGGCACAGGCATCGCTATTCTCTAGCAAAACGCAGTTTGTGCCGGTCGATCAGGCTTTCACATTCGATTTCAAGCAGCAAGAGCATAAGCTCGACCTAACCTGGCAAATCAAACCGGGGTACTACCTCTATCGCCAGCAGATAAAAATAGAGCCCCATCAGGCCCAAATCGCGCCGTTTACGCTGCCTGAAGGTCTTGATCACCATGATGAGTTTTACGGCAAAACCGCTATTTTTAAAGACGCCCTAACGCTTAATCTGCGTTTACAAAACGCCGATCAAAATGCCACGTTGGTTGTGACGTATCAGGGCTGCGCCGAGGCTGGTTTCTGCTATCCACCGGAAACCAAAACCATTCCCTTAGATTCGGTGGCCGCGCAGGCTACGATCGAGACGGCTCAAAGTACAGCGCCTAACACGGAGTCTGCGCCTGCGCTGCCGTTCTCGCCGCTTTGGGCGCTTCTCATTGGGATTGGCATTGCCTTTACGCCCTGCATCTTGCCGATGTATCCGCTGATATCTGCCATTATCCTTGGACAGGATCGCCAGCAAAGCTATCGCCGAATTTTTGTATTGTCGCTCGTTTATGTACAAGGCATGGCGGTGACTTATACGCTGCTAGGGATGGTGGTCGCCGCCGCTGGATTGCAGTTCCAAGCCGCGTTCCAGCACCCCTATGTATTGATTGGGCTATCGATTTTGTTCGTGCTGCTGGCGCTATCGATGTTTGGCCTATTTACCTTGCAGCTGCCTTCTTCAGTTCAAACGCGCCTTACGCTCTGGAGCAATCAGCAACGCAGCGGTTCGCTGATTGGCGTATTTGTCATGGGCGCACTGGCAGGTCTGATATGCTCGCCTTGCACCACCGCGCCGCTCAGCGCCATTCTGTTGTACATCGCACAAAGCGGTAATATGGCCGCTGGCGGCGGCACGCTATACCTTTATGCGCTGGGGATGGGCATTCCGCTGATCCTCGTGACCACTTTCGGCAACCGCCTGCTACCACGTAGCGGGCCATGGATGCAGTACGTCAAAGAGGCGTTTGGATTTGTAATCCTCGCGCTACCAGTGTTCTTACTGGAGCGTATTCTGGGTGACGAATGGGGATTACGCCTCTGGTCGCTGTTAGGCGTTGCCTTCTTCGGCTGGGCATTCGCACTGAGCCTGAAGTCTTCTCATCGCCTAGCGCGCATCATGCAAATTGTGATGCTAGGTTTGGCGCTGGTATGTTCACGGCCATTGCAAGATTGGGCATTTGGAAATGCATCACAAGCAACCATTGCTCATCTACCGTTCCAAAAAATGAATACTATTGCTGAGCTGGATCATGCCCTACAACAGGCTAAAGCAGAGAACAAACCTGTTATGTTAGACCTGTATGCTGACTGGTGTGTGGCCTGCAAAGAGTTTGAAAAATACACCTTCAGCGATCCAACGGTGCGCCAGCAACTTGCGGATACGGTGCTCTTACAGGCTGACGTCACGGCGAACAGCGCGGAACATGCCGCGCTGCTCAAGCATTTAAACGTATTAGGTCTGCCAACCATTTTGTTTTACAACGCGCAGGCACAAGAACAACCACAGCTGCGCGTCACCGGTTTTATGAACGCAAAGGAATTCACAGCGCATTTGCACAATCGCTAACCATCAACGACACTGAGGATCCGATCGTGAAAGATCCGCACATAAGACAGGAGGATCACGTGCAACGAGAACTCGTGCTCAGCCAGGTACTTGGCCTGCTGGAACAACAAGGACTAGCAACCACGACCTTGGATAAGCTGGCTCCCCAGCTCGATATTTCAAAGGAAGAGCTAATTCGTTTTTGGCCGGATCGTGAAGCCCTGCTTTATGACAGTCTGCGCTACCACGCACAGCAGATAGATACATGGCGCCGCCAGCTGCTGCTGGATGAAACCCTTTCAGCTCGGGATAAAATCTTGGCGCGTTACCACGTGTTGGCTGAGTATGTGCAGCAACAGCGCTATCCCGGCTGCCTGTTTATCGCCGCCTGCAGTTTTTTCCCTGAAGACGATCATCCGATCCACCTTCTCGCCGAGCAACAGAAAGCGGCCTCTTACGAGTTTACGCTCGCGCTGCTGCAAGACATCGACATGGACGATCCTGAAATGGTCGCTCATCAGATGGAGCTAGTATTGGAAGGCTGCTTAAGTCGTTTGCTAGTAAAACGCCAGTTGCAAGATGTGGAAACCGCACGCCGCTTAGCCGAAGATATTCTGCAAATTGCGCGCTGCCGCCGAAATGGTGCGTTAGGCTAAGGCTGAATATTTATTACAATATCGATGAATAAACCACCCAAAAGGGTGGTTTATCGAAGGTAGGAAATAGAATGTATCAGTTAATTCATAGAGAAATTAATTAGCACCCACTAAAGATACGCTGTCGGTAATAATCCCCTCTTCAGCGCCTTTCAGAGCCAAGTTCGCTTCATAGTATTTACCCTCTTTCAGCAGCTGCTGCGCTTTCTTAACAGCCTGCTGGGTTTGTTTCAGCGGCATCAGATATTGAGTTTCCGTTACACCAACACCTGCCAAACGCAGTTCTTCCATTGCGCCTTTGTGATCACCTTTCTTGAATTTAGCATTAGCGCTATCAATGGCTTTTTGTTTTTCAGGCGTTGCCACAAAATCCTCAGCCAAAGAAATAGAAGCATTAATAACTACGTAGTTATCACCAGTCAGCGGAGTTTTCTTATCGGCCTTAATAAAATCTTTCCAGTTGGTGCTGTCATCAGCTAATAAGGTTTGCGCCTGATCGACTAATTTTTGCGCCACATCTGGGTATCCGCGGAATAAAGAAACGCGAGCATATTGCACATCACGCATGGCGTTAAAGCCCTGCTGAGCTACCTTAGCAACTTCTTTAGCCTGCTGGGCGGTTAGCACATTCGCACTCACGGTAGTCGTTGCCGTTGGAGCGGTGGTTGAGCCATCAGCAGCCCAAGTAAAAGTAGACATCATGGCAAGAGAAAGTGCTGTTGCTGTAAGAATACGTTTCATAATTAATACACCTGATTTAATTTATATTATTCGGCTATGAGGCTAGCTCATTAAATATAACCAGCCTCTCAATCACAGTACCTAAGTTATATATCCAGCATAGGTGATGTCAATACACAGAAATTAAACACGCCATCTGTAAAACGCCAATAACACTCCAAGGAAAAAATAGTTTACATCAAATGAATGCTGTTTAACCTTCATTACAATAGATTGATATTTATTCAGGGAAAAATTAAAATAACTTAATAAGACTATGTTTAATAAGCATTAAATTAACAGCCCTCTCGATAGAGAATAAATAAATTTATATAAAGATAAGATATTCAATCAATAAACAACCTCTAAACAATATCTAATAAAAGTAATTTATGAGCTAAAAATGATGTTACGTTTTTAAACCAAAGAACAACAACTTCCGCACTTCACTTAGATGTAGTATTTGTAATTTAATGTAACCTTCGAAATAAACTCAGTGAACATTGGAAAAGCATCTTATTAAGAGCTGAGCGACTAACATCAATGAATTTGAGCGATATCGCTTAGTCGCTCTTGAAGATAGAAAGACGATATCTTCAATACAGCATAAATTTCATGCAAAAAAACCAAAGTGCCGAAACATTAGGCAACTGAACAAAGGAATGAAGAAATTACGTTGACGCCAAGCCTCAGATCCAGTTTAATACGCCTCGTTGCCCGGATAGCTCAGTCGGTAGAGCAGGGGATTGAAAATCCCCGTGTCCTTGGTTCGATTCCGAGTCCGGGCACCACTATTTAAAAGAACCCGCCTATGGCGGGTTTTTTGCTTTCTGAATCAGCTACTCATCGGACTCCCCTCAAGCAAACTCACCAACAAAGTAATCTCGCGATCTATTCCGGCTAATTCCTCGTTAACCAACAGATAAAGCGGTGTTGAGCGGCGTTCGCCTTGAACTAGCGGCAGCAACATAAGTTCACCGGAAGCTAGCAGAGGCGCAATTTTTTCTTCTGGTAGCCACCCATAACCGACTCCATGTGCAACAGCTTCGATGGCCGCCTCTATCGTGGTGAAAGTCCAGTTTTCTGCCGCCGTGGACTGGCGGCTGTTCATTTGCTGCTGCGTGCGATCGACAATTTCGATCAGCGGATAGCGCGCCAAATCATCTCGGCTAAGTGGCGCCGGTAATTGCAGTAAAGGATGATCCCGATGAGCAACGGCGGCGAAGGTTATTTCCATCAGTAAACGCCCGCGAGTCGCTACATCATGGGTTGGAGTGATGAGGTAAACATCGGCATGACGTTGTTTAAGCTCAGATAAACTCTCACTGCGTAATATTTCGGTGAGATGTACCTGTGTCATAGGAAAAACCTGTTGAAAACGACGCAGCACATCAAACAAATGTGATTTGGGGAAAATGCTATCAACCACTAAGTCTAAGCGTGCGCGTTCGCCGCGTTTTAGAGCCTCTGCACGGTTTTCCAGCGTGCGAAATCCTTGTAGCAGAGGCTGAACCTGTGCCAATAGCTGCTGCCCTTCTGGCGTCAATTCGGCCTTGCGCCCAACAATCGTTAACAACGGCACCCCGAGCCGTTCCTGCATCAGTGTGAGTTGATAGCTCAACGACGACTGGCTGCGGTTATACATCTCTGCGGCACGCGAAAAACTACCGTGCTCAATCACCGCCTGTAACAGCATCCATTGCTCTAGCGTTGTTTTCATCTCAATAAACCAATCTAATTTTTGAATCTATTTAACTCAATATTAGCGTTATTAATCGAATAAATACATCTCTACACTGAACGCATCAAATGAAACGGAGACAAAAATTATGAGCACCTTCGATAAAAATGATTTGAGCGGTTTAGTGGGCAAACACTTGGTCTATACCTATGACAACGGCTGGAATTATGAAATCTATGTCAAAAATGCCACAACGTTAGATTATCGAATTCATAGTGGGATTGTGGGTAACCGTTGGGTAAAAGATCAAACAACCTATATCGTTCGCGTCGCTAAAGCGGTATATAAAATTTCGTGGACGGAGCCGACCGGAACCGATGTCAGCCTAATCGTAAACTTAGAAGATAATGTTTTTCATGGGACAATTTTCTTCCCTCGTTGGGTCATCAATAATCCAGAAAAAACGGTTTGTTTCCAAAACGAGCATATAGCCGAAATGGAAGCCTATCGCGATGCAGGCCCAGCTTATCCAACCGAAGTTATTGACGAATTTGCAACTATTACGTTCGTTCGTGACTGTGGTGAAAATAACGAAAGCGTAATTAATTGCCCGGCTAGCGAATTGCCTCGTAATTTTCCCCATAATCTATAGAGAACATCGTCTAATCAGCTAACTTCATCATTTCACTCACGATAACCGCCAGTTTTTGCACCGCTTTTTCGCTTTTTTCTGTCCATTCGTGAGAGACATTAAAGCGAAAATAGTTGGTGTACTGATTGCTGGCAGAAAACATCTGGCCGGGAGCGATGCTAATCCTTTCATTCAGCGCGCGGTGGTACAGTTCGGTCGCATTCACGTTGATAGGCAGCTCGACCCACAAAAAATAGCCGCCGTGTGAATAATTAATATTCACGCCCTGCGGAAGATGTGCGCGCAGTGACTGCCATGCCGCATATTTACGTTGCTCCATCACTCGGCGCAGGCGCCGCAAATGGCTGTCATAGCTGCGGGTAGCTAAATAATTTGCCAGCGCCAGCTGCATTGGTGCGCTGGTCGAAAGCGTGCTCATGAGCTGCAACTGCTGGATTTTTCTCGCCATATTTCCCGCGGCCACCCAGCCAACACGAAATCCGGCCACCAAGCTTTTCGAGAACGAAGAGCAGTGCATGGTCATTCCCGTCTCATCAAAGGCTTTGGCCGGAAGCGGTTTTTCACCACCGGCATACAGCTCGCCATAAACATCGTCTTCAATCAAATACACGTTATGCCGCTGTAAGAGCGCCACCAGCTGCTGCTTTTTCTCGACCGAAAGCGTGCAGCCTAACGGGTTTTGAATATTGGTCATCAACCAGCAAGCGCGTACCGGATAGGTCTTTAGCGCCTCTTCCAACGCCGCTAAATCAATGCCAAATTCAGGATGTGCCGCAATTGAAAGGGCCTTTAGCCGTAAGCGCTCCAGTGCCTGCAATGCACCGTAAAAACATGGGTTTTCTACAATTACCCAGTCGCCGGGCTGTGTGACGGCCTGCAAACTCAGGTTAAGTGATTCCAATGCGCCAGCGGTAATGACGATCTCCTCAGGATCGATACGAATGCCCTGCATGGCATAGCGTTTCGCAAGGATCTTACGCAGATCCTCATTGCCCGGCGGCAAATTATCCGTGGCGCTTAGCGTGGTCATCGCCCGCGCCACCGTGGTCAACGATTTACTAATTTGTTGGCGAGGAAACAGCGTGGGATCGGGATACGCAGAGCCAAACGGCACAATGGCGGGATCGCGGCTGGCCTGCAAAACATCGAAAATAAACGCGTTGATGCCGACTTCTTCAGCACGCTGCACGGGTTCATGCGTAGGCGACGGGGCTAAAAACTTTGCCTGAGGCGCAACGTAATAACCCGATTGCGGGCGTGAAACGATCCACCCTTGGCTCTCTAGAATTTGATAGGCATGCATCACCGTCATCAGGCTCAAACCAGAGTGCAAAACCTGCTCACGCAGCGACGGCAGCTTATCGCCAACTTGCCAAATTTCAGCGGTGATCTGCCCGCGAATGCGTTTTACCAAGTCTTCATATTTTGCCACTGCGCTCTCCGATAGGGTGTCGTCGCCATGATCCAAATCAAACTGTTATACATTAAAACAACATTTCTGTTTCTGTCATATCTATTTTACAGCCCGTAAGATCCCTTTCATCGTTCCGGCCCTGATCGCTCCGGCACTCCGTTTCTCACGCCTGCAATTTACCGCGCAGAACTTTATGTCAGTACGAGGCTGTCCATGTTCGGATTAGACGCATTCCAACTCGCCAGGATCCAGTTTGCTTTTACGGTATCCTTTCACATTATTTTCCCTGCCATCACCATCGGGCTAGCCAGCTTTTTGGCGGTGCTTGAGGGTTTATGGCTGAAAACGCGTAACCCAGATTACCGCACGCTCTATCACTTTTGGGCGAAAGTGTTCGCCGTCAATTTCGGCATGGGCGTGGTTTCCGGCTTAGTGATGGCTTATCAGTTTGGCACTAACTGGAGCGGGTTTTCTCAATTTGCGGGCAGCATTACTGGCCCGTTGCTCACTTATGAAGTGCTCACCGCATTTTTCCTTGAAGCCGGATTTCTTGGCGTCATGCTGTTTGGCTGGAACAAAGTAGGCAAAGAGCTGCACTTTTTTGCCACCTGCATGGTGGCGCTCGGCACGCTGATGTCAACGTTCTGGATCTTGGCGTCCAACAGTTGGATGCATACCCCACAGGGCTATGAAATCGTAAACGGTCAGGTGGTTCCGGTTGATTGGCTGGCGGTGATCTTCAATCCTTCGTTCCCGTATCGTCTGCTGCATATGACCACCGCCGCTTTCCTGAGCAGCGCTTTCTTTGTCGGAGCTTCTGCGGCGTGGCATCTACTGCGTGGGAACGACACACCTGCCACGCGCAAAATGCTTTCGATGGCGCTCTGGATGGCGTTAATCGTCGCCCCGCTTCAGGCTTTTATTGGCGACATCCATGGCCTTAACACACTTAAATATCAGCCAGCAAAAATAGCCGCGATCGAAGGTCACTGGGAGAACAAACCCGGCGAAGCAACGCCGCTGGTTCTGTTCGGGCTACCCGACATGGAGCGCGAAGAAACACGCTTTAAAGTGGAAGTGCCCTATCTTGGCAGCCTGATCCTGACGCACAGTCTTGATAAGCAAGTGCCTGCATTAACCGAATTTGCCAAAGAGGATCGTCCGAATTCGCCGCTGGTGTTCTGGTCATTTCGCGTTATGGCAGGTCTCGGCATGTTGATGATTTTGCTGGGTGCTATCGGTTTATGGCTACGTTATCGGCAGCGTTTATACACATCGCGCCCTTTCCTGCATTTCGTATTCTGGATGGGACCTTCGGGACTCATCGCCATTTTAGCCGGTTGGATAACCACCGAAGTGGGCCGCCAGCCGTGGATTGTACATGGCCTGATGCGCACTAAAGATGCCGTATCTGCCCATGGCGATCTGCATATGAGCATCAGCTTGCTGACATTCTTCGTGGTCTACGGCGCAGTCTTTGGCGTGGGTTATGCCTATATGATGCGGCTAATCCGTAAAGGCCCTGAACCGATTATTCCAGAAACCCACAGCGAAGCGTTCCCTACCGCCGCCGGACGCATTGCCGCTAAGCCCTCTCATCAGCAGGAGACTCACTAATGGGTATCGATCTGCCGCTCATTTGGTTCGCCATCATTATTTTCGCCACCTTGATGTATATCGTGATGGATGGTTTCGATTTAGGCATTGGCATGTTGCTGCCAGTCACCCGTGATATGCAAGAGCGCGACATGATGGTCAACACCGTCGCACCCGTGTGGGACGGCAACGAAACTTGGCTAGTGCTCGGCGGTGCGGCGCTATTTGGTGCCTTTCCTCTGGCCTACGCGGTGATTGTTGATGCGTTATCTATTCCCCTCACGCTGATGCTGATCGCGCTGATTTTCCGCGGCGTCGCCTTTGAGTTTCGCTTTAAAGCGCTGCCTGCGCATCGAGGTTTCTGGGACAAGGCTTTTATCGTTGGCTCAGGCTGCGCCACGTTCATGCAAGGTATCGTGGTCGGCGCCGTGATTAATGGTTTCCCCGTGTCAGAGCGAACCTTTGTCGGGGGTGCATTTGATTGGCTTACGCCGTTTAACCTGTTCTGCGGTATCGGCCTGATGTGCGCCTATGCGCTGCTGGGCAGCACGTGGCTTATCATGAAAACCAGCCATCAGTTGCAAGATAAAATGTATCGCATTACGCGCCCTTTACTGCTGGCTCTGCTGGTTATTATTGCCATCATCAGCATTTGGACTCCGCTGGCGCACGGTGCCATTGCCGAGCGTTGGTTTAGCTGGCCAAACATCGTGTTCCTTTTACCGGTTCCCGTACTGACGCTCGTTTGCGCCGGAGTGATTTGGCGCGGAACGCGCCACGGCGACCACTACTTGCCGTTTGTGATGACCCTGTTGTTGGTTTTCCTCGGCTTTAGCGGGCTAGGGATAAGTATCTGGCCGCATATCATTCCGCCTTCTATCGACATCTGGCAGGCCGCAGCACCGCCGCAAAGCCTCGGATTTATGCTGGTTGGCGCCTTGTTCATCATCCCAATTATCTTGGTTTATACCTTCTGGAGCTATTACGTTTTCCGCGGAAAAATCGGCGCCGATGAAGGCTATCACTGAGTCAGCGAGGTAAAAAATGACAACGATTGAAGCGCAAGCGACCCGCTCTCCCTTATGGAAACGCATACTGTGGTTGGCGGCTATCTGGGCGGGAAGCGTGCTGGCGCTGGGCTGTGTCTCAATGATATTCCGTTTATTGATGACGGCCGCTGGGCTGAAGTCACATTGAGCGCCATTAACCACACAAAAATGATAGAATTATGTTATCAAGCTGTAACATCAATACAGGTGACCGAACATGAGCGAAATTGAACGCATCCTTAAAGAAGAAATCGACAGGGTGAATAAAGCCGAACACCGCGATAATCGCCCGCGCTTTAGCATCAGTTTTATTAAAAAACATCCTGGGCTATTCGTGGGTATGTATCTGGCCTATGCGGCTACGTTGGCGGTGATGTTGCAGTCAGAAACGCTGGCAGACGTGACATGGGTAATGACGCTGCTGTTTGTGGGATTGAACTTGTTCTTCTTTTTTGACGTCAATCCACGCTATCACTACGACGATATCGACGTTCTGGATCTGCGCGTATGCTTCAACGGCGAATGGTATAACACGCGAATGGTACCGGACGCGCTGGTCGACAGTATTTTGCAATCATCTCAGGTAGATGAATCACGCAAACAGAAGCTACGCGCCATTATGCAGCGAAAATCTGAACTGTCGTTCTACGATATCTTTGCTGTGGGGCAGAATCGATCGCCGATTTGATTGCCCTATTTAATTGTTAGCAACCCCCTCCCAGCCTCCCCCTTCGCAGGGGGAGGAGCAGACCGAGCACCTGATTAGTAACGAGCACAAGTAAGCTCCCTCCCCATTCGCAGGGGGCGGAGCAGATCGAGCACCTGATTAGTAACGAGCACAGATAAGCTCCCTCCCCTGCGAGGGGGAGGGTTGGGGTGGGGGCAATCGTGTTAAAGATGGGAGGAGGTAAACTCAACTCAACAAACAATGATGATCCGGCTTCATCGGGCTCGGTTTCTCATCATCTTCAATCATTTCCCGCAGATTAATCTCTATCGTGGCAGAAATCGCATTGAGCGGCAGATCGTTCGGCGCCATGCCAAAAGGATCTTCCAATTCTTCAGCCAGTGAATCCAGCGAGATAAAGGTATAGGAAATAAATACCGACACCAGCGGTGTGAGGTAGTGTAAATCCGACACCAAGGCAAACGGCAGCAACGCGCAGAATAGATAAACGGTGCGATGCACAATCAGGCTATAGGCAAACGGGATCGGCGTATTGGAAATTCGTTCGCAGCCGCCAAGAATGGAAGAAAGATGGTTCAAGTTGCTGTCTATAGAATGAAAACTGATGTCGCTAATCCGTCCCAATCGGCGCTGTTCACCTAACCACATCCCCATTTTCAACAACAGCGTATTGCAGGGTGAATGGCTATTGAGCACCGAATTACGCTCCGATGGTGCCAGCAGCCGGTCCACATCAATACGCATATCGGTTTTACGCAGCTGATGCTTCAAGCAGTAGGTGAACGCAATCAACAACGACGTGAAATAGCGCGCCTGTTCTGCCGGATCCGGCATTAGGCTTTTCACTTCTCTCAGCAGCGAGCGCTCGGTGATCAGCAAGTTCCCCCACAGCAGGCGCGCCTCGGTAAAACGCGCATAGCTGGCGTTATTACGAAACCCGAGAAAGATCGCAATGGCCACGCCCAGCAGGCTGAACGGAGCCAACGTCAGATTCACATCCAACATTTCATGCCACAGATAACAAACCACAGCGATGCAGGCAAAACCAAAATTTAAACTTAAGCGGAAGAGAATTTTAGGTAACACGGAGCCATGCCACACAAATAGGCGGCGAAACCAATGTTGTTGGGGTCTAACAATCATAATTAAGGTGTTTTGTGACGGATGGAGAAAAACCTGCGGCAGAACTTTTAGAAACGGTATTCATTAAAAACAATGTTCACTAAAACAATGTTCGTTAAAAACGGCTTTCGTCAAAATCAGACAGGGACTGACGATCTCGGAATCGATCGACGCGCTAGTGTATGCCTGCATTTTAAGTGCTTCAAGCGGTGATACGTCTAGCGAGAATTATCTGATTAAAATCACGTCGAATCAGCTTTATTCCTGCGAATTCCCCCTACGTTGATGCTTGTTTACACCCAGAGTGTTAGGCTGTGCCCTGCTTTTTTTAGCAACTCACATAGAAACAAAAAACCGCAACAATAAGGATAGGTTTCATGGAGACATTCAAAGCACAGACTCCGGCTGAAGAATATGGCGTGGGCATCACCCGCCGTAGCGGAGTTATCAGCAACGGCAAACCTGCCGCTGAGTTAACGTTTGAGTCTGGTGCTTTTAGCCAGCTACGCAAGCAGATGCAAGGTAACACCACGCGCGTGGTTAGCGGAGAGTTTGAATTTACCGTTGGCGCAGAGACTCATCTGCTCATTGCCGGTGAATCCGTCAATATTCCCGTTAACATAATCAGTGGATGCTTCTGCCTTTCCACGGGAGTTTTGGTGGAAACGCCGCTCTAAAACGGCCCTCCCAGTGAATTAATATGAGAAAATTGTGATCCACATCAATTGTGGATCACCCTAAATTGCCCTCTTTTACCCCGTTTTTCGTTCATTCATTCCTGCTTTAATGCATTTCATTCCTGCACTCAGGCTATTCATTCCTAGAATGGATCGCTGCCCTATAGATAGCCTTAACATACTCACAGTTAATAAATATTTATCTGGAGCAGCATCATGAATATGACTGGCATGCAAAATTACAATCGCACCCGCTGGCTAACGCTGGTTGGCACCATCATTACTCAGTTCGCTCTGGGTTCCGTTTATACCTGGAGCCTATTCAACGGCCCTCTGTCTGAAAAACTAGACGAACCTATCAGCCGCGTGGCCTTCTCCTTCGGCCTGCTGAGCCTCGCACTTGCCGTGGCCTCTTCCGTCGCGGGTAAATTGCAGGACCGTTTCGGCGTTCGTAACGTCACTATCGCCGCTGGTGTGGTATTAGCGCTGGGCTTCTTCTTAACCGCGCACTCTAACAACTTGATCATGCTGTATCTCAGCGCCGGTATTTTGGTCGGCCTTGCCGATGGTGCTGGTTACCTGATGACGCTTTCTAACTGCGTAAAATGGTTCCCAGAGCGTAAAGGCATGATTTCAGCCTGTGCCATCGGTGCCTACGGTTTAGGTAGCCTTGGTTTCAAATACATCGATACCAGCCTGCTGTCCGCCTACGGTTTGGAAAACACCTTCATGATTTGGGGTGGCTTGGCCATGGTGATGGTGATGGCTGGGGCAATGCTGATGAAAGATGCGCCAAAACAAGAAGTTGCTGCATCGAATGCGCAAGGTGAAAGCACCGCTCAGGATTACACACTGGCAGAAGCCGTACGTCAGCCACAATATTGGATGCTAGCGCTGATGTTCCTGACCGCCTGCATGAGTGGCCTGTATGTGATTGGTGTGGCGAAAGATATCGGTGAAGGCATGGTTCATCTGCCTGCCATGACCGCCGCAAGCGCCGTGACCGTGATTGCTATTGCTAACCTAAGTGGTCGCTTGGTGCTGGGTATCCTGTCTGACAAAATGGCACGTATTCGCGTTATCTCTCTGGCTCAGGTCATTTCCCTCATCGGTATGGGTACACTGCTGTTTGTTCCTTTGAATGAAGGTCTGTTCTTTGCTTCCGTTGCTTGTATCGCATTCAGCTTCGGCGGCACTATTACCGTATATCCATCGCTGGTCAGTGACTTCTTTGGCCTAAACAACCTGACTAAAAACTACGGCCTACTGTATCTGGGCTTTGGTATCGGCAGCATCATTGGTTCTATCATCGCGTCAATGTTCGGCGGCTTCATCGTGACCTTCTCGGTGATTATGACTCTGCTGGTGATTTCACTGGTACTGTCCGCAACCATCCGTATGCCGGGACACCGTGAAGAGCACAATCAGCTAGCCCACGTATAAATCGAGTTTTAAAGTAACACCTGCACTAAGCCACCGCCTGCGGTGGCTTTTTTCTTTTTACATTCCCTATCACTGGCAGCATTGCTTTCCATCTTTAATTAGACCGATTTCCGACATTCTTTGCGCCCATAACACACTTGTCGTATGACTATAATAAGCCAGAGATTTAACTACCGAACGCAACCTCGAAAATGGAGAGTCATCATGTTAAATATCGATCGTAAAAGTTTGCTCGGTTTGGACGGAAACTTTCTCAAAAAACAGCGTACCTTGCTGTTAGTTATCTCCTTTCTGCTGCTCTTGGGCGGGATTTTCTGCCTGATTAACCCCTTTGCCTCCGGCGCAGCATTAAGCGCCATTGTCGGCACGCTGTTTGTGCTCAGCGGTTTGGGTTTGATTATCGGGATGATTGCTAACCGCACACGCAACTTCTGGCCAATGGTGGCGGGCATTCTGATGGGCGTCGCATACATCATTATGGGCTACGTATTTATCACCAACCCGATGGTAGGTATTTTCACCATGTCGGTGATTTTAGCGACCCTCTTTGCTCTCGGCGGTATTATTCGCTTAAGTGCCGGTTTTAAACTGCGTGGCGTAAGCGGAGGATGGCTACAAATCATCATTGGGATTTTAGACTTGGCGATTGCCGCCATGTTTATCACCGCCGGCCCAGCCATGTCAGTCACGCTGGTCACCACTATCGTTGGGATTGAAATGCTGTTTAGCTCTTTCAGTTGTTTCCAGATCGCGGGGATGTTTAAGCGAGAGGCTTAATACTTAATTCTGGATATTTGAACGATAGAAGGAAAGTTTCGTCCGCCTATTAGAAGCAATATAACCATGAAATCCTTGGTGTAGGCGTCCGATAAGAGGCCGCCAGCGCGCGGCCTCTTAACTCGCGCGCTTTTATCCGAGATGGCATTTTCGCTCCGGTTTGGTATCGCCCATCCCGGGCGCCCCAAACTCCACGCAGAGGTCCTGTCTGCGTGGCTCGCGCTGCCAATGCTTAGACAAACCACCCTCAGAGCTTTCGGCACAAAGGCATATCCTTTTCGAAAATCAGTTTCTTTGCTTCATGAAATCTCATCGCCTCTTTGGCATGCGAAACACTTCACTTAGCTCAGCATACAAACCTTCACATTGCCGCCCGATACAATGCCTCGATCTCTGCGGTTTTCGCCTCGCGCGGATTCCCTCCGGTGCAAACGTCATCAAACGCGGCCTGCGCCAGCTCAGCGATATCTGTTTCACGCACGCCAACTTCTTTTAGCGAAGCGGGAATCCCCACGTCACGATTCAGTGCCTCTACGGCTTGAATTGCCGCTTCTCGCGCCTGTTCCAGCGTGGCATGAGCCACATCAACACCCATCGCCTGCGCAATCTGACGGTATTTTTCACCGGTATATGCGGCGTTATAACGCATGACATGAGGCAGCAAAATCGCGTTGGCTACGCCGTGCGGCGTGTTATAAAACGCGCCTAACGGATGGGCCATACCGTGCACCAAGCCTAATCCCACGTTGGAGAATCCCATCCCCGCCACATATTGCCCCAGCGCCATATCTTCAACGGCCTCAGGCAGACCGGCAACCGAGCTGCGCAGCGACCGAGCGATGATTTCAATCGCTTTCAAATGCAGCGTGTCAGTAAGCTCCCATGCGCCGCGCGTGATAAATCCCTCAATCGCGTGGGTAAGCGCATCCACACCCGTAGCGGCTTTCAAACTGGCGGGCATGCCGTCCATCATATCGGCGTCGATAAAGGCCACCAGCGGGATGTCATGAGGATCGACACAAACAAACTTCCGGCGATTCTCCTCATCGGTGATCACATAGTTAATGGTCACTTCAGCCGCCGTTCCTGCCGTGGTTGGAATCGCCAAAATCGGCACGCTTGGGCTATGAGTTGGTGCGACGCCTTCCAAACTGCGCACATCTTCAAACTCAGGGTTAGCGCT
The DNA here is from genome assembly GCF_036648275.1 of Hafnia sp. Classification (NCBI taxonomy): domain Bacteria; kingdom Pseudomonadati; phylum Pseudomonadota; class Gammaproteobacteria; order Enterobacterales; family Hafniaceae; genus Hafnia; species Hafnia sp. The sequence goes on along the minus strand of NZ_JAVXIQ010000023.1, from coordinate 11,392 downwards.
GATGATCCCAATGGCTTTGCAGGTATCCTGCGGTGAACCGCCGCCAATGGCGATCAGATAATCAGCACCACTCGCGTTAAACGTTGCCAGCCCACACTGCACAACGGCGATTGTGGGATTAGGCACCACGCGATCAAAAACCTGATATTCCAATCCGGCGGCATCGAGTTTAGCGGTCACCTTTTCCACCACGCCACAGGCAACTAATTGAGCATCGGTTACGATCAGCGCTTTACCATAACCACGGCGCAAAACCTCTGGCACTAATTCATTCACCGCGCCACGACCAAAAAACGATGTTTCATTCAAAATCATTCGATTTGTCATAATGAAAACCCTTTAGTGAGAAATATTGTCGCCGCGCTACTCTTCTACACGCAGGCCGTAAGTCTTGAATTTCTCCAGCACAATGGCGATTTCTTCATCAGACAATACCGGTACCGGATCAACGATTGGCAACGTTGCCAGATAAAGCTCGGCTAAAACTTCAACTTCGTGGGCCAGCCATAAAGCCTTTTGTAAATTGGCTTCGCAGGCAATCATGCCGTGATGCTGTAACAACGTGGCTTTGCGGTTTTTCAGCGCAACGGCGACATGCTCAGAGAGTTGTTTGGTACCAAACGTCGCATAAGGCGCGCAGGGAATCGTGCTGCCACCGGCGGCGGCAATCATGTAATGAATGGCAGGGATTGGGCGATTCAGAATAGAAACCGCCGTGCAGTTCACGGCATGGTTGTGCACCACCGCGTTGGCTTCTGGGCGCGTTTGATACGCAATCTGATGGAAGCGCCATTCACTAGAAGGCACTTTCCCCTCCTCGTGTTTCCCATGCTGATCGATATAAACAATATGTGACTCGGTCAAATTCTCATAAGGGATGCCCGTTGGGGTAATCAGCATTCCATCGCGGTAGCGCACGCTGACATTACCCGCAGTCCCCTGATTTAGGCCCAGACGTGTCATTTCTAAGCAGGTATGAATTATTTCGCGAGCTAATGAATCTCTTTCCATTTGTTGCCTCTCTGATTATTGATGGAATCAGTCATTTAAAAATAACGGTGTTGGTAACTGTCATATTTATCCTGTAGAGAACAACAATAAAAAACCTGATTAAAATATGTGACCCAGTTCAATAGAATTACATCACCGTCATATAAAAAGCACACAAATATAAAATTAAAAATGTCCGTTTAATTTTCATTAAATAAAAACGGGCAAATCTACAAAGATAAACAGAGAACTGACCGTTTAAATTAAAAATAAAATAATCGGGCATTCTATTTGTGTTTTTTATGTCTTATTTGATTAAAACGGGCATGTTTTTTGATTTATTAAAGTGACTACCTTCACATTTCCGCCCCCAATAATATTGAATGTGACTGAACTCATACTTTTAGTGCTTTTTTGTTTTAAGAATAGCTTCACTTACCGCATAAACGGCATGATTGCACCCCGCCTCCGATTGAACGGAGAGTGCCTGAACGTGTTACTGCGGAAGAAGAACAGATTTATGCCAAAAATAATTGGAGTTGCATCCAGGCGGCAAGAGAGTCAATCCCGATGAGCGTGCTTTAGCCAGCGATTCAGGTGACCAAGCCTAGCCAACATCGAAGCAGCTTCAAGTATGAAGGGTATACACAATATCTCTGTATGACCTAACGAGGGCGCTATGGGAAACGTTTCAATCCAGTCAGAAAACTACCGCGTTGCCAGTCATGAGCGCAAAGGAAACTATTTAATTCCTTTTGCATTATTATGTTCACTTTTCTTTTTATGGGCTGTCGCTAACAATTTAAATGATATTTTACTGCCTCAGTTTCAGCAGGCATTTACCTTAACTAACTTTCAAGCTGGGCTGATACAGTCAGCATTTTACTTTGGTTACTTCCTAATCCCTATTCCTGCCGGAATATTAATGAAAAAGCTGAGTTACAAGGCAGGAATTATTACTGGGTTATTATTTTATGCCATTGGCGCTGCACTATTTTGGCCTGCCGCCGAGGGAATGAATTATACCTTATTTCTTATTGGCTTATTTATCATAGCCGCTGGGCTTGGCTGTTTAGAAACGGCAGCTAATCCTTTTGTTACCGTATTAGGACCAGAAGAATCAGGACATTTTAGAATTAATCTAGCCCAAACCTTTAACTCCTTTGGTGCCATTATTGCCGTCGTCTTTGGTCAGGGGCTGATTTTATCTCATGTTCCTCATCAGCCAGCCGAAGTGTTAAGCCAAATGGCGCCAGAGCAGCTCGCGGCCTATAACCACAGCTTGGTGCTGGCGGTTCAGTCGCCTTACATGATGATCGTGGCCATTGTACTGTTTGTCGCCTTGCTGATTGCCTTCACTAAATTCCCGACCATTCAAAGTGATGCGCATAGCGGTGACAAAGGCGGTTCCCTGCTGGCTTCGGTATCACGTTTGCTACGTATCCGCCATTGGCGCTGGGCCGTATTAGCGCAGTTCTGCTACGTCGGTGCTCAAACCGCCTGCTGGAGCTATCTGATCCGTTACGCCATCGAGGAGCTGCCAGGCACAACGCCAGGATTCGCCGCCAATTATCTAACTGCCACCATGGTGTGCTTCTTCATCGGGCGCTTTAGCGGAACGTGGCTTATTCGTCACTATGCGCCGCACAAGGTTTTAGCCATCTATGCCTTTATTTCCATGCTGTTATGCATCATTTCCGCAGCGGCAGGCGGTCACGTTGGCCTTATCGCGCTAACGCTGTGCAGCATGTTCATGTCTATCCAATATCCGACCATTTTCTCCTTGGGGATTAAGGGATTAGACCAAGACACCAAATACGGCTCATCCATTATTGTTATGACCATTATCGGCGGCGGCATTGTCACACCGGTCATGGGCTTTGTTAGCGATGCGGCGGGCAACATCCCAACCGCAGAACTGATCCCGGCGCTGTGCTTCGCCATCATTTTCATCTTTGCCAAGTTCAGATCAAACATCATGCCGCGCGCAACGGCTTAAGACATTCAACCTTAATGCAATTCAACCTTAATAAAGACAACCTACCGATTAACGTGAGGAAAATAAGAATGAATAGCCAACACCAGCCCCTACAAAACCTGCCCAAAATTGGTATCCGCCCAGTCATTGATGGCCGCCGCATGGGTGTACGCGAGTCCCTTGAAGAACAAACCATGAATATGGCGAAAGCCACCGCGCAGCTATTAAGCGAGCAACTGCATCACGCCTGTGGCGCAGCAGTAGAGTGCGTTATTGCCGATGGCTGTATTGCTGGCATGGCGGAATCTGCCGCCTGTGAAGATAAATTCAGTCGCCAGAATGTAGGATTAACCATCACCGTCACCCCTTGCTGGTGCTACGGCAGCGAAACCATCGATATGGACCCAATGCGCCCCAAAGCCATCTGGGGCTTTAACGGCACCGAACGTCCAGGCGCGGTTTATCTGGCAGCCGCGCTGGCGGCACACAGCCAAAAAGGCATACCTGCGTTTTCTATTTATGGCCACGATGTGCAAGACGGCGGCGATGACAGCATTCCAGCCGACGTAGAGGAAAAACTTCTACGCTTTGCGCGCGCTGGTTTAGCCGTCGCTAGCATGAAAGGCAAAAGTTATATGTCGTTGGGCGGCGTCTCAATGGGGATTGCAGGCTCTATCGTTGATCATAACTTCTTTGAATCATGGCTCGGTATGAAAGTGCAGGCTGTAGATATGACCGAGCTACGCCGCCGTATCGATCAGAAGATTTACGATGCCGAAGAGCTTGAACTCGCGCTTTCGTGGGCGGATAACAATTTCCGCTTTGGGCCTGACCTTAACGCCGAACAATATCGTCGTTCGCCAGAAAGCAGCCGAGCAGTATTACGTGAAAGCTTGCTGATGGCCATGTGCATTCGCGACATGATGCAGGGCAACGAAAAACTGGCTCAGCAAGGATTCGTCGAGGAATCACTGGGCTATAACGCGATTGCGGCGGGCTTCCAAGGCCAGCGTCACTGGACCGATCAATACCCTAATGGCGATACCGCTGAAGCCTTACTCAATAGCTCGTTCGACTGGAACGGCGTGCGTAAACCGTTTGTGGTGGCCACTGAAAACGATAGCCTCAACGGCGTTGCGATGCTGTTTGGGCATATGCTCACCGGCACCGCACAGGTATTCGCTGACGTTCGTACCTACTGGTCACCTGAGGCCGTCAAACGCGTAACCGGAAGCGAGCTCACCGGCCATGCCAAAGACGGTATCATCCATCTGATTAACTCCGGCTCTGCGGCGCTGGATGGCTCATGCCGTCAGCTTGACGCGCAGGGTAATCCAACCATGAAACCGCATTGGCAAATCAGCCAGAAAGAAGCGGATGCCTGCTTGCAAGCAACAGAATGGTGCCCTGCGATCCATGAATATTTCCGTGGCGGCGGCTATTCATCTCGTTTCCTAACCCGCGGCGGCGTTCCTTTCACCATGTCCCGCGTCAATATCATCAAAGGTATTGGGCCAGTATTGCAGATCGCAGAAGGTTGGAGCGTTGAGCTACCTAAAGACGTGCATGACACGTTAGATAAGCGCACCAACGAAACATGGCCAACCACATGGTTTGCCCCACGCTTAACCGGCAAAGGGCCCTTTACCGATGTGTACTCTGTGATGGCGAACTGGGGTGCTAACCACGGCGTGCTGACCATTGGTCACGTAGGTGCAGATCTGATTACGCTGGCATCGATGCTGCGTATTCCAGTGTGTATGCATAACGTGGAAGACGGCGAAATCTATCGTCCATCGTCATGGGCCGCACACGGCATGGATACCGAAGGACAGGACTATCGCGCCTGCCAAAACTACGGGCCATTGTATAAAAAATAATGCGCGGAGTGACCCCCTCCCAGCCTTCCCCTTCGCAGGGGGAGGGGCATACCGAGTTCGGTTTGCGTCACTGAACGGCAGGGAATTCACACCCTTCCGGCCTCTCCCCTCGCAAGGGGAGGGGCATATCGAGTTCGATTTGCGTCACTGAACGGCAGGGAATTCATACCCTTCCGGCCTATCCCCTCGCAGGGGGAGGGGCACACCGAGTACGGATTATGTCACTGAACGGCGCCCTCCCCTGACAAGGGGAGGGTTGGGGTGGGATAAATCTGTTTATATTTATTCACTAGGAGCCACCATGAACCATGATGTGGTGATCATTTTAGACTGCGGTGCTACCAATATTCGCGCAATGGCGGTAGACGCCAAAGGCATTGTGGTCGCTAAGGCGTCCACCGCCAATGCGAGCCAGCCCGCCGCAGAAAATGACCAATGGCATATCTGGTCATTAGATGACATTTTGCAGCGCTTTGCCGATTGCTGTCAGCAGCTCATGCCACAGCTAAGCGGCTACCAAATTCATGCGCTGAGCGTGACCACCTTTGGCGTTGACGGTGCGCTGGTCGATAAGAATGGCGAACTACTCTATCCAGTAATTAGCTGGAAGTGTCCGCGAACGGCGGCGATTATGGAGAAAATCGATCGCTATATTACCCCCGGCGAACTGCAAACAATTTCCGGCATCGGTCAATTTAGCTTTAATACTTTGTATAAGCTGATCTGGATAAATGAAAATCGGCCTGAATTATTAGAACAAGCACATGCATGGCTGTTTATTTCCTCGCTGATTAACCACCGTCTGACAGGCGAATTCACCACCGATCGCACCATGGCGGGCACCAGCCAGCTACTCGACGTGCGCCAAGAAACTTTTAGCGAGACTATTTTACAACGCACAGGCCTTCCCTCTTCGCTCTTCCCGCGCATGGTCGCCGCAGGGGAACATGTTGGCAGCTTATTACCGAAAATGGCTGAGCGTCTTGGCATTCCCGCAGGCACACCGGTGATTTCCGCCGGTCATGATACCCAGTTTGCCCTATTTGGCTCTGGTGCCGAACTCGATCAGCCCGTGTTGTCATCCGGTACATGGGAAATTCTGATGGTTCGCACACCGCAGGTAAATACCTCACTGCTGCCACGTTTTGTCGGTTCGACCTGCGAACTTGATAGCTGCCAAGGCCTGTTCAACCCCGGTCTTCAATGGCTCGCGTCCGGCGTGTTGGAAAGAGTGCGCCAGCTCTATTGGCCTAATGAAAAAGTCCCCGATGCCTACGCCCAAATGATTACCGAAGCTGGCGTAATTCGTCCCGGTGCGGAAGGCCTTCGCATGAACTGTCAGCTGCTTGATAACCACGCTCAAGCCGGTTGGCGCGGCATGCGTTTGCACACCGAGCGCGGCCATTTCTACCGTTCCGCTCTCGAAGGACTTTCTTGGCAACTACAGCAAAATCTCGCAGTGCTAGAAAACATTGGTGGATTTGCCTCTAAGGAATTGCTGCTGGTTGGCGGCGGAAGCCGAAACATGCTGTGGAATCAAATTAAAGCCGATGTTTTAAACCTGCCGGTCAAAGTACTGCACGATGCAGAAACCACCGTGCTAGGCGCTGCGATGTTCGCTTGGAGCGGAGTGGGTTACTACGATTCGCCAGAACAGGCTCGCCAACAGGTGAATTATCGCTATCAATCTTATTATCCCGGTGAGCAAAGCAAGATATATCAATCTCTTGCCCACGAAAATAATCTGCTTATGGAAGGAGTATAAAATGCTGAAAAATATCTCTCCGCTGATCTCACCCCAATTGCTCAAGACCTTGGCAGAGATGGGGCATGGCGATGAAATCATTTTCTCCGATGCGCATTTTCCCGCTCATAGTATGGGACCGAAGGTCATTCGAGCCGATGGGCTGCGCGTCAGCGATTTACTGGCCGCCATCATCCCGTTGTTTGAACTTGATAGCTACGCCCCGCCGTTGGTAATGATGGCTGCGGTTGAAGGCGATACGCTGGATGCCAGCGTGGAGCAGCGCTATTTGCAGGCATTGTCGTGCCCCGATCGCAGCGATCTTTCTGTCACTCGTATCGATCGCTTTGCGTTTTATGAACGTGCTCAAAAGGCCTTTGCGATCGTCATCACAGGCGAGACGGCTAAATACGGGAATATACTATTAAAAAAAGGGGTGACGCCTTAATCTCTTGCTCTGGATTTAACCATGCGCCAGCCATTAGGCCAGAACTTGGCGCATGGTTTTTCGTGAGAGGAGAGCCATCGTGAAAACAGATCGCCATCAGGCCATCGTACAACTCATCCGACAGCATGAAACCCTGACCACTGAAGATCTTGCCGAACTGCTGCACGTTAGCAAAGAGACGATCCGACGCGATCTCAATACGCTACAGACACAAGGTAAGATCATCCGCCAACACGGCCGCGCCAAAAGCATCAAGCGCGATACGCAAGACAACGGCGATCCCTTCAGCGCTCGCTTGAAAAGCCACTTCACCAGCAAAGCCGATATAGCGCGCCAAACGCTTCCATGGATCGATGCAGGAATGACAATTGCCCTTGATGCCAGCTCAACCTGCTGGTATTTGGCGAAACAGTTACCTGATATTGATATCACCGTGTTCACCAATAGCGTGCGCATCTGCCAAGAACTATCCAAACGGGAACACATTCAGCTCATCAGTTCCGGTGGACTGCTGCAGCGTAAATATGCGTGTTATGTTAATCCAGCCATCCTTTCCCAGCTCAAAGAGTTGGAAATCGATCTCTTTATCTTCTCGTGCGAGGGCATTGATAGAGAAGGTGTTTTATGGGATTCCAACAGCTACAACGCTGAATTTAAATCGCTGCTACTTAAGCGTGCACTACAATCTTTATTGCTGATAGATAAAAGCAAAATGAACCGCACCAGTGAAATAAAGATTGGTGGTATTAGCGATGTAGTTCAGGTGATAACGAATTTAGAAACGCCAGAAATTGACGCTTTATCGGAGGCTGAATATGAGGGTAGCAGCCGTTAGTATGAAGTCTCACTTAAGCACGGATTAATCCAAAAATGCATGCGAACACTTGCCGGATGGGCATTATCTCCCTAGAGTTACGCCACTTTATGGCTTATCTGACAGGATTTTTAGGTATAACGCATTGGCTAAAACTATCCAACGAGAACACTATCTAGACTATATCCGCGCTACGCTCATGCTGTTGGGGATACCTTTCCATGTTTCACTGGTCTATTCAGCCCACCATTGGGTGGTGAATAGCACGCCTGAAAGCCTGACCCTCAGCTTATTTAATGATTTCATTCACGCCTTTCGTATGCAGGTCTTCTTTGTTATTTCAGGCTATTTTTCCTGCATGCTGTATCAGCGATATCCGCTAAAAAAATGGCTAAACGTTCGCCTAACGCGATTATTGATCCCGATGGCAGCTGCGATGGTGCTGATCACGCTGCCCCAGTTCTGGTATATCCTGCATCACACTTCGGGGATCGGCGATTGGGATCAGGCTAATGTGTGGCAAAAAGCCAATATTTGCGTGTGGTATCTGGTTTCACACCTTTGGTTTTTACTTACGCTAAGTTTGCTTACCGTTATCAGCGCGCCGTTGCTCAACGCTATCGTGAATCGCGGGCTTTGGAGCAAAGTACCAACCCACATGTTATTGCCAATTTTCATCGCGTTAGGCGTGGTTTTTGCCGTTCTACACAAGCTTTGTGCGACCTTCATGCCTGACGTTACCGGCTCGGCGTTATTTAACTTTTTAGTGGTGAATACGTTGATGTATTTCCCGTTTTATTTGCTCGGTGCCGTGGCATTCGTGCATATAAAACATAAAGAAAATATTACGCGAGTGTCATTCACCGACGGTCTGATTGCCGCGGCGTCGGTGGGATTATATCTATTGAATGAAAATACACAGGTCTTCGCACCGCTTCAGCTCAGCGTGCAGTTTTGCCTGATTTTCATCATTGGCCTAACGATGACTAAAGTTGTACTCACGCTGGGTCATCGCCTGTTAAACCGCGAGTCGCACGGCGTGACTTACTTTGTTGGCGCATCGCTATTTATCTATTTGGTGCATCATCCACTGACGATTATCTACGGCAGCCTGATGGAAAACGCACACCCGAACCCATTCGTTGGATTCATTATTGGCGTCACACTGGTGGTCTTAGGGTCGTTAGCGCTGTATGAGATACATCGCCGAGTACCTCTGCTGCGCTACCTGTTTTCGGGTAAACCACAGAAACCTGTGGTGAATTCACTGAAATGATGAAATTTGCCAGCCGCTCGGGCTGGCAAATTATTGTCTCACTTACGCCTTTGGCAGCTCTTTAATCAGCGCCTGACGCTGGTTATCGAGCGTAGTAATGCGCGTACAAACGTCTTTCCCGAAAGCTTTGAAGTCATCATCCTGCTTGCTCCACTCGGTACGGATCGCCTGCTGTAACCCACCCAGATTGCCCATGATGGCCTGTAACGGATTATCGGACTTGGTAGCATTCGCAGCCTGTTTCAGCCCCATCTCATTGATGCTGTCTTGCAGAACACCACCCATGGTCTGGTTTACTAAATTCTGGCCTTCCTGCTCAACTTTAGAAATGGCTTGATGATGGAAGATGTAACCATCGCTGCGCTTTTCTAGAATTTTTTGCATCTGTTCTTTGAGTTGAGAATCCAGTTTAGTCAGGCGGTTACGGATATTGCTGTCGCTACCCACCTGCTCAACGATCACTTTATCCAGAGAAACACGGGCTTTCTCCAAACGCTGCTGAGCCCCCTGATCAATCCACGGAAAATCAGTACGAATACCGGATTGCAGATTCACCGCCTGCTGTTTCGCTTTAGCACTGAGCGCTACGGCTTGGCCATCGCGGGTCATATTGCCATTTTTATCAATGGTGAGATTTCCGCTGGCACCCACAATCTGTACCTGCTGCGGATTAATGATGATGTCATCCTGCGGTTTAACGTTACATTCCCACGCCGCCTGTGCCTGCCACGCGGTTAGCATCAGTAGAGATAACCCTAATTTACGAATCATGCGTTCTTTCTCTCCTAAAAAATCGAGCGGCCAATGCGCTGCGCCAATATCTCAAGCGCGGCGGTTCCCGCCAGTGAGTTACCAGAGGCATCCAGTTCCGGACACCAAACTGCGATACTCATTTCATGTGGAACAACGGCAATAATGCCACCGCCCACGCCTGACTTGCCGGGCATTCCGACACGATAGGCAAATTCGCCAGCGCCATCATACATACCGCTAGTGACCATCATGGCATTAATCTGGCGGTTTTGCCGCTCATTGATGAGAGGCTCATCCAGCGCAGGAGAATGCCCGTTATTGGCAAGATAGACAAAAGTGCGCGCCAGTTCCATACAACTCATTCTTAAAGCGCAGTAATGGAAGTACGTTTGCAGCACCGTAATCACATCATTTTCAAAATTTCCAAACGACTTCATCAGATACGCAATAGCCGCATTTCGATCTGAATGTTCAAACTCAGAGCGCGCAACGCGTGCGTCATACACGATATCCGGCTCGCCCGACAGCGCTCGTACCACTTCCAACATGCGCTGCTTAGGCGCGCTCAGACGCGACTGGAGCATGTCACACACCACCAGCGCACCTGCGTTAATAAAGGGGTTGCGCGGCTTCCCCTGCTCCAGCTCAAGCTGCAACAGCGAGTTAAACGGCTGACCAGACGGCTCTTTACCGACGCGCGCCCAAATATCCGATTCCGCATAGCGGCTCAGCGCTACGGTCAAGCTCAATACTTTAGAAATCGACTGAATAGAAAAGCGCTCTTCTGCGTCACCAGCCTGATAGGTTTCGCCATCGACGGTACACACGGCGATCCCCAGCTTATTCGCAGGCACTTCAGCCAAAGCCGGAATATAGTCCGCCACTTTGCCCTGCCCGATCAAAGGGCGTACCTGAGCCAGAATATCTTCCAGCAGTTGATTACTCAGCTTAGTCGCCACACGCTACTCCACAATGCATCCAAAATACGTTCATAACGGGCGGGAGGATAAAGCAAATGCGCCGGAACGGAAAGGAGTAGCGGAGAGATAACGTGGATACAAAATAACTTTGCGAACAGCATTTAACGCGCTTTGGTTATCGAGAACTATTGATGCTTGGCGAGATTCTTACTCAAATTATTGAACAGCATTATCAAACGTTTAATGCAAAATCCTATTTTGCCAACGCTGAGAATATACGCTTAAAACATTTCTACGATAGGCTTGTACGAAGAGGGGGAATAGGTTAAATTTTGAACTTAATAACAATATTGGCCCTGGAGAACTCGGTTATGCTTTCAAGACCCCCAGTTTCAGAACTCAAAAAAATGACCGTACGTGAACGAAAGATTTTAGGTATGCAACTTGCCAAGCAGGCCTTCGATTTGGCAGTCAAAAACGATAAAATTGTGCGGATACCCTTCGCAAAACAATAAAAAACCCGCCGAAGCGGGTTTTTTTATACCTGTGGAAATCAATCCCACCAAACATCAAACAGATCGCTCACGAC
>NZ_JAVXIQ010000022.1:0-63325 GCF_036648275.1 Hafnia sp. | reverse complement strand
ACATAATTAACGATTTCAATTACTCACCTCTCGATTCATATATATACTCTCCAAAACCTTCTCCTAGATTAGAGCCTGCTTCACCGCCCATATATCCCCCAGTCACCCCTAGAACAACCCCGCAAGCTAGAGCTCCGACTCCACCGGCTTCAATAGTTAAAGCACCTAAAACCACGGTGCAAATCCCCATTCCTATAGCTCCGCCAGCAACCCCTCCCGTTAGCCCACCAGTAAAACTACCGGCTTCTGTGAATTTTTTCTTTGTACATTCACTCTCACGCCCAGTAGAGCAAGCCTCATTCACTTCATTGATTGAATGCAACGCGCTAAACCCTATCCCAACATAGCCTGTATATTTCATAAGCTTTACATACTTGGCAGCACGTTCTATATGTGTTGCATATCCGTCTATATCACTAACACCTGATGTATTCCATTTATGTGTGATTGAGCTTGTTGAAAGACCTAGAGCACTTTTTATCTTTGTGTATTCACCAAGCTTCATCCCTTTATTTAAAAAACCTACTTTAAGTACACTATCAAGCTGTTTAAATAGTTGGCTTCGTTTTACATAAAACTGATCACCAATAAGTGCGCCACGGGTTAAGTATGTATTTTTATATGTATCTTGTATTTCTTTAAGAATCTTCTCTATATTTTCGAAATATTTACCGACAGGATCAGCAGCAAGCCCAATTCCCTTATCAGCGAAACTAGAAAAATTCGCAATAGTTGCATAGTGTTTATGTAAGAAATTTGCTTCTTCATTTGTCAATGGAGCCAAGGCAGCATCAACTCGATCTTTAGCCGCTTTTAGATGTGCTATTTGTTCAGGATCTTGTTTAAGAGGGTCTACTAAAAGCAAGATAGACCCTGCTTTTACATCGCCACTCCCATTTAGTGAACGATATAGTTCCTTAGTCCCTTCAGGGGGAGATATAAACAAAAACTGCTCATAACTATTCACCGAGCTCGGGAGTGGCAAAACACAGAAACCAGCATCGACAGGTTCACGAGATGATGCTTCAGGAGCAATCAAAGGTTGGGAATGATTTTTAGCTGCTTGGGCGTATTGTGTTGGTGCCTCCGATTGTGGCGCAGCCACCATTCTTGCTTCTGCACGGCTAGTTTTCTCATATGTCGCACTCGAGAGCGATGAAAGAAGTTTAGCCCTGCATGGACAACTGCTAATGCTATCAAGCGTACCAGCTAGTTGCACATTATTATCCAGCATGCCAGGAATGCCACCGATGATTCGGTATGTCTTGCCATCCTTTCCGCATGTGACGAGATCGCCATGCCTCGAAGCAGCCCGGCCGTGCATATTATAATTAGGATTGCCACCTCTAACCGTACCGCCGCAGCTTGTCTTGTCACCTACGCGGATAAAATATCCTTTCTGACTCATGTGAAGCCCTCTCCCTAGAACTGAAAATCAGATTTTCCCAGCAGCTTTTAGTAATTCAATCTCTTCCGGATCGAAATAACCACAAGTGACCTCCCCATTGGCTAGCCTTATCATTGCTGACCAGCTTCAATGATTTCATCCCCATTGCTTACGAAAGTCCCACTAGCCGTCATGGTGTATTTAACCCCCTCAACAATACTTTCCATCATGGTGCTTTCATCACGCTCGATACGACCTGCTGGAGCATCAGGGTAAACAACCTCGTCGCCTTCAATAGCCATGCTGAACTTGCGATATTTCATTCCACATCTGTTAGCAACAACTCGACCACCGTTTTTGGTTTTGGCTCCATCTACAGCAAAAAATCGTATCGCATTGCATTGCGTCACAGAACCACCATTCTTGATTGATTAATATTTGGATAATGTACCAGTTTAACCATAGGACTTGTGTGTGAATGTTCAGATTTTCTAATAATTCAGAGTTTACTAATGGCGAAGGCCAAAGACAGTGACTTATTCGAAAAATGATTGAGATTTAAGTAAAGATAAAAGGTATACCCCAAAGATAAAGCGCCATTTCTTTGGGGAGGTGATGCGGAATGAACGTAATTAGAAAGCGATAAGCGCAGGGCAGATAACAAAAACTTACTCGTAGCGGCGGTAGTACACTTCCAGCTTGTTTTGCAGTTTTCCTAGCACCGTGCTGAACGCAAGATAAATCAGCGCTGCTTCTACATACAAAATTAGTGGTTCATACGTCACAGAAACAATGCGCTGCGCTGCCAAGAACATCTCAGGGACGGTGATAACCGCGGCCAATGAGGTATCTTTGATAAGCGAAATAAATGAGTTAGACAGCGGTGGCAGTGATACGAATACCGACTGTGGCAAGATCACACGGCGCATGGCCTGTGAACTGCTCATACCGATGGAATAAGAGGCTTCCCACTGGCCTTTAGGCACCGAGATAATCGCACCACGGATGATTTCAGAGGTATAGGCACCCACGCTAAGCGTGAAGCCAATGAGCGCCGCCGGAAACGCATCTAGGGTGATCCCCGCACTCGGTAAACCATAAAAGATTAAGAACAACTGCACTAACAGCGGCGTGCCACGAATAACCCATACGTAGAAATCAAAAATCCACTTGACCGGTTTTGGCGCATAGAGGCGTACCAATGCGGTGATGAAGCCAAGGATAATCCCGCCAATAAAAGAGAGAATCGCTAAAGGCAGCGTGAATTGCAGTCCCGCAGACAACAGACTCCAAAACGAATCAATCATCAGCTGTAGCCAGGCAAGGCCGTGAATATAGTCAGTCAGGCTGTGTAGCCAAGCCATATGCCGTACTCCTAATACAGTAAGTCTAAAGAATATGTCTTAAAACGATATGTCTAAAAACAGTATGCCTAAAACGATCTTCCTAAATACAACAGCCCGCCTCATGAAGTGATACCCGGTTAAGGATTCACAGAGGCAGGCTTGTCACTATTTTGGGTATAGTATTAAAGACGATTACTGAGAAACGTCCTGACCGAAGTAGCGTACAGAAATCGTTTTATAAGTGCCATCAGCTTTCATTTCGTCCAGCGCTTTATTTACCGCTTTCACTAATTCTGGCTGATCTTTACGCAGCAGGATCGCTGAGTTCTCAGTATTTTCATCGGTAGCGACGATTTTAACTTTCGCATCTGGTTTATGCTTTTTGAAATCCAAGAATGACAGGTTATCGTTTAACGTTGCCGCAGCTCGACCGCTTAACACCAGATCCAATGATTGGTTGAATCCATCGGTTGGCACTAAATCTGCGCCGTTTTTAGTCGCCAGTTTCGAATAGTTACTGGTCAGGCTTTGAGCTGCTTTCTGGCCTTTTAAATCAGCAAAGCTTTTGATGGTGGTGTTGTCATCACGGACAACCAGCACCGCTTTAGAACCGATATAAGGCTGAGAGAAATCAAACTTGGCTTTACGCTCGTCGGTAACGCCAACTTGGTTAATGACCGCGTCGTAGCGTTTGGCGCTTAAGCCCGCAATCAAACCATCCCAACGACCTTCAACAAACTCAGGCTTAACGCCCATTTTTTCTGCTACGGCGCGTGCTACATCCACGTCAAAACCAACCAGCTTGCCGCTTTTGTCATGGTAAGTATAAGGCGCGTAGGTGCCTTCTGTTCCGAATTTCATCACACCAGCAGACTTAATTGCTGCCAGATCATCGGCTGCTTGAGCCAGTGCAGAGGTAGCAAATAATGAGGTTGCAAGCAGAGCCAAGGTCATTTTTTTCATAGGTATCCCAATGTCTTACTTTAATTATTTGTTTAAAAAAAACGCAGATAATTGCGTTCCGTTATTGATGATGAAGCTAAACCATTGTTTGCGGTTTGCTAAATCACATTCTGCGATTATCAATAACCAAATGGAATAAAGCCTAAAAATCACGCAGTGCTTATCAGTTTAGATTAACCACCAGCCAAGCACCGCAGAGATAATGAGAGCGGGAATAGAAAACAGATGAAACGTTAGCCAGATACGTTTTTCATTGGCCATGCGTAAGGCAATGAGGTTGGCCATTGATCCCAGCGCAAACCCAAATCCGCCAATATTCACAGCGTAAGCCAGCGTAGTGGTGGCAGGAATAAAACCCAGCAGCAAAATAGTAGCCGGTACGTTGCTGATAACTTGAGAAAGCAGAATGCCGATTGTGTAGGTGCCAAACGTTGAAAGATGCTGCATGTTTTCAGTTAGCGGTAATAGCGCGGGTAACTGAGTCAGTAATTTCACATCAATAAACATCGCCATGAAAATGAAAATAAGTGCCCAATCGACCAGTAAAATAACTTTGGGGGACAGACACAATAAGGCGACCAGCACGATTAACAGTCCGAGATAGGGCATGCCTAAATCAACGCTAACGAGAAACACCACATAGAGCACTGCGCAGGCCAGCAATAGTCCGCGCTTGCGGGTGCTGTCTTGGCGATCGGCTGGAGGACGTATGGTTTTGTTTGGGAAAAACATCAGCGTGAACAGCAATAGCAAAAACAACAGCACGCCTGACAAAAGTAACATTTGCCCAATAAAGGCGCTGAACGACAGGCCGCTATGATTCCACAGCAATATGTTTTGTGGATTGCCAATCGGCGTCAGCAAAGAACCTACGTTGACGGCTAAGGCTTCAAAGATGATTAATCGTGTAACCGGTACGGCGCTGAGTTTTTTTAAGGTGATGGTGAGTGGAACAACGATAAAAAGGGCCACATCGTTGGTAAGAAACGTGGAAAGTAGTGCAGAAGCCACGACCATAAACAGCGCTAAGGTTCGCTCATTACTGAGGCGAGCCATCATTTTTCGCCCTAGCCAATCGAAATAGCCGCTCATCTCAACGCTTTTCGTCAGCAGCAATAGGCCGAGCAGGGTCGTAATCGTGGGCCAATCAATCCAGCGAGGATAATCCCGCAATGGAGACGCTGTGAAACAGGCCAAAATTACGCCAGCAAGCAAAAGAAATTGGAGTAAACGATCGCGCAGAACAGCGCCGAGAACGTGACGTAACGAAGTTAGCATAGTGCTGTTTCTCAGTGAATTCAGGCGCTTTGTTTATACATTACGTGCAGGGGCTGAATAGTAGACAGTTGAATGTCGGTCTGGAGCCGATAGTTGGTTGGCGTAATGTCGAAATGCTTGCGGAACATATAGGTGAAATGCGACTGCGAGGCAAAGCCGTAATAGACCGCGATATCGATAATCGATTCTTCGGTATGGCGTAACCGTTTTGCTGCGCCAGATAGCTTACGTTCGCGAATATAGCGGCCTAAGGACATGCCGGTGGTTTCACGAAATATTTTCTGCATATGCCACAGTGAATATCCAGAGTAGCGAGCCAGCTCATCCAGATAAATATCGCGGCCTAGATGTTGCTCTATCCACTCGCTTAGCGCACATACTAGGGCAATATTGCGTTCGTTCTGCGTCATTCGTTCTCCGGTAATCGTTCTCATTAGCAACATGCCGTCTACTACATATTACGACATCATGGCGTTTACCACTATACCCTACGCCTTTGAAGTTACAGACCGGACTGCACCACCGGCAGCTTTCTTGATTTGGCCGGTGGAAAATAGCTTACGCAGGTATTATTTCATCGGCGGTTCGTATGGCAGGGTATCAATGCGTAGGGTGCGATAATAAGCCAGTCGTTCACGAAAATAGGTTCGCAGATGCTCAGGCTGCTCGCGCTCAACCAGTTCGGCAATAACCGGCATGTGATAGCGCTCTTTATACGATACGCCAGCTGCCGCTAAGTCGACATTAACTTTGTCCATCTCTTCCTGAGGAAGATCGGCTAGATTGAAACTCATATGACCTCCTGTTGCGTCGGCCTCATTATTCCAGAATGTTTCGTTTGACTCTATGGCTTATTGAAATTGAGATTATCAGCTGAATGAAAAGCAAACGAGCCGCTGGAGAGGCGGCTCGTTCTGCATATTACTTATTATTTTATAACTTCACGCTACATGAAGTGAATTCAATTCAATCTAGGTCACTCTCGGGCCCTGCGTGGTGAAGGGACGTTGGCGTGGGCGGAAGAGTGAAACCAGTGCGCCAATTAAGGCGACGCTCAGAACCACAAGGTTAAAGAGCACGAATCCTGCCATCAGCATGGCGACCATCATTACCGCCGATACGATAAGCGTCATCTGGCGCATTTTACCGCTGATCCCCATCTGGCGAGACTTCAGCGATAGGTACATTTTCCAATATTGCATTTGGCCCTGTAGAGCGCTGCGCATACGTTGAGTGCGAGTGTGTGACTGATTATTTTTCATATTTAATTAACTCCTGATGACTCGCTAACGGGCCAATTTTGTGATCCACCCGTCGTTTGTTTCTTGAAAATGAGACTAAAGAGAATTCTTTTAAAACCCTAGCACCTTTAGCCTACTTTACGTGGCTGACAAAAGCTGACATCGAGAATAGGCTGTAGTTATTAAGTTATTCTTAACGCGGCACCCATGTGGTGATTTTGTTTAGGTAACTATCAGGAAATATGGTGCTATTTTGACTATATTCAAGTGACGTTGTCACGCATGAGGGCTGAATGAAGAAAAATCCTTATTATGATCCTAATAAAACCCACCACACACCAGAGGGTTTTACCAATCCTGAGCCCAATGAACATCGTCCTGGTGATTTAAAACGTTGGCAAAACGAACGCAAAAAGAATCGACTGCCGCTAAAGCCTGAGCAGGGTTATCGCGGGTTTGTTGAGCGCTGGTGGCAGCAGGTTGATCTGGAACAGCCACAGGATGGCGTATGGTGGCTGGGTCACGCTGCGATGTTGGTGAAAATGGGGAGTAAAAACGTCCTGATTGATCCCGTGCTTTCTCAACGTGCTTCGCCGCTGAACTTCTACGGGCCAGAGCGAAAAACTCCGCCGCCTATCTACGTTGAACACCTGCCTAATATTGACGTGATTTTGATCTCACATAATCATTACGACCATCTTGATAAACAGACTATCGATGCGCTGTTGAAGCGTTTTCCCTCGTTGATTTGCATGGTGCCGCTGGGGCTGAAACGATGGTTTATCCGCTGTGGTGCGATACATGTTCACGAACTGGATTGGTGGGAACAACGTGCGGTTGGCGATGTGCAGATCCATTTTGTGCCCGCACGACACTGGAGTATGAGAACGCCTTGGGATCGCAATCACAGTCTGTGGGGCGGGTGGGTCCTCTCGCATTTAACCGATAGCTTTTATTTCTCTGGCGACAGTGGTTATACGCCACGGCTCAAAGAGATTGGCGAACGATTAGGACCATTTTCGTTGGCTGCGTTGCCGCTGGGCGCCTATGAACCGCGCTGGTTTATGCATTCTCAGCATATGGACCCCGCGGATTCGGTTCGCTTATTTCAGGAACTAGGTTGTCAGCGAGCTTTCGGTATGCATTGGGGCGTATTTGAGTTAGCCGACGAAGCTTTGGATGCTCCTCCTCGTTGTTTACGCGAAGAAATTCAGCGGCAAGGCGTTGATGTGAATCGCTATACCGCCGAGAAGATTGGCGCTTTTATTCCTTTTCCTCGCGGATAAAAAAGCATAGCGTTCGGACATTTTCACGTTTTCGTGTATAATGCCGCGTTAAAATTCAATTAATTGTTTGAATTTCAGAGACATCCACAATACCCCACGACGCCTGTGAAGGCGACATTAGAGGTTGCTCAATGAGCGAAAAGTTACAGAAAGTTCTTGCCAATGCTGGTCATGGTTCACGCCGTGAAATTGAAGCCATGATTAAAGAAGGCCGAGTCAGCGTTGATGGTAAATTAGCAACGCTAGGTGACCGTGTTGAGGTTACTCCGGCTATGAAAATTCGTGTTGATGGACGCGTTGTGTCTATCCGCGAATCAACCGAATCTGTTTGTCGCGTTTTGGCGTATTACAAGCCAGAAGGCGAGCTATGTACCCGTCGCGATCCTGAAGGTCGCCCAACGGTATTTGATCGTTTGCCGAAACTGCGCGGTTCTCGTTGGATCGCCGTAGGCCGTTTGGATATCAACACGTCTGGTTTACTGTTGTTCACCACCGATGGCGAACTGGCAAACCGTTTGATGCACCCAAGCCGTGAAGTTGAGCGTGAATATGCAGTACGTGTATTCGGTCAGGTTGATGATGAAAAAATTCGTCAATTAAGCCGTGGCGTGCAGTTGGAAGATGGCCCTGCATCATTTAAAACCATCAGTTTCCAAGGCGGTGAAGGGATTAACCAGTGGTACAACGTGACCTTAACCGAAGGGCGCAACCGTGAGGTTCGTCGTTTGTGGGAAGCCGTTGGCGTGCAGGTGAGCCGTTTGATCCGTGTGCGTTATGGCGATTTGCCTTTGCCAAAAGGCCTGCCTCGCGGCGGCTGGGCAGAGCTTCCACTTAACGATATCAACTATCTGCGCGAATTGGTTGAGCTGAATGCGGAAACCGTTAGCAAGCTGCCGGTTGAGCGTGAACGTCGTCGTATGAAAGCGAATCAGATCCGCCGTGCGGTTAAACGTCATGGTCAGGGTGGCAGTGCAGCAGCAGCCCCGAACCGTCGTTCTGGTTCAGCCAATAAAGGCACGTCTTCTACGCGTAGCGCAGCGGGTAATAAAGCGGCTACCAGTAAAGGAAACAAGCGCGGCTAATCACAGCGCGTTGTTGCTAAGCAAAACTGCCAAGCAAATATCAAACCGTAGCGTTAATCCGCTGCGGTTTTTTTATATCTGCGATCTGGCGCTAGCGCCAGATGAGCGTCTGGTATTAATATAGAAGGCAATCAGAGAGTTAATTCTCGTGCTCTTGCTTACCGACGACATGGACTGACCCGTAACAATGAAACTATTCCTCGCCACATTGCAGTTTATGACCCGCATTCCCGTACCTGCCCGCTGGACAGATAATCTCGACATGAATGATTACGCCAAAGGCGTGGTCTATTTCCCGTTTGTTGGCCTGATCGTTGGCTTACTGAGCGCGCTGGCGTTTGCCGTGGTATTGCCGGTTTATGGCCCATTATTGGCGGCGATTGCCGCGGTGCTGGCGACCACATTGGTTACGGGCGCATTTCATTTAGACGGTTTAGCCGACACCTGTGATGGGATTTTCTCGGCGCGTCCACGTGAGCGTATTCTCGAAATCATGCGCGATAGTCGTATTGGCTCGAACGGAGCTCTGGCGCTGATTTTTGTGATTTTGGCGCGGGTGGCGATTATCTATCAGCTGACGCAGACCGGACATAACGTTTACACCTTGCTGGTTGCGGCTCCAGCGCTGAGCCGAGCATTGCTGCCTGTTCTGATGTATCAGCAAAAATATGCGCGTGAAAATGGCATGGGAAACTTGTATATCGGAAAAATCGGCGGCCAGCATTACGCGATTGCGCTGATCATTGGTCTATTAATGACGCTAGGGTTTGCCAGCTGGCATGGCGGATTAGCGGCGATCATTACTTATCTGTTTGCGCTGCTATACCGCGGTTTCATCAATAAACGTATTGGCGGGCAAACCGGTGATACCATCGGCGCGGGCAACGAACTATTCGGCCTTATCTTCCTGTTTGCAGTTATTTAAATCGATTGTTGAGAGCACAGGCAATCTGATCCCAAGGAGCACTGATGGAGTTATATTTGGTACGCCACGGTCAGACTCAGGCCAATCTCGACGGTGTGTATTGTGGCAGCAGCGATCTTGCCCTCACGACGCTGGGCGAGCAGCAGGCTGATGCGGTTGCGGCGCAGCTGGCGGGAGTTTCGTTCGACGTGGTGTATACCAGCGGCTTGCAACGCACCCATCAAACCGCGCAGAGAATACTCGGTGCTGATGCTGAATTTGTCCAACTTACCGGATTGGACGAGATGGCATTTGGCGAGTGGGAACTTCGTCACCACAAAGAATTACAGCAACAGGATGCTGAGCACTACGCTGCTTGGTGTGCCGATTGGCAGCGAACCGTTCCGCCGGGTGGGGAGGGGTTTCGTGATTTCTCTGCAAGGGTACGGTTGGCATTGGCTGATATTCAGCAAAAGCATGCGGGACAGCGTGTGTTGATCGTTGCACATCAAGGCGTTATCTCGATTATCTGCACACAGCTTCTCAAACTTGAAGATCGTGCCATGTGGCATTTTCGCATCGAGCAGGGAGCGCATAGCAGAATTGATTACCGCGAGGGATTCAGCGTTATTCACTGTTTAAACAATAGTGGTAAAGCGGTTGTCTAATTAACACGCCGAAGCCAGCAATGGCGGCCTCGGCGTTTAGTCATTACCAATCGATACCTTTCTGTGCTTTGATACCGGCTTCAAACGCGTGTTTCACCGGGCGAACTTCGCTTACGGTATCCGCCAGTTCTTCCAGCTCACGATGACAGCCCCTACCGGTAATAATCACGGATTGATGCGCAGGACGCTGTTTCAACGCCGTCAGCACCTCTTCAAGCTCGATGTAGCCGTAACTCACCATGTAGGTCAGCTCATCCATGACCACGAGATCTAAACTTTCATCTTTCAGCATGCGCTTGCCGTGGTGCCAAACAGCAAGCGCGGCGGCGGTGTCCGTCTCTTTATTCTGTGTTTCCCACGTAAAACCGGTTGCCATCACCTGAAATTCAACGCCGTGCGGCTCAAGCAGATTCCGTTCACCGTTTTCCCACGTGCCTTTGATGAATTGAATCACGCCCGCGCGATGTCCATGACCTACAGCGCGCGCCACGGTGCCAAACGCCGCCGTACTTTTACCTTTACCGTTGCCGGTAAAAATCATCACGATGCCGCGAGTTTCTTGCGCGGCGGCAATACGGGCATCCACTTTTTCTTTAATACGTTGTTGGCGCTGCTGGTGGCGTTCTTCAGACATGCTTTCTCCTAACCTATTAATTTATTGTTATGCGTCGGTATAAACAGCGACACCAACATGATGCGACGTTTATTCTGCGGGGCCCGCTTTTCTCCCCGGCTGAGCATCAAAACTCATTCCCGTTTTCCGGCGGCTGTCTTCACCCATCAAATAGAGATAGAGCGGCATGATATCGGCAGGCGTTTTGAGCTTCTGTGGATCTTCATGTGGAAAAGCTGATGCGCGCATTCCGGTGCGTGTTCCGCCTGGATTAATGCAGTTTACCCGCAAATTGGTGTTCTTATATTCGTCAGCTAAAACCTGCATCATGCCTTCGGTAGCGAATTTGGAAATGGCATAAGAACCCCAGCCCGCACGCCCGGTTTTGCCTACGCTAGAACTGGTAAAAATCAGGGATGCTGAGGGCGCTTTCAGCAGCAAAGGTAGCAGCGCCTGCGATAACAGCAGCGAGGCGTTGACGTTAACCTGCATCACATCACAAAACTCTTGATAGTCTTGTTCCGCTAAAGGATTGATCGTGCCGAGTAAACCGGCGTTGTTTAATACGCCATCGAGATAGGGATAGGCTGACGCTAATTCTGCGCCGAGTTTCTGATAGTCGGCTGGCTTTGCCGTTAAGAGATCGAATTGAACGATGGCCGCAGGCAACAGACCAAGCAGGCGTATTTGTTCCTGCACAGCTTGAAGTTTACTCAGCGTTCTACCGAGAAGAATCAGCTGCGCGCCGTGGCGAGCGTAGGTGAGTGCCGCTTCGCGGCCAATTCCGTCTCCTGCGCCGGTCACAAGAATAATGCGGTTTTGCAAAAGCTCAGGCTGTGGTTGATAGTGCATGCTGTATTTCCTCACGCCGTTTTAGCATCAAGGCTTTGAGGCTGGGTCGGCAAGTTATGACTAAATTGTTTATTTGCTGTAACTCATCGTCGCCGATCTTGACCTATTGCACGGTTGCTGGTCAATGGTATTGTTCCTAGAGCGGACATTATGTGCTGAATTTACAGGGACTTTACGTATCAGCCCCTTGAAAATGACGCGTCCGCCAGTATGTTACATACTGGCGGACGCGTTACAGTGGAATAACGCTAATATAAGTAGTATCAGAAAATCTTAAACAAGGCGGTGAATGTGGAATGGTTATCCTTGTATGGCCTATTTTTGGCGAAGGTGATGACCTTTGTGATCGCAATAGGGGCACTGATTGTATTGTTT
The DNA here is from genome assembly GCF_036648275.1 of Hafnia sp. NCBI lineage: Bacteria > Pseudomonadati > Pseudomonadota > Gammaproteobacteria > Enterobacterales > Hafniaceae > Hafnia > Hafnia sp. Next base: position 51,330 of record NZ_JAVXIQ010000022.1, on the reverse strand, counting down.
GTCAGCCTGCGACATAAAAAGGGAGCGAGCCGCGGAGAGTTACAGCTAACGGACTTAGGCGAGCAGTATCGTGATATGCAGCGCAGCATGCAGGAAGCGCGTATGGACGATAGCGCGTTAAAGGCGTGGTATAAGCAGCAGAAAAAACAGGATAAAGAGAAAGCAAAACAGCGCAAAGCCGAGGTCAAACAGGGTATTGCTGCGAAAGAAAAACCCTGTCTGTATGTTCTCGATTTCAAAGGCAGTATGGACGCCCATGAGGTGAGTTCATTACGCGAAGAAATCAGCGCCGTGCTGGCTGCCGCTAAGCAGGGGGATGAAGTTCTCTTGCGTTTGGAAAGCCCCGGCGGCGTAGTGCATGGCTACGGCTTAGCCGCTTCCCAGCTACAGCGTTTACGTCAGGCGGGCGTGCGATTAACCGTTGCGGTGGATAAAGTCGCCGCCAGCGGTGGCTATATGATGGCTTGTGTCGCTGATCGCATTGTCGCAGCGCCTTTTGCTATTATTGGCTCAATTGGCGTTGTGGCTCAGATCCCTAACTTCAACCGTTGGTTGAAGAAGAATGATATCGACGTGGAACTGCATACTGCCGGAGAGTTCAAGCGCACACTAACGCTGTTGGGTGAGAATACCGAGCAGGGGCGTGAGAAATTCCGCGAAGAGTTGAATGAAACTCATGAGCTGTTCAAAGAGTTTGTCAGCCAGCAGCGTCCGTCACTGGATATTAATTCCGTCGCAACCGGCGAACACTGGTATGGGATCCAAGCGAAAGAGAAATGTTTGGTCGACTCGGTTGGCACCAGCGACGATCTATTAATTACTGAAATGGAAAATCATGACGTGATTGGAGTGCGCTATACCCGTCGCAAACGCATGATGGATCGCTTCACCAATAGCGCGGCGAACAGCGCCGATCGCCTGATGTTACGTTGGTGGCAACGTAGCCAGCGTTACGATATATAAGATAACATTGTTAATATTGAGTAACGTTAATGAAATTAAAATGCCCCTTTAAAGGGGCATTTTTTTAACGATTCAATTCAGAATGATGAATTAATCTTCTAAATGATATTTTTCAGATAATACATGAGCGAGATGTTTAAACATATTAAACACGGCGGTAGTTTTGCGGGTTGGAATTCCGTCTTCGTCGAGGAAAAACTCGCCACGGAATACTAACACGTCGCCTTTTTGCTCGACTTCGGTCGCTTCCATACCCTGCATATAATCTTCGTGCTCTTTAATGATTTGATTTGCTTCCGCCAGCAGAGCTTCACGTTTGATTGGGGTTGTTTCACCGAACATTTTTCGTTCTCCAACAAATGACGTTGTCTATTAATAACACTGCCTAATATAGTACTGCGTACGCTAGGGGTATCGCAAATTATCGCGTTATTTTGATCTAAGTTTTGGCCGATAATTGGTAAAAATCTCCATTCCGTGCTAATTAAGTTGCGTGATGTTCTCAATCCGGTAGAGTGATGGGTTTTCTGACCTTTGGCGGAACGAAAGATTGGCGTTTTGAATAAAAGTTCCGCATGTCATAAGGTTGCGAGTGCGTCGCTTCTGTTTTTGGTGCCGCAAATTGCAGTTGTGTTGAGCAGTTAGAAGCGATTTATCAAAAAATGGCTTGATCTCAGCGCGGTCTGCCGCAATATAAAAAAGAATTTTTCAATCGCTATGATAATGGCGAACAAAGGCTTCTGGAGACAGAAGGATTCATTCAGGTAAAGGTAATTATGGGTAAAGCTCTCGTAATAGTTGAGTCCCCGGCAAAAGCTAAAACGATAAATAAGTATCTGGGTAATGACTACGTGGTTAAGTCCAGCGTCGGTCATATCCGCGATTTGCCGACCAGTGGTTCAGCCAGTAAAAAGGGCGCAGCCTCCGCTGAAGATAAAGCGAAGCCTAAAGTCAAAAAGAATGAGCGTGAAGCGCTGGTTAATCGAATGGGCGTTGATCCTTATCACGGCTGGAAAGCGCAATACGAAATACTGCCAGGTAAAGAAAAGGTTGTTGCCGAGTTAAAAACATTAGCTGAAAAAGCTGACCACATTTATCTCGCAACCGACCTTGACCGCGAAGGGGAAGCCATCGCGTGGCATTTACGTGAGGTGATTGGCGGCGACGAAAGTCGTTATAGCCGCGTGGTGTTTAACGAAATCACTAAGAACGCGATTCAGCAGGCATTTAATAAACCCGGCGAATTAAATATCGACCGCGTTAACGCACAACAGGCGCGCCGTTTTATGGACCGCGTTGTGGGTTACATGGTGTCTCCGCTGCTGTGGAAGAAAATTGCCCGTGGGCTATCTGCCGGTCGTGTTCAGTCGGTTGCTGTACGTTTGGTTGTCGATCGTGAACGTGAGATCAAAGCGTTTGTTCCTGAAGAATATTGGGAATTACGTGCCGATCTGAACGACAAGAATGCAGTGGCTCTGCAAATGCAGGTTACGCATCATAAAGACAAGCCTTTCAAACCGGTAAATGGCGACCAAACGCAGACCGCCGTTAAGGCGCTGGAGAATGCGCATTACACGGTTTTAGATCGTGAAGATAAGCCAACCAGCAGCAAGCCTTCTGCGCCATTTATTACTTCCACGTTGCAGCAGGCGGCAAGCACGCGTCTTGGCTTTGGCGTGAAGAAAACCATGATGATGGCTCAACGTCTGTATGAAGCTGGTCATATCACCTATATGCGTACTGACTCCACTAACCTGAGTCAGGATGCGGTGAGCATGGTGCGTGAGTATATCGGTGAAAACTTCGGCGAGCAGTATATGCCGAAAGAGCCGAATACCTATGCTAGCAAAGACAACTCACAGGAAGCGCATGAAGCGATTCGTCCTTCTGATGTGAACGTGTTGTCTGAACAGTTAAAAGACATGGAAGCAGACGCTCAGAAGCTGTATCAGCTGATCTGGCGCCAGTTTGTTTCTTGCCAAATGACGCCGGCAAAATACGATTCAACCACGATTTCCGTGAAAGCGGGTGATTATACGTTGAAAGCGAAAGGCCGTACTTTACGCTTTGATGGTTGGACTAAAGTTCTGCCTCAGCTGCGTAAAGGTGACGAAGATCGTACATTGCCATTTGTCGAAATTGGTAGTGAACTGACGTTACAGCAGCTCTTACCTAGCCAACACTTCACCAAACCACCGGCTCGATTTAGCGAGGCATCGTTGGTTAAAGAGTTGGAGAAACGGGGTATCGGTCGTCCTTCTACCTATGCGGCAATCATTTCAACCATTCAGGATCGTGGCTATGTGCGTGTGGACAACCGCCGTTTCTACGCTGAAAAAATGGGTGAAATTGTCACTGACCGCTTGGAAGAAAATTTCCGTGAGCTGATGAATTATGACTTCACCGCGCACATGGAAAATGGTCTCGATCAGGTTGCGAACGCCAAAGAAGACTGGAAAAACGTGCTTGATGGTTTCTTCCAGGACTTCAGCAAACAGCTTTCGGTCGCTGAAAAAGATCCAGAAGAAGGCGGTATGCGTCCGAACCAAATGGTTCTGACTAGCATTGCTTGCCCAACCTGTGAACGTCAGATGGGTATTCGTACCGCAAGCACCGGCGTTTTCTTGGGTTGTTCTGGCTATGCGCTACCGCCAAAAGAGCGTTGCAAAACCACGATCAATCTGGTGCCAGAAGCCGAAGTGCTGAATGTGTTGGAAGGCGATGATGCTGAAACCAACGCATTGCGCGCTAAGCGCCGTTGTGCCAAGTGTGGCACGGCGATGGACAGTTACCTGATCGACAATCAGCGCAAGCTGCACGTGTGTGGTAACAACCCAGCTTGTGACGGCTACGAGATCGAAGAGGGTGAGTTCCGCATCAAGGGCTATGATGGCCCGATCGTTGAGTGCGAAAAATGTGGTTCTGAAATGCACCTGAAAATGGGGCGTTTCGGTAAGTACATGGCATGTACCAACGAAGAGTGCAAGAACACCCGTAAGATCCTGCGTAACGGCGACGTAGCGCCACCGAAAGAAGATCCGGTGCCGCTGCCTGAATTGCCGTGTGAGAAGTCAGACGCTTACTTCGTGCTGCGCGATGGTGCTGCGGGTGTGTTCTTGGCGGCCAATACTTTCCCTAAATCGCGTGAAACGCGTGCGCCTCTGGTTGAAGAGTTGGCTCGTTTCAAAGATCGCCTGCCTGAAAAGCTGAGCTATTTGGCTGATGCACCGCAGAAAGATCCTGAAGGTAACAAGACGATGGTGCGTTTCAGTCGTAAGACTAAACAGCAATATGTCTCTTCAGAAAAAGACGGCAAAGCGACAGGTTGGACCGCATTCTTCGTTGACGGAAAATGGGTTGAAACTAAGAAATAATCTAACGCTTTTACGCTAAAAAGTGGTTAAAACCGGTCAGAATTACTGACCGGTTTTTTTATGCAAAAAGCAAAATCAGTGGTATGAAAAACTGTATGTAAAATTGCATAACTATTCATATTTGTATCAAGGCAATTACCGTAATTTTTATCTTAAAGCCTAAATGCGAATGCTATCGAGACTTTGATTAATTCCATAAATAATTCGTTATGATCTTGTTACCAGAGCTATACAGATCGGCTCAAAATGATATAGTGGTTATATAAAAGCAATTTAAATGATTGTTGAGTTATTAACATTGCGGTCAATGTAGGGCAAAACGGGTTTAAATCGGCACAGAAAGCCCAAGGCTTGAGTGTAAGCCTATTGCCAAGGGGTGCTCCTATCCAGACTGCCATCGCGTTAAGTTTCAACCTAGGATGGTATTAGCTATGAAATTGCAGCAGCTTCGTTACATTGTGGAAGTAGTGAACCACAATTTAAATGTGTCATCGACCGCAGAAGGCCTGTACACCTCTCAGCCGGGTATTAGTAAGCAAGTGCGAATGCTCGAGGATGAATTAGGTATCCAGATCTTTTCCCGCAGTGGAAAACATCTGACGCAGGTAACGCCAGCAGGGCAGGAAATTATCCGCATTGCACGTGAAGTTTTATCCAAGGTTGATGCCATTAAAGCTGTTGCAGGAGAACATACCTATCCAGACAAAGGATCGCTGTATGTGGCTACGACGCATACACAGGCGCGTTATGCTTTGCCTCCGGTAATTAAAGGTTTTATCGAGCGTTATCCACGTGTGTCTCTGCATATGCATCAAGGCTCTCCAACTCAGATTGCGGAAGCCGTCTCTAAAGGGAACGCAGATTTTGCTATCGCGACCGAAGCCCTGCATCTTTATGATGATTTGATCATGTTGCCTTGTTACCACTGGAATCGAGCCGTGGTTGTGAAGCCCGATCACCCATTGGCGGGGAAAACCTCAATCACTATTGAAGAGCTGGCGGAATATCCCATTGTTACCTATACCTTCGGTTTTACGGGACGCTCAGAGTTGGATACGGCCTTTAATCGCGCGGGCCTGACACCTAAGATTGTGTTTACTGCAACCGACGCTGATGTGATCAAAACCTACGTGCGTTTGGGGTTAGGAGTAGGGGTTATCGCGAATATGGCGGTCGATCCTGTTCAGGACCCCGATTTGGTCACGGTGGATACCAGCGATATCTTTACCTTTAGCACAACAAAAATCGGTTTCCGCCGCAGTACGTTCCTGCGTAGCTACATGTATGATTTCATCCAACGTTTTGCACCACATTTGACACGAGACGTTGTTGATACTGCGGTTGCATTGCGTTCAAATGAAGAAATTGAGGCAATGTTTAAAGATATAAAACTGCCGATTAAATAAGAATATTTTCTAACGAAAAAGGAGCCGCATGGCTCCTTTTTTTATAAGCTTAATCTGTCTAAGGTTATTAATTAAAATTTCCAACGCATCCATGTAAATAAGACATTTCCGTTATTATAGGTCCCTGGAATATACGTTGTTTGAATAGATAAACGATTGTATTCAATCGAAACTAAAGGCAATACAAGTGGAATAGGGATGTACGAATAATCATCGCGAGCCGTGACGCTAGCCGTATATCCTGCGCCAAAGCGCCAGCCATCGCGGTCTCCAGGTATCCACATCCATTCAAAACCATAGCCGATAATAGGCTCAATTTTATTGTGAGAGTCTTTAAACGCCATGGCATACAATGAATGCCAGTTGTCGTTTTCATCGTAACGATAGACGCCAAAACCCGCGCCCCAAGGGCGTTCGTTGTACCTGTCAGTTTTTTCTTTGTCATACATGGCGCGGTTGTGCCAAGTGTTTAGCGGTACATATAATTCGTAATTGTCGGCATCCCAAGTTTGCTTGACTTGATCGGTAAACGAGCCCCAAAAACTGCTTTCTTGCTGCGTTTTTGCGTGTGACTCAGGTGATTCGTTGGTTGTTATTGGTGTTTGCGCAAAAACAACGGCAGGCGCCAATAGCGATAGACAACCAATATACAGGCGACCTGTTTTCACTAGTTTCATTATTATTCTCGGTAATATCTTGTTATTAGTTTGGGAAGTCTTTTAGCAGAGAGGCGCGATCGAAGAATTATATCGAAGCAAGTATTTTATAGTTAGAAATAAATTATATCATAGGATTGTGGGCAAAGTTGAATGAAGTATAAACAACAGGAAAAATACAGATTTTCCTGAATCGGAAATGGGCCAATAGTGGACACAAAAAACTTATCAAATTCGCATTGGTAGCCTAATGGCATTATGGATTTTTGTGCTCAGAAAGCAGTGATACTACATGATGTTAGCCTGAAAGTTTGTTCTTTTAGTGGACTAGAGAAGGAAGGGAAGCGGCGCGTCTCTGGTTTCAATCTATACCGAGGCACCATCGCGTCATAAAATGCGATAGAAATGTAACAATTTTTTAGCAAACTCCCTGCTGTTACTGCAATAAATCCCCGTAGAATCGTATTATGCATCACACATTCAATTTTCGTACTCATTATTAGTTAATTTCATCGTCGGAATAGGTGACTCTCCGTTCAGAATAGCGTAAAAAGGTAGCGACGGAGGAGATGGAGAACGGCATAAATCGGTGCTTAAATAAGCAGTTTCATGCAGCAGATAATTCTGCGAGTGGCAACAGTTTTTGGCACAAATTAGCTTAGTTTTCCGCCGACCGTTTTATTTCTGTGCGACGTGTCGTTCACTGGATAAAAATGGCTTGCCATTGAATACGTAGTGTGTGATAACGCATCTGGGTAAAACGAGGTACAGTTCTGTATATGTGTGGCATTTTCAGTAAAGAAGTTCTGAGTAAAAACCATAGCGTTGACTACCACTTCTCTGCCGATTCTTATCTTAGTGCCTCAAGCAGTAACGACTCTAGTTTGTCTATCTAACGCCCTAGGGCGGTTTAAACAATCCAAAGGAAATACTCAAGATGGCTAAGATCAAAGGTCAAGTAAAGTGGTTCAACGAAGCTAAAGGTTTCGGTTTCATCACCCCGGCTGACGGCAGCAAAGACGTGTTCGTACACTTCTCTGCAATCCAGGGTAACGGTTTCAAAACTCTGGCTGAAGGTCAGCACGTTGAGTTTGAAATCCAAGATGGCCAGAAAGGCCCATCTGCAGTTAACGTAACTGCAATCTAAGACAGCGTCAGCTGTTAAAAACCCGCTTTATGCGGGTTTTTTTATGCCTGAAATTTGAGGTGAGAGAGTTAGGGTAGGATGATTAAGCCGGAATACTGATTACGGCCTTTGATTCCAGGATGCTCAGGCTCTCGTTCGCGCCGATGAGCATTGCGTCGAAAACTGGTATAGCGGAAATAGTTAATTGCTTCAGGCTGAAGTTCTTGGGTGCAAATTGTGCATTCGGATAGATTTTCGACATGAGCGAATCCAAGATCACGAAGTTTGGCCTGTGCAATAGCCACGAGATCCAAATGTCGGAAGCGGGGTGAAATCAATGCTGACTCATAAGTCAGCGCTTGATGAAACCGCTCGACCAACGGCTCATCCACTTCATAGCAGCATGCCCCTGCGCTAGGGCCAATAGCGGCCATCCACTGTGAAATATCATCATCTTGTGAAATACGTTTCGCAACCTGCTCTAAAACGCCGTCTATGAGCCCACGCCAGCCTGCATGAGCCACTGCAATGGCTTTGCCGTCTTGGCGGCTGAAAATCACGGGTAGGCAGTCAGCGGTGAGAATGGTCAGCAGGATGTTTGGCTGGCTTGTATAAAGCGCATCACATTCTCCGCACTCCTGATTAGGTGTAGTTACATCTACCACACGGACACCATGCACCTGTTTTTTCTCAGGCATCGTTTCCCTATAAGGGCTTAAAACAACGGGCATTAAGGCTGTTTTTTGACCGAACCCATAACGAATATTAGGGATGTTGCGCCAACCTAAGATTGTCATACGCTGTCCTATTAGACATTTTTCGAACTTGAGGACTCCAGCTTAGGGATTATTGGTGTGATAGAAAAGGGGATAACGCATTTTGCTGTGACTTGGACATGTTTAGCCGGTTGCATCGCTGACTGGCGTTATTTAGACTGTTGCGCTTTAACGTCTGTATGCGGAAAATCCAATGCCTTATCAGTGTCCTCTTTGCCAGCAACCGCTGGAAAAAAACGATCATCAGTGGCGTTGCGCCAATAATCATCAGTTTGATTGTGCAAAAGAGGGATACGTAAATCTGATGCCTGTTCAGCACAAACACTCCAAGCAGCCGGGAGACAGTACTGAAATGATGCAGGCACGGCGTGCATTTTTGGATCAAAACTACTATCAGCCGCTGCGTGACGCCGTTTGTCATGCGATTAAGGTGCACATGGCGCCTCAAACCCGCTGTATTCTCGATATTGGCTGCGGAGAGGGATATTACACCTCTGAAGTGGCAAAACAGTTTAGTGAGCGGGATATTACGGTTTTCGGACTGGATATTGCCAAGGTGGCTATTCGGTACGCGGCTAAACGCTACCCGACGGTGTCATTCTGTGTTGCTTCAAGCCATCGCTTGCCATACGCCGATGCTTCGATGGATGCCGTGATTCGAATCTATGCACCTTGCAAGGCCGAGGAACTGGCCCGAGTTGTTGCTCCTGAAGGCATTCTTGTTACAGTGTCACCGGCTCCGCGCCATCTTTATCAGCTTAAAGCAGAAGTTTATGACACTGTGCAGCTGCATGCAGAAAATACAGAGACGTTTGAAGGATTTACGCTCATCGATGATCAACAGCTGGCGTATACTATGACGTTGCCAGGAGAACAGGCCGCTAATTTGCTGCAAATGACACCATTTGCTTGGCGGGCAACGCCTGATGTGGCTGAAGCATTGAGAAGCAGCACAGAATTTGAGTGTGAAACCGATTTTGCTATTCGTGTATATCGCCGTGATTAAGCATCTGATTGATATAAAAAAGCCCGCATGATGCGGGCTTTTTTATATTGTCATTGTCGCTGTATTAGAAGAACGGGCCGATATGCTCATGTAAAATTGAGAAGCCTATACCGATAAGTACTAGGCCGCCTAAAATCTCTGCGCGCTTGCCCAACAGCGGGCCAATAAACCGACCAATCATCATGCCCAAGGTCGCCATAATCATGGTGGCTAAACCAATCGCCATCGCGGTATGGAGAATATTGACCTGTAGGAAGGCTAATCCGACGCCGATAGCCATCGCATCTAAGCTGGTTGCAATCGCCGTGGTGACGAGTAGCCAAAAACCATGACGACGCACCGGTTCTGCATTTTCATCATGATTGCCTTTCCAGCCTTCATAAACCATACGGCTGCCGAGCACGAAGAGCAGGGCAAAAGCGACCCAGTGATCCCATTCCATAATGAACTTGCTGGCCAGCAAACCAATTCCCCAACCAATGAGCGGGGTAATCGCTTCTACGGCACCAAAAATAAGACCAGTACGGAATGCTTCACGGAAACGAGGTTTGTGCAGAGCGGCACCTTTGCCAATTGACGCAGCGAAAGCGTCCATGGACATGCCGAAAGCGAGGATAACTGTAGCGGATAAATTCATGAAAAATACTCGGCCGGGTGTTCCATATACACGAAGCCCACCCCCAACCATACGACGGAGCTACGTGTCTATGGTCTCGCCTGTCCGCGCTTAAATGCTGATAATCAGCAAGCGGGCTGCTCGCACCACGTTCCATGCTAGGAACGAGTATGTTGACACGAGCGCGCTCAAAAACTGAATATTAATCAGCAAGAACGCCGGCTACTCCCCAAATTGACGGGAGCGATCATACTCTATTTCTTTAGAGAATAACAACGGCATATTTTGCAGGGGAAATCAATGCTAATGATAATTATTATTAAGTGGACTGTGGCGGAGGAATAATAACGTTTTACGTATTTGTGAGATCCAGTACAAATAGCAGAGTTAATGTACTGAATCTCATTAATGGCGGGATTTATTCGTTATTTCTGCTCAACGAAAAACTTCAATATTAAGTCCAGATCGTCCATTTTAGCGACTTGAATCAGTAACCTACGCTTCTCTAAGTCAATCACCAGATAACCGTCTTCAGACATATTCATATTTTTGATTCGGCTGTATAAAATAAAAACATTACCGTAATAAAAACCAGTTTCTTTAAATAATATTTTTGGCCAGCGAATATAAAAAACATAGATAGCGATAATTGCCAGAGTAAAGAGTAACCAAGTGGTGAAATGAGAACCATTATTAGTTATATTTTGGTAAGCGAGAATGGCTAACAATCCAACAAATATTCCACTGTCGGCTTTATTACGACGTTTTAAATTAACCTGCAATCGTGTCTTTCCCTTGCGCCTTGGCATGATGATTTCATCATAGACGGCGTAAAGAATAAACAGCAGGATAAAAGCCAGCAGTGCGATATCAGTTAACGACATGAATACTCCAAATACAAAATAAAAAAGCCGGATAGGGCGAACCCTATCCGGCTATTCATACGATTACAGACCGAGCAGACCGATCCAGTAGCCGAAGATACCGATGAAGAAGAAGCCAATAATGATCCACAGTGCGTTGACTTTCTTACGCAGTAGCCACATACAGCCGAAGGTCAGCAGCAGTGGGATCAGGCCTGGCATCAACTGGTCCAGAATGGTCTGAACCGTGGTTACCGTGGTGTGACCGGTTTGGTCAGTGATGCGGGATACCACAAGTGGAATGTTGACATGCGTCCACTTGTTAACCAAGGCCCCCATAACAAACAGACCTAGGATCGATGCCCCCTCCGTCAGTTTCTGCAGGAAGCCACCGCCCATATCGCTAACGATATCAACACCTTTCTTATAACCGTAAGCTACGCCGTAGTAACGAACCAGCAGGCGAACCAGGTTAAACAGAACGAAGAACAGGATAGGGCCCAACAGGCTACCGGTCATCGCAATACCTGCACCTAACGCTGCAAATACAGGACGTACGGTACCCCAGAATATTGGGTCACCCACGCCGGCTAACGGCCCCATCAGACCGACTTTGATACCGTTAATGGCACCATCGTCGATCGGAGCGCCGTTTGCACGCTGTTCTTCCATTGCCGCTGTAACACCCAAGATAGGGGCCGCAACGTATGGATGTGTGTTGAAGAATTCTAAATGACGCTTGATTGCTTGCTTGCGTTCATCTGTATTCTCTGGGTACAGGCGACGGATAACCGGCACCATGGAGAAACAGAAACCCAATGCTTGCATACGTTCAAAGTTCCAAGAACCTTGAAACAGGTTAGAGCGCAGGAATACGCCGCGCAGATCGCCTGCGGTGAGTTTCGTTTCAGTTTTTGGAGTTGCAACTGATGATGTTGTATCAACCATTTCTCTCACCCTTTCCTAGTCTAATTCGTTATCAAGGTCGTTATTGCCGGCAGCAACTTGTACAACCTGAGATTTGTTGTATTTAGGACTGAGCTGGATATACAGAATAGCCATCATCAGACCCAGAACACCCAACGCAACCAGGTTGAAGTTAGTGAACGCAGCGGTAACGAAACCTAAATAGAAGAAAGGCATCAGGTAGCCAGCACGCATCATGTTGATAACCATCGCATAACCAACAACGACGATCATGCCACCCGCGATAGCCAGACCAGAGGTCACGACTTCAGGGATTGCATTCAGCATGGTGTGAACAGCATCAGTACCTACAGAGATTGCAACAACAACCGCAGGGATCGCGATACGCATTGCTTGCAGAATTAACGCAGAGCAGTGCAGAACGCTAATCGCACGCAGGTCGCCACGCTCGGCCGCGCCGTCAGCCGCGTGCTGGAAGCCCACGGTGATAGTACGAACGATGATGGTCAGAACCTGACCTGCTGCTGCCAATGGAATGGCCAGTGCGATACCTGCACCAACGCTTTGTCCACCGGCGATAACCAGAATGGTGGAGATGATGGAGGCCAGTGCCGCATCGGGTGCAACAGCCGCACCGATGTTCATCCAACCCAAAGCGATCATTTCCAGAGTACCACCGATAATAATACCGGTTTTCATGTCACCCAGAACGATACCGATCAGGGTACAAGCTACCAGTGGACGGTGAAACTGGAATTCATCAAGGATGGAGCCCATCCCTGCAATACACGCAACAATAAATATCAGTACAATCTGAAGAGTTGTAATCTCCATTGCACTTCTCCTCTAACCAAAGAGCTGAGTTTAAAAACACGAACCGGCAAGTGCGCGATTCAGCGTTAGTTCATTTTATTGATTAATTCCATCATCTTCAGACGACTATCGCTGGAGACCTTACGGACTTCCAATTCAATGCCGCGTGCATCCAGTTTTTTGAATGCTTCGATGTCTTTCTCGTCTACGGATACTGCGTTGGTGATCTGGGTTTTGCCCTGACGGAACGCCATACCACCGATGTTTACAGTCGTGATGTTCACACCGTTTTCAACTAAACGAACCACGTCGGTTGGGTTAGTGAAAAGCAGCATGACACGGTCGCGGCCGTAAGCTGGGTTGTTGTAAACACGGATCATTTTTTCGACGTCAACCACGTGAGCGGTAACGCCTGGAGGAGCAACCTGTTTTAGCAGGGTGGAGCGAACGTGGTCAGCTGCAACTTCATCACTGACAACGATGATGCGGCTCACGTTAGTTTCTTTTGTCCAGCGAGTAGCAACCTGACCATGAATCAAACGGTCATCAATACGTGCTAAACCGATCTTCATATGGTCTTCTGGGCTCATTGGAGCCTGAGGTGCTTTTGGCGCAGCCGGTTTTGGCTGTGGTTTGGCAGCTTCAGGTTCTTTTGCACGCAGAGCTCGGACGCCTTCACGGCCTGTTTCCAGCGCTAATGCAACCAACTCGTCAAAGCTAGGGTCATCGTCGCGAGCCATGAACGTTTCTACCAGCATCGGAACGTTGACGCCGGTAATGACTTCATAGTGCTCTTTGTCCGTGACAATACGGCTTGCCGCGTTGAAAGGACTTCCGCCCCAAGTATCAACCAAGAAGATCACGCCCTTGCTGGTATCCAGATGGGTCAATCTCTCGTTGTACTTTTCAATTAACGTTTCAGCATTTTCACCGGGAACGAAATCGATGTAGGCGACGTTGCTTTGTTCGCCTAGCAGCATTTCTGCGGTTTTGAGCAATTGCTCAGCCGCTGCCCCGTGAGTGCCGATGATAATAGCAATACTCACTCGCTACCTCCTCTCTACTTGCTAGCATGCTTTTACGGTGTGAAATAACTCACTTTCTCAGCATGGAATTAAGTCAAAAAACCGTTTGTAGATACGTCCTTGTGGAGTAACTGCTCGCCAAATAATTCTTGGATCTCACTGATGAATGCTAAGTATCTTAAGTATCAATCAGTTAGCTTCATGAATCGATTCAGGCGAAAAATCCCAAATCTTCTTTAGCGAGATTTATTTTAGTCAGTAAAAAAATAATTTATGTGACGACCATCTGCTATTAGCACATGTAAATTATAAGAAATATTTAGATGCTGGATTTGTGCGCAATATGAGTAACAGAGTATTGACAAAAAATGACAAAATGTGTGCGCTGATGCTCTTTTGGATAGCTTTATTTCTTGTTAGCATAAAGTTTCTTATAACTGTCAGGAGTATTGGGTTTAACCCACCGTATGGACCGTCCCCGACGCCCTTTAATTTCTTCGCTATTCTCTACACTATTCTTTATGCCCGGTGATGTTTTGTTCCGTGGCTTGTCTTTGCTGAATGCATGTTTTCCTCATGTTTTGCGTTTTATTGCAGGTCTTTGGGAATCAAATCTTGGTTTTAGCCAGTTTACAAACGGGCTGAAACGTCGTGTACAGCAAGATCCTGTTGCCGTTCAACAATTCTCTTTTCACATTAACGCGGAATAAAACATGGAATTTTTACTCGATCCGTCAATTTGGGTGGGTTTACTCACGCTGGTGGTTCTCGAAATTGTTCTGGGCATAGATAATCTGGTATTCATTGCGATTTTGGCAGACAAGCTACCGCCGAAGCAGCGAGATAAGGCGCGTATTATTGGCCTTTCTTTGGCGCTGCTGATGCGATTGGGGCTGTTGTCCGTCATCTCTTGGATGGTAACGCTAACCCGTCCGTTATTTAGCGTAGGTGATTTTAGCTTTTCAGGGCGAGATTTAATCTTGCTGGTCGGGGGGCTGTTCCTCCTGTTTAAAGCCACCATGGAGTTACATGAACGGCTGGAAGGGCAGACCCATGAGGTGAACAACCGTGGATATGCCAGTTTCTGGTCGGTGGTGGTGCAGATCGTCATTCTTGACGCGGTGTTCTCGCTTGATGCGGTGATTACGGCCGTGGGCATGGTCGATAGCTTGCCGGTGATGATGTGTGCGGTTGTGATTGCAATGGCGATTATGCTGCTGGCTTCTAAGCCACTTACCAACTTTGTGAACGAACATCCTACCGTCGTGGTGCTATGTTTAAGCTTCCTACTGATGATTGGTTTGAGTTTGTTGGCAGAAGGTTTCGGCTTGCATATTCCGAAAGGTTATCTGTATGCGGCGATCGGTTTCTCAATTCTTATCGAAATGTTTAACCAAATTGCGCGTCGTAACCACATCAAACACGAGCGTCGTCTCCCAATGCGCCAGCGTACTGCCGAGGCCATCATTAGCATGATGGGCGGTAAGAAAGATAAGCAAAATGGGCACCGTAGCGAAGACGTGGTCGCCACCAAAGAAGAAGAGACTTTTGCCGCCGAAGAGCGCTACATGATTAGCGGCGTGCTGACGCTGGCTTCACGATCTTTGCGTACTATCATGACGCCGCGTAATGAAATAACTTGGATAGATTGCCAGCGCACGCCGCAGGAAATTCGCAGCCAGCTCCTGGAAACGCCTCATAGCCTGTTCCCTGTTTGTGATGGTGAATTAGACCAGTTGATTGGTATTGTCCGCGCCAAAGATCTGCTGGTGGCGTTGGACGAAGGGATCTCCGTGGCTGAATATGCCGCGAAAAGCGCGCCGATAGTGGTGCTGGAAAGTTTGGACGTAATTAACGTGCTAGATGTATTGCGTCAGGCAAAAGGGCGTTTAGTCATCGTGAGCGACGAATTCGGTATGGTTCAAGGTTTAGTGACGCCGCTGGACGTATTAGAAGCGATTGCGGGTGAATTCCCAGATGAAGATGAAACGCTTGATGTCATCAAACAGGAAAATGGCTGGTTAGTAAAAGGCGGTACCGATCTTCATACCTTGGAGCAGATGCTGGGCTGGGATGGCTTAGTCAGCGAGTCTTCCTCAGATTGTGCTTCGGTGGCCGGTTTGCTGTTGGCTCATTTCGATCAGATGCCGCAGGCCGGCGAGAAATTAGAGCTGCACGGTCTCCGCTTCCAAGTTATGGAAGTTAAAGACTACCGCATTGAGCTGATTCACATTGAGCGCATTAAAATGCCTGATGAGCACGAAGAGGAATAACAGCCGTTAATAACAATCGTTCCTAGTTACCGTTAATACTTCCCTCCCAAACGGGAGGGAAGTTTAATAACGTAATCAATCATCCTGCTTCGGTTTGGCATATTGCTGAGCCAACCACTGTGGAAACTCTGCAATCGGCATCGGACGTGCAAAGTAAAATCCCTGCATCGCACAAACGCCTAATTGGCGCAGATAATCAGCCTGCTGGCGAGTCTCAACCCCTTCAACGATGAGCTTCAATTTGAGCTCTTTGCCCAACGCAACAATGCTGCCGAGCACTTTGGCATTGATGGCGTCTGTACCAATGGTTGCGCAGAACGTCTTATCAATTTTCAACACGTCGGGGTGCAGGTTTTGCAGGTAACTCAATGAACTATGCCCCGTGCCAAAATCATCCAGCGCGAGAGATGCCCCCATCGCGCGCAGCTGGGCTAGCTGGGTATAATCCGCTGGCTGCAATTCCGAGCGTTCTGTGAGTTCTAGCATAAGCTTTGTTGCGGGATTAAATTGATACCACAGTTTATGCAGATCGCGCGCAAGCTGGCCTTGAGCAAAATGTTCGGCGGCAATATTAATACTGATATAAAAATCAGGCGATTGTGGAAACAGGTGCTTGTTTTGTTCCAGCGTATACAGAAGGTGTCGTGTGAGCGATTGTACTAACCCATGCTGCTCGGCCAGAGGAATAAAGATATCCGGTGAGATCCAACCTTGGCGCTCATCATACCAACGCAGCAGGATCTCCACTCCGTCACATTCGCCACTCTGGCTTTGGATAATCGGCTGGCAATAAAGTTGGAATTGCTTACGCTGGATCGCCGAAGAAATGTGATAGGCCAAATTCATCCGGTTAGCCGAAACCATAAAGACAATAATACCGGCGAGTAAAAAGACCAACAGCGAAAGTGGAATGTGCTGAGGAAGCGAGCGTAGCGCGAGCTGCCAATCAGGATCGGAGAAAACCCCAACGGAATAAGCATATTGACCAGAATTCAGCGCGACGCTGGGTTTATCCGTGATATCTCGCGTTTGGCGAATCATCTCTTGCCCATAAATCAACGTCTGTCCTTCAACGTTGAGTGCCATGTAATTCACATAGGGCTTTTGCGGCTCAAGAATGAAGCTCGACAACATGGCGATATGAAACACGTGAATCATGCCGCTGTGAGGATCAGTGCGAGTTGGCACCCAAAAAAGCAACGTAGGGCTTCCACGTTTAACCAACAATGCGGCTTTAAGCATCAGGTTATGACCGGGCTTAGCAAAGGTGGGGAACATCACTTCGAGCTGATAGTCGCGGTGGCCGAACAGGCTAGAGCAAAAAATAACGTCATTTTTAACCAACAAAATAGCCCGTACGGTCTGTAACTGAACTGACATGTTTAGCAAACGTGGCTGAGCCTGAGGACAACTGCTGTTGACCAGTTCGTTGTGGGTGGTTGAAATTTCATTGGCTGAGTTAAGCAGGCGGTCGATTTGTTGTACGGCAGAGAGGGCGGCCTTATGCTGCGCGGTGTGTACGGTATCTAGCTCTTGGCTGTAGCGTCCACCCATGGAAATAGCAAAAGCAAACAATCCTGCTCCAGCGGCGAGCAGTAAACGGTACAAGCGATACTTTTTAACTGCCACCTTCGAGAAGCGCATCAAGCATCCTTTGACAGGAAAATCCTAGCCAACATACAGTCAATGAATTGTTCACTCTTTGCGTAAGTGTAGCTATTGAAAAGAAAATGTGGATGGATAGTAGCGTAAATATCAATGAGAGGTCGATATTGTAAAGATAATAAAACCGTTACGTGATTAAAAAACGGCTAAATTAGGATTTATCTACGCAGAACTTACTGTTTTCTATACAGACTTAGAGAAAATTCCGAATCGAGAGTGGCGTGTTTTTTTATGAAATACGTCAGTAATATTAATAAATTTTTCAGACACAGGCTTAAACCCCCCTTACTTTTAGTAAGGGGGATGTTCATTTAGTGCGCGAATTGTTGGTGCAGGGCGATAATTTCACGGCCTAATTCCATCAACATAATGGCATTCATTAGATGATCTTGCGCGTGAACCATCACCAAATGCACAGGGATTTTTCCTGTTCCCTCATCCATTTCGATCAGTTTGGTTTGCACGTGATGGGCTGAAGATAATGCCTCTTGTGCCTGCTGCATGTAGATTTCGGCCTGAGCAAAATCTTTTTCTTCACGAGCGCAGCGAATGGCCTGAAAAACTAAGCTACGTGCATAACCTGAGTTTGCAATGAGCTCCATCACTTCATTTTCGAGATCCATGCTTAAGCCTCTTCAATCAATGCTAAGGCCTGATCGAGTACCTTATCGCCTTTCATGGTGCCGTAGGCCATCATATCGATACAGGCGATTTTCTTGCCGTGCTCCTGAGCGATTTTTTCGCATTCAGGCAGCTTATAGCGGATCTGTGGGCCTAATAAGGCGACGTCAAAATCAGCAGCACAGGTCTTGTAATCACGGACTGATTTTGCACAAATTTCAGCGTCGATGCCGCGTACTTTAGCTGACTCCAGCATTTTCTTAACCATCAAACTGGTCGACATACCAAGATCACAAACCAACAGAATTTTTTTCATGTTATTTCTCCAAATCTTCTATCAAATGCTGCATTAAAAGAGGGATAGGGCGTCCAGAGGCGACGCTTCGGCCACCTTCGCGCCACAGCGCGGTTCCACTAATATCGAGGTGCGCCCAAGGGATATCTGCTGGGCAGAAACGGCTCAGGAAATAAGCCGCCGACGTGCTGATGGCGGCGTTGTTAGTCGGGGTATTGCAAACATCGGCAATAGCGCTTTCAACCTGTGGCGCAAAGCGCGGGTCGAGCGGTAGTGGCCACACCTCATCGTGTGCGTGTAGTCCTGCTTGAATGAGGCTGTGACTGAGTTCAGGATCTTGGCTCCATAACCCGCTGAGGTCGTAGCCCAGAGCTTTGACGACGGCACCGGTTAGCGTCGCCATATCGATGATGTACTGCGGCTGCTGATCGTCTAATGTGAGTTTGCTGGCATAAGCAATGGCATCGGCTAAAACCAGTCGTCCCTCTGCGTCGGTGTTGTTAATTTCAACACTAAGCCCCGCATAACTTGTGACAACGTCACCTGGGCGCATAGCTTCTGGCCCTATCATATTTTCAGCTAGTGCCAAGACGCCAATCAGGCGTACTGGCAGCTTCATTTCGGCGGCTGCCAGCAGTAATCCTAAGACGTTGGCGGCACCGCACATGTCATATTTCATGGTGTACATGCCTTCGCCGCCTTTGAGCCACAGCCCACCGGTATCGAAGGTAATTCCCTTACCTACATAGGCGCTGAATGGCCCGTCAGCGCGGCCTTCATAGCGTAGAATCATCAGCCGCGGAGGGTTGGCGGCACCTTTGCCCACCGCATGTAACAGACCCAAACCTTGGCGTTCAATCTGTGCTTCTTCCAAAATTTCACAGCGTAGCGTTCGATGCGGCGCGATGATTTTCTCTATTTCCGTTACCACAAATTCAGGCGTGCATGTATCGCTGGGAACGTCTGCGATACGTCGAGCGGCGATCATGCCTATGGCGGATGCTTCAGCCTGACGGCGTATTTTCTCTACCGCAGCGTGATCTTGTGGCTGACAGCAAAGGGAGATGTGTTTAATCCGAACCGTAGGCTCAGTGCGCGTTTTGAGCCCTAAATCGCTCAGTTGATAATCCAGATTAAACAAGAAGATCAACAGTGAAGAGAGCATGGCACGGTGTGCACTTTTATTGGTATCCCACAGGCTGCAATCAATAATAAGTTCGCTGCATGCCGTTTTACGTAACAGAGGGCGTAGCGCGGCATGGAGCTTATAGGTCGTCGAATCTAACCAATGATCTTCGGGTAATAACGTCACTCGACCAAAGGGGGCACAACCGTAGGCACAATCGGCAACGGAGTTTACCGCGTCTTTTTGCAGAGCCGATAATAGCGAAGCATTGATTTCGGCTTGTGTTAACAGCGCGCTGTCAGCAAATGAAATCAGGTGACTATCCTGATTAGATAACGCGCCATGTGAGGCCGCGTTTATTATCTGAGACTTAATCATATTGAGGTTCTCCGATAGGTGCGCGGATCCGCGCCGCATAGTCATTCATCCATGCATCATCGGCAGGGATATAGTGGGTGCGGTCGGATTGACGCTCGGCGAGGTAAACGGTAGGGGGAAGATCGCGTGTGGCGACAACAAATGAAAATGTTTTGATATTGGTGGAGACACCAAACTCACCCAGTTTGTTCATGCAGACGACTGACAAATCCCCCACGCGACCAAAGCGCGCCATGAGTTTGTCTTCGAGCTCAAATATCACCGAGTCAGCGGCGTCCTGTGGTGTCATTCCGCCTTCCATGCGTCGCACGATCTCGTAGCTGGTACAGCCTTTCATCAAATCTTCGCCAACGCCGGTGGCGGTTGCCGCACCAATTTGGCTATCACAGTAGAATCCGGAACCAATAATAGGGGAATCGCCTAATCTGCCGCGGCGTTTCATGAATAAACCGCTGGTGGACGTTGCCACACTCATCGAACCACGGGTATCCAGACCAATCATGCCGACGGTGTCATGGCCATCGTAGGGGCTAAGTCCCTGATCGATAGTTTCGCGACAGCGCTTGCGATAGTGTTGCATGGCGCGCTCGGTGAGCATGGTTTTTTCGGCAAATCCCTGACTAAGCGCCCATTCACGCGCACCAACGCCAACCAGCAAACTATTGAATCGCTCTCGACTCAGCGCATGGGCCACGCGAATGGGGTTGGCGATATCAACCAAATTACCCACGGCGCCGAACGCTAAGGTATCGCCATCCATGAAAGCGGCGTCTAATTCAACTTCACCGTTTTCGCTGGGCAAACCACCATAGCCTACGGATTTATAAAATGGAAAATCCTCAACGTCGGCAACGGCATTGACCACGGCTTTGGCTGATCGTTCCCCCTTCTCCAGCAGGGTGCTGGCGTGTGTGATGCCTTCTAGCGCCATGCGCCATGTTGCGATCATTCCCCACATGTAAAGCTCCTAATTCTTTGTATAACAGACATAATCTATTGTTTTTCAGCAACGCAATATTGTTTATCCAGAATGCGTAGGAAGGGCAGATACAGCATGGCGCCAATCAGCAGGTTGACGATTTGCATCAGGCTACCGCTGATATGACCGGTGACGATAAACCCGCTGATGACCGGCGGTAGAGTCCAAGGAATAAACACGCCGGTGGTAACGGCAACCATGCCGATTTTCATGGCGATGTATTGAACGGTCACCAGAACCAAGGGAACCAAGTTAAACGGGATCAGCATGATCGGATTCATGATGATAGGCAGGCCAAACAGGATCGGCTCATTGATGTTAAATACCGAGGCACCAGCGCCTAATCGAGCAACCTCACGCATACTTTTGCTGCGGGCAAAGAAGAGCATGGCGATGACCAGCGAGAGCGTCGCCCCCGCGCCACCCATCCAGACCATATCGAAAAACTGCTCGGTAATAATGTGCGGCGGTGTGACACCAGCCTGAATGGCCGCAATGTTGTCGGTTTGGTTTTCCATCCATAGTGGGCGAATAATGCCGTTCACCATTGAACCGGAGTTAATCCCAACCGACCATAGTATGGTGATCGAAAGCACCGTTAGCAGCGCGCCAACATAGGAGGTGCCAAAATGGCGCACCGGTGTAGCAACCACTTGGTAGATGAACTGATGAATGGTTTCGTAATGCGTATGCTCGAAAACGATGCGAATGGCTAACACCAGTACGATCACGACCAGCGCCGGTATTAATGCAGCAAAGGATTCCTGTACCGCCGGTGGTACGCCTTCCGGCATTTTGATAACCAGTTTTTTGCGCTTTAAGAAGCAGAACAGCTCGGTCCATAGCAGTGAACCGATCATGGCAACAAACAGCCCCTTACTGCCGATCCACTCGGTGGGAACCACGGTAATATTGCCGAGCGCCTCTACCTTAATGAAAGGCGTCAGGATCAGAAAAGAAACCAGAGCCAAAATGCCGCAGGATACGCGGTCTTCTTCATAGTGTTCCGCTAGTCGATAGGCGACCAGAAAACTGATGAACAGCGACATGGTTGAGAAGACAGCGTTAAACGGGATTTCAACGATGTTGCTCCATGTTGCGCCAAACATGCCGGTCATAAACTGTTGATAGCTTTGGCTTGGAAATGACGAAATGATCAGTAAAACGGAGCCGACAATGATAAATGGCATGAATGAAACGTAAGCGCCACGTATTGCACACAGATGCCGCTGCTGTGCAGCCTTGGCCGCCAGTGGCATCAGTTTCGCTTCAAGAAATCCTAAAACGTTGCTCATAGAGAACTCCGTAAATTGCTTTTAATGATGAAGTAACGGGATCTTAATGCGGCGATTATGTGTGAATGAGGTGATGATAAAGTTGCGTTAGTTCACAATGTGACGGTTACAACAAACAAGTCTCACATGATTGGATATCATTGATTCGATCGTTCGAGGAGGTCTGAAATGGAAATAAAGCTACACGCTAACGCGACAACAACCCCCAGAGTTCGACGGTATATCCAGCAGTCTGACAAGAGCGATCGGGTGCTCGCACAAGAGCTTGGCATTTCGGTTGCGACGGTGCGTCGCTGGCGTCAGCGGCAAAGCGTTGCCGATCAACATACGGCACCTAAAAATGTGCACAAGGTATTGAGACCAGAACAAAGCATGCTGATCAACTGGCTGAGACAAAAGCTGATGATCCCACTCGATGAGCTGGTTACGTTGGTTAATTCAGGGATGCAGCAAAGTGTTTCTCGTGCGGGTTTAGACCGCTATATGCGGCGTGCAGAATTGGCACATATGAACGTGCTAGAGGCGCGAGAGCTGCGCGGCAAAAAAGCGGTAAAGGCCGGAATGAACGTAGGGAAGCTGCGTTTATTCTATCAGCGTGTGAGTTTGCTGCCTGAAGACGGCGGTGAACATCATATTCTGTGGGCGCAAGAGGAAGTGAGCGGCTGGATAGCCGCACGTGCTTACGCGGGGGCATCTCCAACGTTGGTGGTGCATTGGCTAGAAGCGATGATGAAGATCACGCCGGCTGATATACAATCTGTTGAGACTGAAAATAAGAAGCTATTTGGTAATGAATTGTCGCCCGATCATCCATTACAGCAATGGAGCGCTGAACATGGGTTACCATTGACGCTAAGAGCAAGCGACACCGCTGATATTACGCTACGACTGGAGTGCTTCTTAAGTGAGCTCATTCCTGCCGTCGGGGATATTGGCCTTGATGATTATCTACAGCAGATATGCGAACAGTATAATCACCGCTGGCCACAGAAAAAACTTGGTGGTTTGACGCCGGAGGCATTTTGGCGAGAGTTTGCTTAGTAAGTTTTTGTAGGAATGAAAAAGCCCCAAGCCGTTATCAGTTTGACTGATAGCACGCTTAGGGCTTTAGGCTTATCGACGCAATCTAAATGGCATTAGCCATTGCGCGAGTTTAGCTACGGCTTAATCACACTGAACTTTAATCGCCAAGCCGCCACGCGAAGTTTCACGATATTTCGCGTTCATATCTTTACCGGTTTCGTACATGGTTTCGATGACTTTATCCAACGAAACACGCGGTTCTGAGGTACGTTGCAGCGCCATACGTGAAGAGTTGATGGCTTTCACCGAAGCAATGGCGTTACGTTCAATGCAAGGCACTTGTACCTGACCCGCAACCGGGTCGCAGGTTAAGCCCAAGTTGTGCTCCATGCCAATTTCTGCCGCGATACACACTTGCTCAGGGCTGCCGCCCATCAATTCTGTCAGACCCGCTGCGGCCATCGAACAGGCTACACCGACTTCACCCTGACAACCTACTTCAGCACCGGAGATTGACGCATTCATTTTGTACAGAGCACCCACCGCGCCGGACGCCAAGAAGTAGCGCACGAAAACGTCTGGTGTAACGGGTTCGATAAAGTGGTCATAGTAGGCCAGTACGGCAGGGACAATGCCACATGCACCGTTGGTTGGCGCAGTAACAACACGGCCACCGGCGGCGTTTTCTTCGTTAACCGCTAAGGCAAACATGTTCACCCAGTCGATCACCGTCATCGGATCTTTATCATATTTGTCGGTGGTGACGAGCATACGGCGTAATGCTGATGCACGGCGCGGTACACGCAGTGGACCAGGCAGAAGACCTTCAGTATTTAAACCACGGTCGATACAGGCCTGCATGGTTGCCCAAACGTCGCCAAAATAAGCATAAACTTCATCTTTGGTATGCAGAGCGAGTTCGTTTTGCATAACGAGACCGCTGATAGACAACCCAGTCTCTTTGCAATGATCCAGCAACTCTTGCGCGGAGTGGAACGGGTAAGGCACCGTCACGCCGCCCGCGCTATCTTTACCAAAGTGCTCTTCGTCAACGATGAAGCCGCCGCCGATAGAATAATAAGTTTTGCTATACAGCAATTTTTCGCCTGCAAATGCATGGATTTGCATGCCGTTTTCATGCAGCGATAGGTTATCGCTACGGAAGTTAATCCCGCCTTCGCGTGGGAAATCAACCTCATGCTGGCCATGAGCCAACAGCAGGCGCTGACGTTGCTCTACGTCGCGAATAAAACCCGGAATTGCATCGATATCCACGGTATCAGGCATGTTGCCTGCGAGTCCCATGATGATAGCAATATCAGTGTGATGGCCTTTACCGGTGAGGGAGAGAGAACCATAAACATCGACGGAAATGCGCGTGACAGAAGGTAGCAACCCTTTATCAATCAGATCGTCGACAAACTGTTTGCCGGCTTTCATCGGGCCCACGGTATGTGAACTGGAAGGGCCGATACCGATCTTAAACATGTCGAAAACGCTAATCACGTTGGGACTCCTTAGTAGACATTGCTTTCAGAAACACGTAGCCGCGCTTCGTGAAATACTGTCTTTATATAAAAGTTATTAGACTGCGGAAAACGGATTTGCCACCGTTAGTCCGTGGTGTTTTTTCTGGTGCTGTTTGCTTTAACGTTCAATGCGCTTGCTGCCGTGGAAGCAGTTTCACATTATAAAATTTAATGTAAGAATTCGCATATTGCTCACGCCATGACTAAAGCGCGCCAACAATAGCCGAACTTAACGGGTGACGCACGTTCAATCCTTCAATTTATCTACAACAAACGCAAAAAAATTGATTAACCCTACATCGGGTGAGGTCTGTACGCCGATTTATGCGACAAATAACCTGCACTGGTTCGGCATTTTCCTACCTGTGAAAAGATAATCTGACTGAAATATCTGTCACTACAAACAGGCTAATTCATAGTGGCTTATCTATGATATTGCGACATATGCCAGATAAATCAAGTAATGGGCCACGAATTTACCCGTATTTACCAAGGTTTGTAGGGTTTACTTTAGCGGATAACAGAAAAAAGAGAGTGATAGGGATCGAGGAATCTCTAATCCATGTCGATGAGGGAATAAACTAACCCTATTGTTGAGATATCGGATTAGTTTGTTTGATGATTAGTTAGGGCTGGCTAAACGTGGATCTGCTGAGCCAGTCGGCGAATAATTGCGGCCGTCATACCCCAAACAAAAAAATGCTCATACCAAGACAGGTAGACTCGGTGGCTATATCCGCCGCGGTGTATATCTAGCGGATGATATCGGGAAAGGGCGAGCGCTTCCCGCAGCGGCATTTCGAAAACGGCAGCTACTTCGTCTTCACTGGCGATAGGGGTGATACTGGGAGGCAAAAGTCCAACCACGGGAGTAACCCGAAAGCCAGTGATGCTATCTACCGCCGGTAGCTGTCCGATAATGTGAACGCTCTCGGGAGGTAGCGCGATCTCTTCCTGAGCCTCGCGTAATGCCGTCGCAATCAAAGAGCCGTCGGTTGCATCCGCAGCACCTCCCGGAAAAGCCACCTGCCCAGCATGTTTACGCAGATGGCTTGAACGCTGAGTTAGCAACAGCGTCGGCTCCGGGCGATTAACAATAGGGATCAGAACGGCAGCTTGGCGCAGATTATGACCTTCATTTGTTTGGATGGGAGCCTGCAACTGAAAGCGCGCCACAAACTCGGTGAGTTCAGGAGAAAGCCGCATCATGCTGACACCTCTACGTCGCCAAGGATCGGCAAAATTTTCCCGACTTTGTCGAAGGTTTCTTGGTATTCCGCATCGACTTGACTGTCAGCAACTATGCCACCGCCAGCCCAACAGTGGATCTTGCTATCCTCAGCCAACAGCGTGCGTATGGTGATACTGGTATCCATATTTCCACAGCAGCTTATGTAGCCAATACTGCCGCAGTAGACATTACGTCGCTGAGGCTCTAATTCTTCAATTATATGCATGGCGCGAATTTTTGGCGCTCCGGTGATTGAACCGCCGGGGAAACACGCGCGTAGTAGATCTGTTGCATCGAGATTGTTTGGCAGCGTTGCGGTGATCGTGCTTACCAAATGATGTACCGCGGGGAAGGGCTCCACAACAAAGAGCTCTGGAACGCGCACGCTGCCCGCTTGAGCGACGCGTCCGACGTCATTGCGCATGAGATCGACAATCATCAGGTTTTCTGCCTGATCTTTACGTGAGCTTGCCAGTTTCTTGGCCTGTAACTGGTCGGCTAGAGGGTCGGCTAAGCGTGGCAACGTACCTTTAATGGGGCGCGTTGAGATATTTTTCTGTTCCAGCTGTAAAAAACGCTCGGGCGATACGCTTAAAATGGCGCTTTCAGATAAGCGTACAAACGCTGAAAACGGGGCTTTATTTTGCTCATTCAAGCGTAAAAAAGCCTGCCACTCATCACCTTGGTAGCTCGCGCTGAAGCGTTGGGTCAAGTTAATCTGGTAGCAGTCGCCCGCATGAAGATAATCATGAATGCGGGCAAATCGCTGGCTATATTCTTCCTGGGTTAAATTGGCTTGCCAAGATGACGTTAACTGGAAACGAGAAGGCTGCGGCGTTTTGACCTGAGCGGCCAACCACGCAAGGCGTGATTGAGCGTCGCCATGAACGAATAAGGTTAAGCGTTTTAATTTGTGGTCGGCAACCAATGCCCAATCATAAATTCCCACGGCCATATCCGGCGTTGATAAATCGGCAGCGGCTCGTTCAGGTAGGGTTTCAAAACGTCGGCCAAGATCGTAACCCCAGAGACCGACGGCACCACCGCAAAACGGGGTATCGGCTTGTTCTGACATCGCTGGAAGCAAACGCGATAGCTCCGCTTGAACCAAACGCAGAGGATCTTGCTCGCTAAAACGTATATTGCCGTTTTCGGCGATGGCAGTTTGATGCCCTCGGGTGGTTAAGGTTAGCAACGGTTGGGCGACTAAAATATCAAACCGATTATGGGGATGATTAGCGCCGCCGGAATACAGCAGCATTGCCCAAGGTTGCTGCGCGAGCGGAGCAAAATAATCCAGCATGGCATCCGGTGTATAGTCTAAATCAATACGCGATAGTGCAGCAGGTGAAGAGGTTATGGCAGTCATGGACGAGAGATCACTTTTATAGGTATGCAGATATTTTGGTTCAACGTCGATGTTGATATGACAAAGATAAGACTATCATAAATTACAGGCAAGATTAGCGGATAAATGCCCCTGCATTATCTAGGCTTGTGCGCGGTTTGCAGCTATACTCTTGCCCCCGTATTACCATTCAGCAGCAGGAGTTATTGATGAACAGCGGAATGCCAGCGTTATCACATACAGAACAGCAAGAGGCTGCCGATCGCATTCATAAACTGATGGAGCAAGGGATGAGCAGCGGCGAAGCCATTGCTTTAGTCGCAGCGGAAATCCGTGCTAACCACACTGGCGACCATATCAAAGTCTCATTTGATGATGAAGATGAAAACGAAAACGAAAGTCAAAACGAAGAATAGTCAGTAATGAAGCGGCGCGGAGAGTTTCCGCGCCCTGATGTTTTATCCTTTCACTACCACACAACCGCTGACTTGCTTGGCAAGTGCAATCGCTTTATCAATCGTCTCTTCATACGCTAACGCAACGCCTAAACGGCGGGTGCCGTCGATTTCTGGTTTGCCAAACAATCTTAACTGCGTTTGTGGCTTGAGTGCCTGTTTCACGTTTTCGAAGACAACATCGTTGCTGTGCAAACGTGGCAGGATCACCGCAGAGGCGCTAGGGCCAAATTGGCGAATATTACCGATAGGTAAACCAAGAAACGCACGAACGTGCAGCGCAAACTCTGACAGATCCTGAGAAATCAGCGTTACCATGCCAGTATCGTGTGGGCGTGGAGAGACTTCGCTGAAAATGACATCGTCGCCACAAACAAATAGCTCAACGCCAAATAGTCCATAGCCACCCAAAGCCGTGACGACTTTACCCGCGATCTCCTGAGCTTTCGCGAGTGCGTTGTCGCTCATCGCCCGAGGCTGCCATGATTCGCGGTAGTCGCCGTCTTGTTGACGATGACCAATTGGCGCACAGAAATGTAAACCATCACAGGCATTAATGGTGAGTAAGGTGATCTCAAAATCAAATTTCACCAGACCTTCAACAATCACTTTCCCTTGACCCGAACGGCCACCAGACTGGGCATATTGCCACGCGCTAGCCATTTCATCGGCATGGCGAATCAAACTTTGGCCTTTGCCGGATGAGCTCATCACGGGTTTGATAATGCACGGCAGACCAATTTCTTGCGTAGCTGCGTTGAATTCGTCCTCTGTTTCGGCAAAACGATAAGGAGAGGTGGGCAATTCTAGTGTTTCAGCCGCCAGACGACGGATGCCTTCGCGATTCATGGTGAGCTGGGTCGCTCGGGCACATGGGACGACTTTTTGTCCGTCGTTTTCCAACGCAACCAGCATCGATGTGGCGATAGCTTCAATTTCTGGCACGATAAAATCTGGACGCTCACGCTCGACCAATTCTTTAAGGGCCTCAGCGTCTAGCATGTTTATCACATAGCTACGGTGGGCAACCTGCATGGCGGGCGCATCGGCATAGCGGTCAACGGCTATAACTTCAATACCTAAACGTTGGCATTCGATAGCCACTTCTTTACCTAATTCACCGGACCCTAAAAGCATGACGCGAGTGGCGTGTGGGCGGAGCGCAGTTCCAATCGACAACATAATCATCATCCTATGAGCTTGCAAAAAATCGATTGCAGTATATACGAAAACGTTTGCGTGTCAGTAATTCGATTTAATTCGCACCATGAAAATAACGTTGGGCTGCCAATTTTGCTCAGGTCTGAGGAACACGATAGGTCAGCCAAACTGGGGTGAAATAACATATGTTGCTAATTATTTATTTCGGAGATTAATTATATTTATATATGAGTTTCGGTTGGATGCAGGCAACAGACAAAAAAATACGTTGCTAAGTTCAATCAGCTTATCGCAGGTTGATTAAGTTAATTTTCATTTGTATGATGAATGTATTGTATGATAAATACAGCTATCGGCGAGGGTGAATCCCTGTTTGGTACTGAATTTTGAATAATTAAAACAGCAATAGCCGTGCAGCTGGAGGGTTAGCGCGGTATAGGGGAGAAAGTGAACCATGAGTTCGACGTGTGTTGTTGAGACAGAATTAAAAGAAGACAATTGGTACAGAATTGCAAAGGAAATGCTAAGTCAGGCCGGAATTACAATTAATGGGACTCGGCCACAGGATATTCGCGTCAAAAACCCCGAGTTCTTTCATCGCGTGTTGCAAGAGGGGTCGTTGGGGCTTGGCGAGAGCTATATGGACGGTTGGTGGGAGTGTGATCGTTTAGATATCTTTTTCCAACACATTTTAGCCGCTGAACTTGATGAGCATTTGCCGAAACATTTCAGTGATATTGTACGAATTGCTTCAGCTCGCATTTTTAATTATCAGACCCGGAAACGTGCATGGATCGTGGGGAAAGAGCACTACGATCTGGGTAACGACCTATTTAGCAGAATGCTCGATCCGTATATGCAATACTCTTGCGCTTACTGGAAAGATGCAGAAACGCTGGAGCAGGCTCAGCAGGCAAAATTGCGGATGATCTGTGAAAAACTGCAGTTGAAGCCGGGAATGACCTTACTGGACATTGGCTGCGGCTGGGGAGGATTGTCACAGTTTGCGGCGAAAGAGTACGGTGTGTCGGTGAAAGGGGTGACGATTTCTGCTGAGCAGCAAAAAATGGCGCAAAAACGTTGTGCAGGCTTAGATGTCGAGATTTTGCTACAAGACTACCGAGACTTAAACGAAAAATTTGACCGTATTGCTTCTGTTGGGATGTTTGAGCACGTGGGGCCAAAAAATTACCGTACCTATTTCGAAGTGGCCGCGCGCAATCTAAAACCAGATGGGCTTTTCTTGCTCCACACCATCGGTTCTAATCAGACTGACCTGAACGTCGACCCATGGATCAATAAGTACATCTTCCCGAATGGCTGTTTACCGTCGGTGGCACATATTGCTTCGAACAGTGAAGATTTGTTCGTGCTGGAGGACTGGCATAATTTTGGCGTTGATTATGACCGTACATTGATGGCTTGGTTTGAAGCATTCCAGAAAAGCTGGCCGGAAATTAAAGACAACTATAGCGATCGATTCTATCGGATGTTCACTTATTATCTTAATGCGTGCGCAGGGGCATTTAGAGCAAGAAACATCCAACTCTGGCAAGTCCTTCTAAGCCCTAAAGGCGTGGAAGGTGGAATTCGTGTTCCTCGCTGATAATGAAGGGGGTCCGCAGTGTTGATTGCGGATCCTGTGTTTATTATATATTCGTGTAATAAAAAGATGACAGCGACGCGCTGTTTATTTCAGTCTGTTATTCAAAGCCTTGTTCGTTTGTTTTATCGACATCAAAGTTATATTTGTGATGTACATCGCTATTTTATTTATGAATGTTTTTGCGTATTAATAAAAAATAATGTAAGCACTGTGTGTTTTTTTACTCTGTTGATTATTAACAGTTTATTTTTTAGTTGCTGATTATTGCATAGGCTAATATTTGTCAATATATAGAATTAGAACAGACTGTACGTACAGTATTTATAAACAAGGCTATCAGCCACGAAATATTTGCGCTGAGCATGAAACTATGCGTTAATACTGACGCCTGAAATGCTGATGTAATCATATCGTTTTTGTTTGCTTAATGATTCGGCTTATATTTCTGCCTATTCTTAAATGGGCGTTTAATTAACCGAGCGTTAGGACACGATTCGTCTAGGTTATGTTAGTAAACGGGTCTACCATGCCTAACGGCAAGTAATTTTAAGTAAAGGAAAGTTAAATGAGCAAGAAAACTGGTCACGTTAAATGGTTCAACGAAAGCAAAGGATTTGGCTTCATCACTCCAGCTGATGGTTCCAAAGATGTATTCGTCCATTTCTCTGCCATCAAGAGTGACGGCTTCAAAACTCTGGCTGAAGGCCAGCAGGTAGAATTCGCCATTCAGGACAGCCCACGTGGCCCGTCTGCGGCTGATGTTATTGCGCTGTAATTAAGCTGATACTATCATGCTGACAAAACCCGCCGAGTGCGGGTTTTTTGCATTTTAGCCTCAGAATGGATAGAACCAAGCAATGACTAATGAAAACATAACGTTCCAGTACGCAGAATTGCAGCATCTTACGATGTTGGCCGAAGTGGAACGTCTCGCCGCCGCACAGTTTCCCGCAGACCGACTCCCAGAATCTTTACGCAATGCTACGCTATCTGCTGAGCGCTTATTGCTGGCACATGAGGCGCAAAACCTGTGGGTAGCCATCCGCAATGAGAAACCTATTGGCTTTGTCATGCTCGAGGTTATCGGTGAATTCGCTCATTTAGCTGAGGTGAATGTGCTACCCGCATTCAGCCAGCGCGGAATCGGGCACTATCTGGTTGATCACGCTTTAGTTGCAGCTCGCCAGCGTGGTTTCAGCGGCGTAGGACTGACAACGTTTCTAGATTTACCTTGGAATGCGCCTTTCTATCAGAAAGTCGGCTTTACGCTGGTGGGGGATGAGCAATTTCCTTTCTTAGAACGCGCGTTGCTGGAAGAACGCAGTGCAGGGCTTATTCAGCGAGTGGCGATGTTCTACTATTTCTAAACATTTATGTCTAAACGTCACTTTTAATCGTTGTCAATTTTGCAGAAAGAGATAAAAATAAACATACTGATATTATATACAGTATTTCGGAGTGGTTTATGAGCGTTGAAATTCAGTACGTGGTAGTTCGTGATGGAGTAGAAAAAATGACCTTTGCCAGTAAAAAAGAAGCCGATGCTTACGATAAGATGCTGGATCTGGCAGACAATTTAAGTGAGTGGCTGGCGGATTCATCTGTTGATTTAGAAGACAGCGTTTTGGAATCGCTCAGTTTTTACCTTGCAGAGCATAAAGATCAGCTTTCGTTGCTGCTGCGTGGTAACTCTCTTGAATCGCTAAAAGCAGGCGACGAAGAAAAAAATACGCCTAAAAAGGTAAAAGTTGCGATTGATAACGCCGCCTAGTGTTTTAGTTCACATATTATTTACTTTTCTGGATCTAGAATGAAACGTGAGATAACATTTTACCGTCGTTTTGAAGCTGATATTTTGTCAGGTAAGAAAACCATCACGATCCGTGATAGCAGCGAGTCTCACTTCGAGAAAGGAGAGTTGCTCAGCGTGAGTCGCTATGAAGACGGGGTCTATTTCTGCACGATCGAAGTTGAGAGTGTAACCCCTGTGTTGATGAGTGAACTGACGGAGCTTCATGCGGCGCAAGAGAATATGACACTGGACGAGCTGAAGCAGGTTATCAGCGAGATTTATCCAGGGCTTAATGAACTGTATGTGATTAGTTTCCACATACGTTAGCGCGCTTTGCCGTGTTCAGGCACACAGAGCGTGCGTTCATATCATGGAATAGCCATCGGCTGCGGGGAAGATCTCTGCGCCAAAGCTAAATGAGGATTGAAAATGAACAAAATTACGTTAGGTGTGGCTGGATTAGCGTTGGCGCTTTCGGCGGGTGTTGCTCAAGCTCAGCAAAGTGAGCAGCGGGTGGTTACCATTGCGAACTGTGAGCAAACTACGGCAACCCAGCTTTCTACAATGGTGAAGAACGACTTCTTACAAAATCGAATTCCGCGCTGGGCTGATGATAAGGCGCTGCTGGGCACGAGTACGCCAGTGGTGTGGGTGAATCAGGATCAGGTTACCCAAAAGGGGAATGACTGGGTGCTTAAGCTCACCGTACGCGGTACAAAAGTTGACAAAAACTATACCGTTAACGTTGATTGCAAAGCTGGCAAACTCGAATATTCCCACCCAGAATAAAGCTTATTTTTGTATCATCTAAAACCTCTTTATTAAAGTTAAAGAGGTTTTAAAATTTCTTTTTAGGAAAAACCACAAAGTCCATATGTATTAATCTCAGTTATAAATCTTATTCCTATTAAATTTTCCCGTTATTGCCCTGATAGACATGGATTTAAAATCCAAAGCGCAAAGAAACATTTTTGACTATAAATATGAAGCTAATAAATATCTTGAGCTGAGCATTTGACTTAGTCCGACATCATGGTCTAAAAATTTTGCTTATTAGGGTAAAAGTGCTAACTTGTATGTTTCTCACATCAGAGAATATAATGTAAAATAGTTTTGCGATAAAGCTTATCTTTTTGAAATTTAAGACTTATTGAGATATCTTCTCGTTTTGCTTGGTGTAATTTATCTCTTGATGTCATGGCCGAGAGTGCTATCGAGTATACACATGTTATTTTACGATAGATGTGATGTTTGGTAGCGATAGGCCGCCATTTTAATGTGCAAACTCGGTGGTAGGTTGTAGGAATATTCACTATTTCTTTAGGATTGTAATTTAAGTGTTTTGAGATTAGCGAATTCTAATCTGAATGCAGTTAAATCAAGCATCATTTTATTAATAATTAGATAACAAAATGAATAATAAGCACTATAATATTTTGGGTGTTTTAGACCAGAGTGTTTCTCCTTTGGAATTAGAGATGGCATTGCAAACAGCGTTGCAATCGGCCTTCACTGAGCATGAGTTTTATTTAGACTATCAAGCACAATGCAATATTAATGGCACCTTATTAGGTGCTGAAGCCTTAGTTCGTTGGCGTCATCCTCAGCAGGGGACGCTTTTGCCCTATGAATTCTTAGACTCTTTAGAACGTTTTGGTTTGATGCATGCGTTGAATCTTTGGATTGCTGATAATGTTTGCCAATTGCTGCAACGCGTACATCGGGAAATATCCCCTGACTTAATATTGTCATTCAATTTGCCATTAGCTCAACTTTACACAACTGAATTCACTGAACAGATTGGTAATGTTTTACAGCGCTATAGTATTCCCGCAAATAGGTTAGTCATTGAGTTGCTCGGTGATAATGATTTGTTTAGCGATCCGTTAATCATGTCGGAATTACATAAACTTCGTGCATTAGGTTGTGGGTTGTCAGTTGACCACTTTGGAGATAACTATCAATTACTTTCTTTGATAGCCGATTTGCCGTTAACGCAGATCAAAATTCCCGGCGAGCTTATCCATGCCATGCAAAATCCTGATGCCTGTTTGTTGGTTGAGCATCTCATTTTGATCGCCAATGCGTTGAATATGAACGTGATAGCAGAGCATGTTGAAACAGAAGAGCAGTTTAAAGCGTTGGCAGCGTTAGGCTGTCCAGCGCTGCAAGGCTACTATCTTTTTAGCCCGATGAATGAAAAAAACTTTTTTATCGTATGTAAACAGCTTACCGAGATCCGCAGGTCGTATAATAATGTAGAGAGAGGGGAGTTATCTCCTGTCGACTACAAGCGTTAATTTTTGCCCTTTCGTTAGTTATCTCTGGGGGAGCGCTTCTAAGTTACATGCATCAAATTACAGGCGGTAAGCGTAGACAATGAAGAAAGCACCGATTGCAGCAAAACATCCGCACGTCATGGAAATGCATGGCGATACACGAATCGATAATTACTATTGGCTGCGTGACGATGAACGCAGCAACGAAGCGGTTCTGAGTTATCTTGAAGCTGAGAATGCCTATACTCAGGCGTGCATGCGTGGTGAAGAAGAACTTCGAGAGCAACTGTTTAATGAAATGGTTGAGCGTATTCCTCAAGAAGATGAATCTGTGCCTTATCAACGTAACGGCTACCGATATCAGTCGCGATATAAACCTGAACAGGAATATGCGCTGTATGTTAGACAAAAGGCTGATGCGACAGATAATAGCGACTGGGAATTGCTCGTTGACAGCAATGAGCGCGCTCAGGGACATGATTTCTACGCTTTAGGCGGCATTGAAGTTAGCCCTGATAATCAACTGATGGCTATCGCTGAGGACTTTCTCTCTCGGCGTCAGTATGACATTCGCATTAAACGTCTGAGCGACAACAGCTGGTACGATGAAGTTCTGGAGAATACGGCGGGGCACTTTGAGTGGACTAACGACTCCACCACGCTCTATTACGTACGTAAACATCCTCAAACGCTGCTGCCTTATCAGGTTTATCGCCATCGTTTAGGAACATCGGTTGCTGAAGACCAACTGATCTATGAAGAATCTGACGATACTTTCTACGTTGGCTTAGAGAAGACCATTTCTAACAAATATATTCTGATTCATATTTCGAGCACCACAACCTCTGAAATCTTGATGTTGGATG
The DNA here is from genome assembly GCF_036648275.1 of Hafnia sp. Classification (NCBI taxonomy): domain Bacteria; kingdom Pseudomonadati; phylum Pseudomonadota; class Gammaproteobacteria; order Enterobacterales; family Hafniaceae; genus Hafnia; species Hafnia sp. Next base: position 15,857 of record NZ_JAVXIQ010000022.1, on the reverse strand, counting down.
CTGACGATACCAACGCTAATCCAGAAATATTTTCAGCGCGTCGCCGCGACCATGAATATAGTTTGGATCACTACCGCGATACCTTTTATATCCGGTCTAATAAAGATGGAAAAAATTTTGGTCTTTATCAAGCCACCTCGAGCCAAGAACAGACCTGGCAGGCTATTATTGCCGCGCGCGATGATGTGATGCTTGAAGGCTTTAGCCTGTTTAAAGATTGGCTGGTGGTTGAGGAGCGGGAGCAGGGATTAACAAATCTGCGTCAGATAAATTGGCAAACCGGTGAAGAGAAACATATTCGTTTCGATGATCCAACCTACATGACGTGGCTGTCGTTTAACCCAGAACCGGATACCGAGCTGCTACGCTATGGTTATTCTTCAATGACTACGCCAAGCTCCGTATTCCAAATCAATATGGACACGGGGGAGCGTACGCTGCTTAAGCAGCAAGAGGTCAAAAACTTTGATGCTGGTGCTTATCGCAGCGAGCGGTTATGGGTGGAAGCTCACGACGGTGTGAAGGTGCCGGTTTCCATCGTCTATCGACAGGATCTCTTCCGTGCTGGGCACAACCCTGTATTGGTCTATGGTTATGGTTCCTATGGAAGCAGCATGGATCCTGCTTTCAGCGTTAGCCGCTTAAGCTTGCTTGACCGCGGGTTTGTATTTGCCCTTGCTCATATTCGCGGCGGTGCGGATCTTGGGCAACAGTGGTATGACGATGGCAAATTGCTTCATAAACAAAACACCTTTAGCGATTTTATTAGCGTTACTCAATACCTCGTTGATGAGCAATATGCCGATGCCAAACAGGTGTACGCCATGGGTGGCAGCGCTGGGGGATTGCTGATGGGAGCGATTGTGAATCAGGCTCCTCAGTTGTATCACGGTATCGTGGCTCAGGTACCATTTGTAGACGTCGTGACCACGATGCTTGATGAATCTATTCCGCTGACAACGGGCGAATATGACGAATGGGGCAATCCGAATGATGCTGAGTACTACCACTATATCAAGCAGTACAGCCCTTATGATCAGGTGAAAGCGCAGGATTACCCACATATGTTGGTGACCACTGGGCTACATGATTCTCAGGTGCAATATTGGGAACCCGCAAAATGGGTGGCAAAACTGCGTGAGATGAAAACGGATGACAATCAGCTTCTACTCTACACAGATATGGATGCTGGGCATGGTGGCAAATCAGGGCGCTTCAAAGCCTATGAAGATATTGCGTTAGAATATGCCTTTATTCTGGCATTAGCCGGTATTCATCAGTAGATTTTAAGACCTATGTTTGTGAGCGTAATATTGCTTACGGCATAGGTTTTTTATTTGTATTTTTATTCTATTCGCAAGGATACGCCATGCCTTTTATCCAAGTAAACGACCGTCAAATGCACTATATCGATCGCGGCGAAGGTTTTGCTCTGCTTCTTGGCCATAGCTATATGTTTGACTCCAACATGTGGGCGCCACAAATAGAGGCGCTGAGTCAGCATTTCCGCGTCATAGCGCCAGATTTATGGGGGCATGGAAAGTCAGATCAACTGCCAGAGTCACGACGTTCTCTGAAAGATTTAGCCAGCGATCACTTAGCTCTGATGGATGCACTGGATATCAATGAATTTGCCGTCGTTGGGTTGTCTGTTGGCGGAATGTGGGGCGTAGAGTTAGCCGCGATGGTTCCCGACCGCGTGCGTGCGCTGGTACTGATGGATACCTTTGTTGGATTGGAGCCTGAAGTCACATTCAAGAAATACGACGCCATGCTAAATGCGATTGATGCAGCCGGAAAGGTACCTGCCGTGTTAGTTGAACAAATCGCACCCATGTTTTTCCGCCGTGAACCCGAGCCCCATTTGCTAGAGGCTTTAACTGAGCATCTAAGCAATCTACCCGAATCCGTTTTACGCCAAAGTATTGTGCCGCTTGGCCGCATGATCTTTGGTCGCGGTGATAGCTGTCCGCTGCTGGAAGAGCTCAAGATGCCTGCGTTGGTAATCACCGGTGAGCAAGATGCACCAAGACCACCGTTAGAAGGCTATCTGATGGCCGAAATGTTGAATTGCAAGCAGCTTGTTGTGCCTCAGGCAGGTCATATTTGCACGCTTGAACAGCCCGAGTGGGTCAATGAAGCCTTGCTGAATTTTCTCATGTCGATTAAATGAAATGTTTGCAAATAAGAAAGGGGCCATAAAGGCCCCTTTTTGCATTCACATGGCAAAATTCGTTAATTAACGAATTAGAACTGGTAAACAACACCCAGTGCTACGATGTCATCAGTGTTGATGCCAGCGTTGTTAGTGAAGCGGTTGTCATCCAGCAGGTTGATTTTGTAATCAACGTAGGTAGACATGTTTTTGTTGAAGTAGTAAGTCGCACCAACATCAACATATTTCATCAGATCTTGGTCGCCATAGCCGTTACCGAGGTCTTTACCTTTTGACTGCAGGTAAGCAACGGATGGACGCAGACCGAAGTCGAACTGGTACTGTGCTACGATTTCAATGTTCTGGGATTTGTTAGCAAAGCCGTAAACTGCATCTGGGCCGCTTGCAGAGAAATCACCGAAACGGTTAGCGTTATAAGCCTGAGTATACATAGCGGCTAAATAAACGTTGTTAGCGTCATATTTCAGACCACCGGTGTAGATGTCTGCTTTATCGCCGTGACCATACTGCATACGGTTCTGTTCGTTGGTACGGTCAGATGAAGAGTATGCTGCTGCTGCGCTAACGCCCCAGCCCAGATCGTAGGACAGAGACATACCGTAGCCGTCACCGTTTTGGCCCTGAACTGAACGGCCATTGTTGGATTCTTCTGGGCTATCGTTTTTGCCTTGATACTGCAGAGCAAAGTTCAGGCCGTCAACCAGACCGAAGAAGTCGGTGTTACGGTAGGTCAGCATGCCGTTACCACGTTGGAACAGGAAGTTGTCCGCGCCGTAGGTATCGCCACCGAACTCTGGCAGCACGTCAGTCCAAGAACCAACATCATAGATCACACCGTAGTTACGGCCATAATCCAAAGAACCGAACTCAGCAAATTTCAAACCAGCGAAGCCAACACGGGTAAAGTTGTTGTTATCCTGGCTTTCTGCATGGTTCAGGTTTGCTTGATATTCCCACTGGCCATAGCCGGTCAGCTGGTCGTTAATCTGAGTTTCACCTTTGAAGCCGAAACGAACGTAAGACTGATCGCCGTCTGAACCGTTGTCGTCTGAGAAGTAGTGCAGGCCATCTAATTTACCGAACAGATCCAGCTTGTTGCCGTCTTTGTTGTAGATTTCTGCAGCGTTTGCTGCGCCTGCAACTAAAAGTGCAGGGATGATTACTGCCAGCAGATTACGTTTCACTATGATATTCCTTCTTAGTTTTTTGACCGGCCAAGGTCAGTTATATGTGCCACTGCTTATTTATGTTTTTTTACACTCGCTATGTGAACTTAAGTGCGTTCCATCAGTCAAAGTTCACGGTACAAGCATAGCTTAATAATATGTTTAATGCGCTATAAATAAAAAGTGCCTATGCGACGTTTATTTATTTTTTATGGTAATTAAATGTATTGAAATGTAAATGACGCAAAGATAAATATACAAAGCGTAGGTAGTGCTCCCCATTTTCTCTCGAAAAAAGATACCCTTAAGTGATAATTCATCGTTCGAATATTCTTGCCTGATTTATAAGAAATCGCTCACCACACAAATTGCAAATTACAATGACGAATATGATGTATAATTAAATCTCATCATTGTTACTGCATTTTTTTACTGTGTCTTAAGATTCTTTTTACACCGAACCTTTATTTAAGGTTCGGTTTTTTTATCTTTAAGTTTAATAAAGCCCTTTATTATCAATAACTTGTGAGTTTTTGTTGTGGGCGGGATGTCCATTTTCTCTATTATGGGAAAAGTCTGAAGATAGACTATAATAAGAAATTACTTGTCAAATAATGCCTTTCATAAATAGATTTTTAGCTATTTGTGCCATTTCGCCATATATCTCTCGCCGTAATTTGGCTATGTTCATTTCTCCCGCTGGACAAAATCATTCTTTGGCCATTCATGCTTAAAATAATAAACAGCACATATAATCAAGAATTGGTAAATTTTGAGCAGTGTGGTATTTAAATATGACACGGCATGGCGACCACTTTGGGTGAAAATAATCGAGAGGAAAAATATGACTGATATGTCGATATCGAGAACGCTTACTGGTTGCTCAACGTTCTATTCGAGTATCTAAGACACAAATAACGAAGGGGATAAAGATCGAAGCACTGTAGCGATATTATTGTCGAACTGCTGATTTTCCCGACTCGTGTTTTCTATGCTGATGGCATAATTTAGGCAATAAAAAACCCGCCGATGGCGGGTTTAAGATACGAGATACGTTTACTGATTAATCACCATCTGGATGTGCGCGTTTTGCTCTCTTTTCCGCGCGTTTCTCTGCAGGGCTCTTCAACGGTTTTTTCTTCGCATTCTTTTTGCTATCCATTCCCTTACTCATTTTGGCCTCTCTTAACCGTAGTTAGGTTGGTATGCCTGTTAACTAAAGCTCTCTACGCCCAAACTTGCAAGCGACATTTTGTATAGATAGTTCAACATAATGATTTATATGATTTTATTAATCGATGACGACGAATAGGAAAAGTATGTCAGTAAGTCGTTTATCGCATAGTAGAAAAACGTAAATATCCGGTTGTGATTTTGTTGCTGACTTCATGGCAATACGTGAGAGGAAAATGTAAGATAAAAATCAATATGCTAGCGTATTTGGTCACTTTGCCTGAAAGCCCAAATCTGATTGCGAACGTCACCAATGCGCTTACCTGCGACTTATAAAAGGAATGCGACTCTATGAAAATGCTTAAAACGGCTCAATTTCATCTATCTGGTATCGGTGCCGCGCTGCTGCTGGCAGTTTCGCCGCAGGTATTTGCTCATGCGCATCTCACCGATCAAACTCCGGCGGCCAAAAGCCAAGTGAGTGCGCCTTCTGAGCTGACGTTCGTTTTTAGTGAAGGTATTGAAACGGGGTTTAGCAAAGTGACGGTTGTAGGGCCAGAAAATCAACCCATCGCAACAGGCAAGTTATCCGTCGCGGGAAATGATAAAACCCATGTTTCCGTTCCTTTCACCCAGCCCTTAAATAAAGGCGAATACGCGGTGAGCTGGAACGTTGTTTCCGTCGATGGACATAAAACCAAGGGTCAGTATACCTTCTCTGTTAAATAAGGCTGACTATGAGTATCACGGCTCTCTATGTTTTGTGCCGTTGGGTTCATTTTGCCAGTGCGTTACAAATTTTTGGCTTGGCTCTTTTTGTCGGGTGGATCGCTCCACCCGCATTTCGGCGTAGCTTAGAAACACAAACCCTAATGTTATTAGGTGCGAGTTTAGCGCTTTGCGCTTTTAGCTCTTGGCTTATGGTGGCGTTACAAGCAGGCCAGATGGGCGATGGCTGGCAAGACTTTTTCAGCCCGGAAATTTGGCTTGCTGTAATGCAAACAACATTTGGCGAAGCGTGGCGGTTACAGCTGATATTTTCCTCCTTGCTGCTGATAACGCCTTTATTCGCACCAAATATTCGCCGTTTTTTATTCATATTTATTTCTGCTCTATTGCTGATAACCTTGGCTCACACAGGCCATGCATCGGCGGAGCAGGGCATCAGCGGTATTGCACACCGGGTTAATAATGGTATTCACCTGCTGAGCGGTGGTTTTTGGTTTGGTGGTTTGTTACCGTTCTGGCTTTGTGTACGACAGCTCTCGAGCACCGACAAAGCCTTTGCGATGCAGGCGGTTATTCGTTATTCACGTTGGGGACATCTTGCGGTGGCTCTGGTAATAGTCACGGGAATAGGCAATGCGGCGTGGATTCTAGGTCGCTGGCCGCTGGCGTTCGACTCTATCTATCAGCGTGGGTTGTGGTCGAAGATCCTATTGGTGGCGATGATGATCGCGATTGCGCTTTATAACCGCTACTACGTGGTGCGGAGCATGGGGCAAAACCGGCAACGGGCATTAACGCTACTGGCGGGTAATGCCATTGTTGAATGGATATTGGCCCTATTGGTACTGCTTGCGGTGAGTTTTTTCGCAACTCAGCCACCTATTTAGAATAAGATAACGACAGTTTATGATTGGACGATAGTGGAACTTCGTGATGAAAAAAAGTGTATTACTGACAGGATTATTGACGCTGGCTGGCGGTTTTTTATCTGCGGATGCATTAGCGGCACGTACCGTGGAGACGGTAAGTAAAGCGCAATTTGGTAGCCAGTGGGCCTTCGTAAAAGAAGAAGTGCAGCTACAGTGTACGAAAAATCAGGCATTGTTTATCATCAATGCAAGCACGCTGGCGCAGTATCCTTTAGATGAGAAGGCAAATAGCTTGGTGAAAACCAAGAAGATGGCTGCATTACCGTTAGAGACGATTTTGCTGGACGATCCGAATCGTCCGGGGCAAAAGATGAGCGTAACGCCTTTTATTAAACACGCGCGTCAGCTTTGTCAGTAGTCAGCACGGATATTGCTTGTATAGGTAACGATAAGAGGCGGCGTAAAGCCGCTTCTTTGTTTTGGTCTGAGTAAGGTGGCACTTGCCAGAGTACCACCGGAAGTGATTTATGCAGCGGCTGGCATACCGCATAGTTTGGTTAAACTTCGAGCGCCAACCATAACGGTGGCAACGTAGGATTGACGGCGGGTCACAACTTCCACCGCGATGAGTTTATCTCGATATTTAATATGGTAAGTAGAAGGCCATCCTTGACGGGCAAGGCCATAGGCTTTGGCATGCTGATCGATCGCTGCATGCGCAACAACGAGGTGAGAGAAGTTTGTATCGCCTTTAATGATTCGCTTCATACAGGCTCCGTAATACATAAATCCGTCAAAATATGTGTCTGTCAGCATGAAGCTGACCTATTTGTTATAGCACCAATATCAATAACATTGCAGTATGACTTTTTTGTGACACGATCAAGATCGGCTTATCTTATTTTAATTGCCTATAAAATAATCATATCGTTCAGGGCTGTCCGCAAGTAGCCGAAGAACAGTGTATCGAATGATCGTTTAGCTCGGCTGGAAAGATCCTTTAATGAACTAAAACAATGAATACATGGGGTGAAGTGGTAGCCTGAGAAAAACATTCATATAACGAGGAGATGTTATGACACCGATATTTACGCTGACGCTAGCTCCTTCGCTTGATAGCTCCACCACAACGGCCAAAATCTATCCTGATGGTAAATTACGTTGCTCAGCGCCGGTTTATGAACCCGGTGGCGGCGGAATCAATGTGGCTCGTGCGATAGCCCACCTTGGTGGAGAGGCAAATGCCATCTTTCCCGCAGGCGGTCCAACTGGGCAGCATTTAGCCGAATTGCTTGAGCAAGAACAAGTGGCTATTCAAACGGTGACAACACAGGCATGGACTCGACAAAACATGCATGTGCACACAGAGATAACCGGAGAGCAGTACCGCTTCGTTATGCCTGGAGCGAAATTGACGCCACAGGAATTTGACCGTTTACGTGAGCGCGTACGGGGTATTCCTGAGGGATCCATTTTGGTTATCAGCGGAAGTCTGCCTGAAGGCGTCACCACTGAAGAGCTTCAGATACTCTTGCGTCAGGCACAAAATAAACATATCCAATGCGTTCTTGATAGTTCTGGTCGTGCGTTGATGGCGGGTTTAGACGTAGGCAATCTACTGCTGGTGAAACCGAATCAAAAAGAGTTGTCTGAGCTCACTGGTAAAGATCTACTGGCAGAACCTAGCGCCGTGCTTGAAGCGGCACAGTCTATTGTCGCGACTGGAAAATCAAAATACGTAGTGGTTTCGCTAGGTGCTCAGGGAGCGCTGGCGGTTGGGCAGCATCATTGGGTTCAGGTTGTTCCACCGCCGGTAAAAATGAAAAGCACCGTTGGTGCAGGTGACAGCATGGTAGGGGCGATGGTGCTTAAATTGGCACAGCAGGCTGATTTACTGGATATTGTTAGATATGGCGTTGCTGCGGGGAGTGCCGCAACCCTAAATAAAGGAACTCGCCTTTGCCAGCAGAATGACGTGAATGCGCTCTATGACTATCTCTGCCAGCAACAAACTCCGCTTAACGATTTATAAATTGTGCCTCGAATCACTACCCATCCAAACGATGGGTAGAACCGTTAGTCCATCACTGTTTTATACAAAATCAATAATGCACCCATTGCGCCTTCGAACGTTGATCTCATCACAAAGCCGGACATGAACAAGAACAACCCACAACCAACGACCATCCAAAAATAAAATTGCTTAATCATGACTTCTATTTCCTTACTTTCAGGCATGATCCTAACATATTCATATGATGAATGCTCAATGGGTTAGATATTGCTTTTCTAATTCGGATTTTTAGAACGGCAATGGCTAGCTTCTGAACTCAGTTCAGAGTTTCTGATGGATGCTGCGATTGATGAGTAAAATGCCGCTATTTGTTGGTTTTGTTAGGGTAATTAAACAGTTGCGTATAATTTCTAAAAAATATTTTTATTTTATTGCAACTATTTTACGGTAATTGACATTTCAAACTATTAAAATAGTGGCATGTGGAATATTCAGCTGATGTAAATCAAGTTTATCTTTCTCTTTAATTTGTATTCTTAAGGTGAATAATAAATGGAGGTTACATATGCTTAGGAATAGAGCATGGGTAGGCGGGATAGCATTGTTGCTTGCCCTGCATGCGCCAGTATACGCCGCTAACAAGGGCACAATTCGTTTCGTAGGTTCGATCGTAGAGTCAACCTGTGACATTACACCCAACGGCAAAGGTTTCCATTCATCATGCTACAGAGATGGGGATTACCTAGAACGTGCCCACAGCGTGTTAAAAAGCGGTGATAAGGTGAGTTTGCCCACTAATGTGGCTGATGTTCATTTGAAGCCCATCGATGGTCACCCCAATCTGGGGCATTTAGTGATTAACTATCACTAAGGGCTCCTTTGCTGAGTGTTTCCATGGTTTAGCTTTTGTATGGAAACACTCAAACTCTTCCTTTAAGACTTTTCTCCTTGAGGCTTTTTATCAAAGCCGGGATAGTGCGTGATATCGATCACACTAACGGCAACACGCGAGCTATTCATGCAGAGTATGATCTCAGCCAACAGAAGGGGAATTAACCAATGAGAACCATATTGACTGCCGCGATTTTATTCGCATTGGCTGGATGCAGTAGTCCTGAATCAATTACAGCAAATAAGCATCAGGTCATGGATCTAAAAATAAGCCGAGCTGCGGGTATCTATTCTCAGTGCCTAAATAAAAAATGGTCTGATATTAATCCGGCTACACGTTATTATAACAATAATAACACGCATACTATTGCGAGCTATTTAGATGGGCAAGGCGAAATGGCATCGGCAAAAATTCAAACAATAAGCGACAATCAGTCCGATGTGGAAATCTATCTAACATCGCGCGGCAACAGCCAGCAAGCCCTGCTGGAAGCGGCTAAAGCCTGCGTTTGACGCCTCTTGATTACGTCTTACCCTAGAACATGTCGTTCAATCGCGTTATAGATAAGCAAAAGAATAAAGATGGTGAGAGTTAATAGCAGTATTTTAATTACTACTCGCTTTCTCTTCGGCCATACTAAAAAAACGATAAGACCTGTAATGGCTAAAGTTACTGGGTAAAAGTAAAATAGGCTGAACCATATAATAACGATGTAGTCGTGAAGCATTATTTTCTTCTCGATTACCTTGCCGTATAAGCGGCAAGGTAATGTTATTCTTTAGCTAAAGAATTTACCTTTCAACATATCTAATCCTGCACTGACTAATGATCCTCCTTGTGGAATTTCACCGTTAGGTGAAAGGCCATCAACCAGTTTAGGTAAATAGGTTGCCAATAGTTGTGATGCACTATCGGTGTTAATACCTAGAGAGCTTGCAAGCGAGGTGATGGATTCAACGCTAAACACATTCTCGACTTGTTGGCCGGAAATGGGTTGGTTGCTGCCATTACTAATCCATGACTCAACGATACTGCCGAGCCCTTGGCTTTGAAATTTCTCAACTAACGCGCTGATACCGCCTTGCTGTTCGACCCAAGCTAAGATGGCTTTAATGTGATCGGCGTTTCCACCTTGGCCACCTAAAATACCGCCTAGGTTATCTAATAATCCCATGATGTGACTCCAAATTCGGTAAATGGTAAGGAAACTTAATACTTCGTTGGGACAGTATACCGTGCATGGCATTGAAGCCAATGGCTAAAGTATGGCTAAGAATCGCTGATTAGGACGATATTTAACCGATAAAATGACTTTCGGATCAATCTTAAAAAGCGGGCGAACTTAAGGAAAAAAAGCGATGGGTTTGAATAATGGTCATTCTTCTCCTAGGCTTATAGAACACAATAGCTACAAGGAAAGAGAAAATGAAATATACAAAATCAGCTGTTATGGGGATCGCCGCACTGACAACGGCTTTGGCTTTATCTGCCTGTAGTACTTACGACCGTGCGGCAAGTTATGTTACCGAACCTGTAGTTAAAGACGTTAAAGTTGGCATGACCAAGCAACAGGTTGTTGATATTGCCGGCCAGCCGGCAACCAGTATTACTATGGTTAATGCTCGCGGTACCTGTAGTACCTACCTGATTAGTGGAACAGATAAAAAACCACAAAACTATTTTGTGAGTTTTGATGATACCGGAAAGGTTCTTAATAAGGGCTATCAGTCTTGCTCTGAATATGACACCAATCCTCAAAAATAAATCTCGATGATGTTAATAAATTCGCGTTTGTCAGGCGGCCTCTTAGGGCCGCTTTATTTTGTATTTTTTTGCATATTAGTTACTTGGTTGTTTTCTGTGCTCCAGATCATGGTTTAATTGACATAAATTTCAAATCTCACTAAGCTCCACTTCAACACTGATAGCCAATCTGTGCGTAAGCGTTCACGTCATCCAACGCATTTAATCCTGTTTGTTATTTACGCGGGGGAGAAGGCGTTTCTTTTTAGCTTCTCCTTGCTTTTGGAGTTAGCACTTGTATGTCTCAATCTCATTTTATTAGTACCCCCAAAGCAAATCATGCGCTGTTTCCTTTGACGTCAGCCGTTTTTCTTACTTATCTCACGGTAGGATTACCTTTACCGGTTATTCCCTTATATGTGCATAACCAATTAGGCATGAGTAATACCATGGTGGGGATCGCTGTGGGAATGCAGTTTCTTGCAACGGTACTTACTCGCGGCTATGCGGGACGGTTAGCCGATCAACAGGGCGCTAAGCGCTCCACGCTTCAAGGCATGTTGGCTTGCTCGTTGGCGGGCGTCGCTTATCTATTGGCTGCGTTGTTGCCGGTTGATGCCATGACTAAATTTGTCATTCTTTTGGTTGGACGATTGGTATTAGGTTTCGGCGAAAGCCAGCTTTTAACAGGAAACTTGACCTGGGGTTTAGGTCTATTAGGACCATCCCGCTCAGGTAAAGTCATGTCATGGACGGGCATGGCCATTTATGGTGCTCTTGCAGCAGGTGCGCCACTTGGTTTGCTGCTGAATCAATATTGGGGATTTGCTGCATTAGGCATTTCTACTCTGATTTTACCGCTTGTCGCTATTTTGATTAATTTCAAAGTAAAGCCCGTTGCACCTCATGCTGGGCAGCGTATCCCTATGTGGCGAATGCTGGGTAAAATTTGGCAACCAGGTGTGGCTCTGGCGCTGCAAGGTGTCGGTTTTGCCGTTATTGGCACGTTCATTTCGCTATTATTTAGCTCTCACGGTTGGGCACATGCGGGATTGGCACTCACCAGCTTCGGGCTCTCTTTTGTACTAATGCGAGTATTGTTTGGCCAGTTGCCAGACCGAATGGGGGGAATGAAGGTCGCTATTGCATCGCTGGTGGTTGAAACCATCGGGCTGGTTCTAATTTATTTAGCCAGCACCTCCATTTTTGCTCTTATCGGTGCCGCTTTAACGGGAGCCGGGTGCTCATTAATGTTCCCCGCCTTGGGTGTTGAAGTCGTAAAAAGAGTACCGGTTCATGTACGAGGCACTGCAATGGGCGGGTATGCTGCTTTTCAGGATGTTTCCTACGCTATCGCTGGGCCATTAACGGGTATTTTGGCAACCACGCTGGGCTATTCATCGGTATTTGCCGTTGGCGCAGCATGCTCTGCGCTAGGTATTATCGTCATTCTGCTTTTCTTGCGACCAGCTGCGTCGCAGACCGTTGAGTCTTAGGTGATAAAAAATCAAGGCCTCGAATGAGGCCTTGATTCTAGAGATAAATTGAGTTTGGAATAGAGCCACCAGTAGGTGTTATCCCGTCCCGCCATTTGGGTGGGTTTCCGCCGGGTAAGCCATCGAGGTGGCCGACATTGTGCTTGAAGCAACAACCAACACTAATGAAATCAACTTCTTCATTTGACTCCTTCATGACCTGCGGTTTAAGTACCATAACGCGATGCTTTAATGTGAAGCGTGATCGGGTTCACCCTCTGAGCAAATGGTTTGAATTCAGTTATTAATTCATTGTTATTAAGCATAATTATTCGCTTTACAGTTTTGGCACGTGATAATGACAAATCTAATGGTGGCTGAAAACGGACTATCTTAGATATTCTGCTAAGCTTAATAGGATTAAATTTATCAATGATATCAATTGTGCTCGCCAATTTGGGTTGGGCATAGGTTATTGGAGGTCTAAATGGGTTTGCTAAGTTTCGTTAAAGATGCGGGAGAAAAGCTTTGGGATGCGGTGAGTGGAAACCGTGATGATAAACTCAAAGAGCATATCAATAAGCTTGGTTTACCAGGAGCAGATAAGGTCGACGTTAAAGTTGCTGATGATGGTACTGCCACGGTGTCAGGCGAGGGAGTTAGTCAGGAACTGAAAGAGAAGATCTTGGTTGCGATTGGTAACGTCGCAGGCATTAGCAAAGTAGACGATCAGCTCGCGGCTGCGCAATCTGGTGTTGAGAGCCATTTTTATACGGTTAAAGCAGGTGATACACTGAGTGCGATAGCCAAAGCACAGTATGGCAACGCCAATGACTACATGCGCATTTTTGAAGCCAATAAGCCGATGCTGTCGCATCCAGATAAAATCTATCCAGGGCAGATGCTCATTATTCCACAAAAATAATTGGGTTGTCGGTTAGTATTGCGTTTATAAGCCGCTTATGCGGCTTTTTTTACGCCACATGTTATCCATGAAATGCCATTTTATCTCTCGTCGATATGCGTTATCTCGTTGTCTTGCTATTATCGAACAACAAAAAATAACGAGGTCTATCGGATGAAAAAGATTCTTACCCTATGTTTGAGTTCGCTATTATTGGCGGGGTGTGCAAGCAGCGAGGGGCAATCGCCATTTAAGAGCTATTTCTCCTGCGATATCCCTGCGGCAAGCCACTATCCTATAATCGAGTCTACGTCAGATCTGCTAGTGAACATGCGCAAGTTGGGTGTCGATGCGGAACGTAAAAATGTCGTGGCGGCACAGTGGGCACAGCAAACTACAGATGCCAGTGAGAAAGCGAAAATTGAATCCTGCAGCAGTGAAATACGTCAAGCATCCATAGATATCGTACAGCCTCAGGTTAGCCGAGTCCAAAGCGTGACGACAGATTCTGCCCAGTTAGCTGCGCTTAATGATCTACATACAAAATGGCTGGCTTATATGAATTCAATTACGTTGAAAGGGACTGATGCCTCTTTAGCGAAGGCGTTTAATAACGCGGCAAATAATCTTGATAAGATGTGAGATTAGATTAGGGTTTTGTTTAAAAAAGCACCTAAATAGGATTTAGGTGCTTGAGTAATTAAATTGATTTAACTTAGAAGTCGTAACGCAGGCGAACTAGATTCAGGTCACTTTTATTGTCTGTGGTATTTGTGAATACATGTTCGACGTCGATCTGGAAGCCATAATCAAACTTGGTGGAAATACCCAGCGTCTGATGGTTGCTCTGATAATCACGACCAGTGTTAAATTTCAGGCGGTCACCAGCATAATAAGGTGTAATATTTTTCACCAGATATTGGCTGATAGGGAAAGTATAACCCGCATAATATTCAACGCCGTAGCCATTTCCAGCAAAGTAATCATGACGGTTTTTAACACCGGTCATTAAGAAATTACGATACCAACCGGCAGATGCTGCCAGAGTCCAATTGTCAGGTTTCCAGCTTAAACCAGAACCCAGTAATTGTTGGCCATTATCGTTTTTGCCACTATCCGCACCGTTATTTTGCTTGATGCTTTGTTGGATATAGCTGTACGCGGTACCCCAGGTTAGCTCATCGGTGATGTGGTAATCCACACCCAATGCGCCGCCGCCTTTACGTTGATAACGCAGTGGGTTGCCATTATTTACGCCAGCAGGGTGGGAGTCATCATGTAAAACACCGCCCACATACAGATCAACGGGGCCAAAGGTATTTTTATATTGGACCAGATTGTAGCTGCGGTATGAGCCATCATAGTTGCCGTTATAACCGTTACCTGGAGCCTGAGCCTGCATATCGAAGTCCCAGATATCCGTTTTCGCGCCAACAACGGTGTAGTAGATACTATTTTGCTTACCGTAGGTTAGAGTACCCCACGTTGCACTTTTCAAACCTCCGAACAGCATGCGGCGATCGGTGTTTGCTGCGCCATCTGCATAGTGATTATTCCAGTTAAACAGCGCTGGGACATTCACACCTAATTCGTAGTAACCAATCAGGCTAACATCATCGAACAGGTAATAATCAGCAGAGAAACGAAAACGCGTTCCGCCGTCATAACCGTTGCGTTTATAAGAGCCTTTATCGCTGTTGCCCATTTCATCAATGAACTGTGGACGAATACTACCCCCAACCTGAAACTTCAAGCGGCTAAGTGGATCGCCAGCCTGCGGATCTTGCTCTAATAGCGTGATTTCTGCGAGCGAGGAGAAAGAAGCACAACCCAATGCCACTGCTAATACAATTTTTTTCGCCACATGATGTTTAATCATTTTTTATCCCTGACGTATCAACGAATGTTTAATTTACACTCGCAATTGTTTTATAAGTAAAATAATAGAAATACATAAAGTCTGATATATCGCAGCCACTAAATGCGATGTGCATTCAACTATATAGCGCAATAAATTGCAACAATAGTCACGTGTTTAAACTAAATAATTGGAACTGAAGTTTTAATTTAGGTGAAAATTAATGCAACTTTCAAGCCCCTACATTAATTTCGCTCAATCCTAATACAATAAGGGCAATAATCCAACTAGATTAGTTTTTGTAGATGAATGGAAGTTTAGCGAAAACTCGAAAATAATAACGCAGATGAATCAATATTTGCCTGCAGTGCAGTTTGGTTATTGTCACGCTGCGTAATGATCATTCATCGGGATATATGAAGAGCAGAGGATGTGCTTTTAGATTGGATTTAAAACATCCGATTATATTTGTTAATTCTAATTTTTATATTCAATCTATGTGGAAGTATAGGTGGTGTTGAAATTGACATATATTAAGAGCTGCGATAATAAACGATACTCCTGTGTAAAAATCATCTCAGGAAATATGTCTTTTTTGTTTATATATGCTTTTGTTGTTGTCAATTTTTTCAGTGAAAGTCGCACCTGTCACCAATACATTTTAGCAAGCAAAACTTATATATTGCTCTAAATGCCTACTGTACATGCATATTCAAAACAGCTGGATTTACACCTCTTACTCTATATAAAAAGAGACCTGATACGATTCCTGTATCAGGTCTAGGGTAATGGCTCTTGGGAGAGAGCCGTGCGCTAAAAGTTGGCATTAATGCAGGCTTGGATTGCCTTGCTATTTAA
>NZ_JAVXIQ010000021.1:0-64695 GCF_036648275.1 Hafnia sp. | reverse complement strand
AAGCGCGCGAGTTGAGAGTCCCCGCGCAACGGGACTCTCATCGGACGCCTACGCCTGTAGTTGCATAGAAACGTATTTGCTTATTGGCGGACGAAACCGTCGCAGTAGTAACATATACTACGACTGACCATACAAACCCTCCCCATTCTAAAATATTACACAAGCCCATAATCGAAAAACGAACAAACATTCACCTCACAATTCCACGATCAATATTTGACTTTTCCACTCCGAATAAGAAACCAGCAGTCGATCAATTTATTTTATTTTTAAGTGGAATCTTATCCCCCTCGCCTCTCAACCGCTGCCGCCAGTAATGACGGTACGTGAGCGCCAGACTTAACATTTCACCCCCAAGTTATCCACAATTATGCGGCGTTTTGTTCACTTGCAAAAGGAAGCTAAGAACACTATCTTGTTATCACTCCTTGATTAATACACCATATCTTGTGTTCACAACACGAAATCGACACTACGCGTCAAATTAATGCAACAATGATTTTGCATTGATTTAACGCGCATGGTTTTTATAGACACGATGACGGCTTGAACATGAGATCGCACACGGACAGGTAAATAGCCCTATGAATCAAAGTCTGCTGGTCACTAAGCGTGACGGAAGCAAAGAACGTATCAATCTTGATAAAATCCACCGCGTGCTCGATTGGGCGGCTGAAGGCTTGAATAATGTCTCAGTTTCTCAGGTGGAATTGCGTTCTCACATCCAGTTTTATGATGGAATCCGCACCGCGGATATTCACGAAACCATCATCAAGGCCGCCGCAGACCTGATCTCCCGTAACGCTCCAGACTATCAATATCTGGCTGCACGTCTGGCTATTTTCCATCTGCGTAAAAAAGCCTACGGCCAGTTTGAACCGCCTAAATTGTACGACCACGTGGTTAAACTGGTTGAAATGGGCAAATATGACAAACATCTGCTGGAAGATTACACCGCAGAAGAGTTTGCCCAGATGGACGAATTTATCGACCATTGGCGCGACATGAATTTCTCTTACGCCGCAGTTAAGCAGCTGGAAGGGAAATATCTGGTTCAAAACCGCGTATCCGGTGAAATCTACGAGAGCGCCCAGTTCTTGTATATTCTAGTCGCCGCGTGCCTGTTCTCTAATTATCCGCGTGAAACCCGTCTGAGCTATGTAAAACGCTTCTATGACGCGGTATCAACGTTCAAAATTTCACTGCCTACGCCAATCATGGCAGGCGTGCGCACCCCTACCCGCCAGTTCAGCTCCTGTGTGCTGATCGAGTGCGGCGACAGCTTGGACTCTATCAATGCCACGTCCAGCGCTATCGTGAAATATGTCTCCCAGCGTGCCGGTATCGGCATCAACGCCGGTCGTATCCGTGCGTTAGGTAGCCCAATTCGCGGCGGTGAAGCTTTCCATACCGGCTGTATTCCGTTCTACAAACACTTCCAGACCGCGGTCAAGTCCTGCTCTCAGGGCGGCGTGCGCGGTGGGGCTGCAACGTTGTTCTATCCGTTGTGGCATTTGGAAGTTGAAAGCCTGCTGGTACTGAAAAACAACCGTGGCGTTGAAGGTAACCGCGTTCGCCACATGGATTATGGCGTGCAGCTAAACCGCCTGATGTACCAGCGCTTGATCAAAGGCGGCGACATTACGCTGTTCAGCCCGTCAGACGTTCCAGGCCTGTACGATGCTTTCTTTGCCGATCAGGACGAATTCGAACGTCTGTACATGCAGTACGAAGCTGACGACAGCATTCGTAAGCAAAAAGTTAAAGCGGTGGAACTGTTCTCGCTGATGATGCAAGAGCGCGCTTCAACGGGTCGTATCTACATCCAGCACGTTGACCATTGCAACACCCATAGCCCGTTTGATCCGGCTATTGCACCGGTGCGTCAGTCTAACCTGTGTCTGGAAATCGCGCTGCCAACGAAACCGTTGAGCGACGTGAACGACGAAAACGGCGAAATTGCGCTGTGTACGCTGTCAGCGTTTAACCTTGGCGTTATCGAATCGCTGGACGATTTAGAAGAGCTGGCGGTGTTAGCCGTTCGTGCCCTTGATGCCCTGTTAGACTATCAGGACTATCCAATTCTGGCGGCTAAACGCGGTGCAATGGGACGTCGTACTCTAGGAATCGGCGTGATCAACTATGCCTATTACCTGGCGAAGAACGGCGTACGTTACTCCGACGGCAGCGCGAACAATTTGACCCACAAAACGTTTGAAGCCATTCAGTATTACCTGCTGAAAGCCTCTAACGAACTGGCGAAAGAGCAAGGCGCGTGCCCGTGGTTCAACGAAACAACCTACGCACAGGGCGTGCTGCCAATCGACACCTATAAGAAAGATCTGGATACGATTTGCAACGAGCCGCTGCACTACGATTGGGAAACGCTGCGTCGCGAGATCAAACAGCACGGCCTGCGTAACTCCACGCTGTCTGCACTGATGCCGTCTGAAACCTCTTCGCAGATTTCTAACGCGACCAACGGCATTGAGCCACCGCGTGGCCATATCAGCATTAAAGCGTCGAAAGACGGTATCCTGCGCCAAGTGGTGCCAGAGTATGAGCGCCTGAAAAACGCTTATGAGCTGCTGTGGGAAATGCCAAACAACGATGGCTATTTGCAGTTAGTCGGTCTGATGCAGAAATTTATCGATCAGTCGATTTCCGCCAATACCAACTACGATCCGTCTCGCTTCCCATCAGGGAAGGTTCCGATGAAGCAGCTGTTAAAAGACTTGCTGACGGCGTACAAATTTGGGGCTAAGACCCTGTATTATCAAAACACCCGTGATGGCGCAGAAGATGTGCAAGACGATTTGCAGGCCGTTGCCGAAGACGACGGTTGCGAAAGCGGTGCTTGCAAGATTTAACCAAGACCAGCACGAAACCGCCGATATCCATCGGCGGTTTTATCCTAAACGGTAGGATTATAGTTTTATGGCATATACCACATTCTCTCAAAACAAAAACGATCAGTTACTCGAACCCATGTTCTTCGGTCAGCCGGTTAACGTGGCGCGTTATGACCAGCAAAAGCATGAAATTTTTGAAAAACTGATCGAAAAACAGCTCTCTTTCTTCTGGCGTCCTGAAGAAGTTGACGTGTCTCGCGACCGTATCGACTATCAAGCGCTGCCGGAACATGAAAAACACATTTTTATCAGTAACCTGAAATATCAAACTCTGTTGGATTCCATTCAGGGACGCAGTCCGAACGTCGCGCTGTTGCCGCTGATTTCTATCCCTGAACTTGAAACCTGGGTCGAAACTTGGTCGTTCTCCGAAACTATTCACTCACGCTCTTACACGCATATTATCCGTAATATCGTTAACGATCCGGCGGTGGTGTTTGACGATATCGTCACCAACGAAGAAATCCTCAAGCGTGCGAAAGATATTTCCGGCTACTACGATGATTTAATTGAGATGACCGGCTACTGGCATCTGCTGGGCGAAGGCACTCATACCGTCAACGGCAAGACCGTCAACGTCAACCTGCGTGACCTCAAGAAGCAGCTTTATCTGTGCCTGATGAGCGTCAACGCGCTGGAAGCGATTCGCTTCTACGTCAGCTTCGCCTGCTCTTTCGCTTTTGCCGAGCGCGAACTGATGGAAGGTAACGCTAAAATCATCAAACTGATTGCCCGCGATGAAGCCCTACATCTGACCGGCACCCAGCACATTCTGAATCTGATGCGTTCAGGTCAGGACGATCCTGAAATGGCCGAAATCGCCGTAGAGTGCGAGCAGCAGTGCTATGACCTGTTTGTTCTGGCTGCGCAGCAGGAAAAAGAGTGGGCAGAATATCTGTTCCGCGATGGCTCCATGATTGGCTTGAACAAAGATATCCTGTGCCAGTACGTTGAATACATCACCAATATCCGCATGCAGGCCGTTGGCTTGGGGCTGCCGTTCCAAACGCGCTCTAACCCAATTCCTTGGATCAATGCTTGGTTGGTATCTGATAACGTTCAAGTGGCACCGCAGGAAGTGGAAGTGAGCTCTTATCTGGTTGGTCAGATTGACTCCGAAGTCAACGCTGATGACCTGAGCGACTTCGAGCTGTAATCCCTTGAGCTTTTCACCCTACCAAGACTCGACGCTGGCGGCAGATGACGCCGCTAGCATCGAAGCTGAAATGGCTAGCGCTGAGCCACTTACGCCCACCATCACACTCGCCCTTTCTGGCGCTAAGCTTGCGTTCACGCACGGCAAAGCCTCTCTGCTTGAAGCCCTTGAGCATCATAATATTCAGGTCGAGTATCAATGCCGCTCAGGCTATTGTGGCTCCTGCCGCTGCAAAATGACCAAGGGCCGCGTGGTGTATCGTCAACAGCCGCTGGCTTTCATCAACGAAGGTGAAATTTTGCCTTGTTGTTGCCATCCAGACGGAGACATCGAGGTGGAGCTTTAATCGCCTCCACCGCGATTTTTACCTGCAACGCCTTCCCTATCACACTGATAATTCTCGCAAGAACCTGTCTTTGCTCCCACATTTCTGCATGTTTATTTCAAACCGCGCACAATCAATTGTATGATGTAGCCAGCTTTTTATGTGATAAGGACTCGGCTTGGCTCAGACGTGTGCTGGCAGCCGATTTATAAATAATCAGCGACTGTTCATAGATTATTTGGTTCTAGCAAACTCCTTATCGGACTTTGCATGCTTAGCTGCGCTTTTTTAGTGTGGTGCCAGCTATTTATATTCCCAAGTAATACGAATCGAGTCTTATCACGGAGCTGTTCAACGATGCAAAACACAATAACAATGAAAGCCAAACTATTACCTATGCTGATTTTGGCCTCACTTTCCGCCGGAACATTAAGCGCCAACGCATGGGCGGCGACACCACCGAAAACGCTGGTCGTAGTACAAACGCTGGATGATATTGCCAGCCTCGATCCGGCGGAGAGCAACGAACTTTCCAGTATTCAAACGGTGCCGAGCCTTTACCAGCGCCTGATCCAAGCCAATCGCGACAACCCAGCCAAGATTGATGCCGTGTTAGCCGAAAGCTGGCAGGGCGACGCCGCCAATAAAACGCTCACCGTTAAGCTGCGCCCCGATACCAAATTCTCTTCCGGCAACCCTGTGCGCCCTGAAGACGTTATCTTCTCGTACACCCGCGCCGTGACCCTCAATAAATCGCCGGCCTTCATTCTGAACGTATTAGGCTGGGAAGCGGATAACGTCGCCAGCCATTTGAAGAAAATTGACGACCATACGCTACAGCTCACGTGGACCGCCAACGTAAGCCCCGACGTAGCGCTTAACATTCTCTCGACGCCGATTGCTTCCATCGTTGATGAAAAAACCGTTACGCCTAATATCAAAAAAGACGATTTTGGTAATGAGTGGCTCAAAATGCACTCAGCGGGAAGTGGGCCGTTCAAAATGCGCGTCTATCAGCCGCATCAGGCCATCGTTTTGGATGCCAATCCGCTGTCAAACGACGCGCCTAAAATCGCCAATATCATCATTAAGAACGTGCCCGATCCGGCCTCCCGTCGTTTGCTAATCCAGCAGGGTGATGCTGATATTGCCCGTGGACTCGGCGCAGACCAAACCTCAGCGTTGCAGAATCAAGCCGGTATTAACGTGATGAGCATTCCTTCTGCAGAGCAAAATTATTTAGCATTTAACACCGGCAATACCGCGAATCCACTGCTGGCAAACCCTGCGCTGTGGGAAGCGGCGCGCTATCTGGTCGATTACAAAGGCATCACGCAGGACTTACTCAAGGGCCAATATTTTGTGCATCAGAGTTTCCTGCCGGTTGGCTTTAACGGCGCGCTGGAGAACAATCCATTTAGCTTCGATCCTGCTAAAGCGAAAGCCATTCTCGAGAAAGCGGGGATCAAAAATGCCGCCTTCACGCTGGATGTCGAAAACAAAGCACCGTTTATCACCGTAGCTCAATCCATTCAAGCCAGCTTCGCGCAAGGCGGCGTGAAAGTGGATCTTCTGCCTGCGGCAGGAAGCCAGGTTTATGCTCGCGTGCGTGCGCGTCAGCATCAGGCCGCGATCCGCATGTGGCTGCCGGACTATTTCGATGCGCATTCCAACGCCAGCGCCTTTGCCTACAACGATAACAAAGGCAGCACCGTCGCATGGCTAAACGGCTGGAAAATCCCTGAGCTGAGCCAGCAAACGCTCGCCGCCGTTGCCGAGGCCGATAGCGCCAAACGTTTGGATATGTATACCAAAATGCAGCAAGAGCTACAGCGAAGCTCGCCGTACGTGTTTATCGATCAGGCCAAAACTCAGGTTGTGCTGCGCGACAACGTGAAAGGCTATCAGCAAGGTTTGAACGCCGATATGGTTTATTACGATCGCGTAACCAAGTAATTCGTCCGCTTTTTATCTACAGCAAGCGGAGAAACTATGGCTGCTGACTTCACGCCGGAAAATAATTTCCGGCGTCATTTACAGACCCTGTTGCAGGGCCTGCTTACGCTCGCATTAACGCTTTTCGGGCTGCTGCTGATTACGTTTCTGCTTTCCGCGCTCTCTCCCGTCGATCGCGTATTACAAATCGTTGGCGATCATGCCAGCGTCTCCACCTACAATCAGGTTCGTCACCAATTAGGGCTAGATCAGCCGCTGCCGGTGCAGTTCTGGCACTATCTGATTCAGCTTGGGCACGGCGATCTGGGCACCGCCAGCGCAACCGGCCAACCGGTGCTACAAGATTTACTCACGGTATTTCCTGCCACGCTGGAGTTAGCCACGTTAGCGCTCATTATCGGCGCCACACTCGGCGTTCTGCTGGGCGTACTGTGCGCGCGTTATGCGGGAACCGCGTGGGATCTGACCATCCGCACTCTCACCCTGCTCGGTAATTCGGTGCCTATCTTCTGGCTTGGTCTACTGATGCTGTTGCTGTTCTATGCACGTTTGCAGTGGAGCGCGGGGCCGGGAAGGCTGGACGATATTTATCAATACAGCGTTGAAGCCAAAACAGGTTTTGTGCTCATCGATACCCTGCTCTCCGGCGACAGCGGCGCGTTTCTCAACGCCATTAATCATCTGACACTACCGGTTTTGCTATTGGCCTACTTTTCCATGGCCAGTATCACTCGCCTTACTCGCTCGGCGTGTCTGGGCGAAATGAAAAAAGAGTACGTCACGCTGGCTCGTGCCAAAGGAGCAAGCGAAACCACCATTCTGATACGCCACGTGTTGCCCAATATTCGCGGGACGTTATTCACCGTGATTGCGCTGGCCTATACCGGCATGCTGGAAGGCGCGGTTCTGACTGAAACCGTATTTTCATGGCCGGGCATTGGGCGCTACCTCACTACCGCGCTCTTTGCCGGTGACACCACGGCGGTGATGGGCGGCACGTTGGTCATTGGCGTGTGCTTTGTGTTGATTAATAACCTGACGGATCTGTTGGTACGTCTTACCGATCCGAGGGTGCACTGATGAATCTATTACGCAAAATTCTCCGCTCACCGGCGGCCAGCTGTGGATTAATTATTATCCTCCTGCTGATGCTCTGCGCCATTTTTGCTCCGTGGTTAGCTGGGCAAGATCCCAATTGGCAAAACGCAGCGGCGCGGTTGCTGCCGCCTGAACCGGGACATTGGCTCGGCACCGATGCCTATGGGCGAGATATGTTGGCACGGCTGCTGTATGGCACCCGCCCGATGTTAGGAATGGTGCTGTTAGTAACCGCAATCACCCTCCCGCTCGGCTTGCTGATCGGCATTTTATCGGGCTATTACGGCGGTTGGACTGAGCGCGTGCTGATGCGATTTACCGATGTTGTGATGTCGATGCCGCGCTTAATTTTAGCCTTTGCCTTTGTCGCCATGCTTGGCCCTGGGCTCATCAATGGCGCACTGGCGCTGGCGCTCACCACGTGGCCCGCCTATGCCCGTCAGGCTCGAACTGAAATTCAAAAACTCAGGAACAGCGATTATCTCAGCGCCGCAGAAATGCTGGGCATTCGCGGTTTTAGGCTGATGTGGGGACATATTTTGCCCCTCTGTTTGCCTTCCGCCATCGTGCGTTTGGCGCTGGATTTGGCGGGTATTATTCTTGCGGCCGCCGGCTTGGGCTTCTTAGGATTAGGCGCTCGCCCGCCAATGGCTGAATGGGGCGCGATGATCGCCGACGGCATGCAGGTAATCTTCGATCAGTGGTGGATTGCCGCCATTCCCGGCGCTGCTATTCTGCTCAGCAGCTTAGCGTTCAATCTGCTGGGCGATGGCCTGCGTGATATTTTGGAGTCCGATCATGACTGATATTTCACAGAACCATTCGCTAATTGAAGCCGTGGATTTATCGGTTCATTTTGGTCAGGCGTGCGTCGTCAACCAGCTAAATTTTTCCTTAGGCCATGAACGTTTAGCCTTAGTCGGAGAATCCGGCTCTGGCAAATCAATGACCGCTCGCGCGCTGATGGGGCTAATTCGTCAGCCGGGCAAAGTCAGTGCCACCACGCTACGATTTGAACAGCAAAATTTACTGGCGCTGAAACCCAAACAATGGTCTGCGCTACGCGGCAACAGCATCGCCATGGTGCTGCAAGACCCTCGTTACGCGCTCAATCCCGTACATACGATTTACCACCAAATTGAAGAGGCGCTTACGCTGCACCAGCATCTATCGCGCCGTCAACGTCATGAGCGGGTGTTGCACACCGCCGAATCGGTCGGGCTTCCTGCTCATAGCCTAAAACGCTATCCGGGTGAGCTATCTGGCGGGCTGGGGCAGCGCGCCATGATCGCCATTGCGCTGATCAATAATCCAAAGGTGCTGATCGCTGATGAACCCACCTCTGCGCTGGATGCTCGGCTGCGCCATCAAATTCTTTCTCTTTTGGTGGAACAGTGTGAACAACGCCAGATGGGGCTATTGCTGATTAGCCACGATCTGCCGTTGGTGGCCGAGCACTGCGACCGCGTGATGGTGATGTATCAAGGGCAGAGCGTTGATGAACTGAGGGCAACTGAGCTACCACAGGCCACACATCCATACACCCGAACGCTCTGGACCTGCCGGCCGAATGCCCAAACCTACGGTTCCCTGCTACCGGTTCTGGATCGCTCACGCGCTTTTGGGGGAGAACCTCGTGTCGCTGATTAATATTCAAAATTTACACGTCAGTTTTTCTGACGGACGACAGCGCAAACACGTGGTGCAGTCGGCGCATTTTCAGGTCAATGAAGGGGAAACCTTTAGTCTGATCGGCGCATCAGGCTGTGGGAAATCGACTATTTTGCGCGTCATCGCCGGTTTGCAGCGTGAATGGCAGGGGCAGATTGATTTATTAGGCTCTCCCCTACGCCCACAAAAACGACTCAACGGTGAGATTCGCCGCAATGTGCAGATGGTATTTCAAGATCCCTATGCCTCGCTGCATCCTCAGCACCGTCTGTATCGCTCTTTGGCAGAACCGCTGCAAATTCATCGCGAACCTAACGTAGAACAGCGAGTGGCTGAAGCACTGCAACAGGTGGGGCTTCCCGCCGATGCAGCACAGCGTTTTCCTCACCAAATTTCAGGTGGGCAACGCCAACGCGTCGCCATTGCTCGCGCCCTGTTGCTGCGGCCTAAAATCTTACTGCTGGATGAGCCCACTTCTGCGCTCGATATGTCGGTTCAGGCAGAAATCCTTAACCTGCTTAACGAGCTAAAGCAACGGCACGCCATGACCTATCTACTCGTCAGCCACGACGCTGACGTGATTGCCCATATGTCTCAACGTGCGGCACTGATGGAGGATGGGAAAATTATGCGGGAGTTTGATCGTGCGGCATTAGCACGCGGCGAACATCGTTTCGACTGAGGTCAATTGATATGAAAAAGCCCCCTGAGCGGATAAAGGCTCAGGGGGCTTTTTATAACTGAATAATCAGTCGGGCAAATCAGCGATTAGCGGCGGTTGCCGAAAATACGCAACAGCATCAAGAACAGGTTAATGAAGTCCAGATACAGGGTTAACGCGCCCAGAATCGAGTATTTGCGGAAGTTATCTTTATCTTCAGGATTCAGCTGCTCACCCATAGCTTTCAGCTTCTGAGTATCATACGCTGTCAAACCAACAAAGATAATCACGCCCGCATAGGTAATCACCCACGTTAGCGCTGGGCTTTTCAGCCAGATATTCACCAACGACGCCAGAATGATACCGATCAGCCCCATGAACATCATCGAGCCAATGCCGCTCAAATCACGCTTGGTGGTGTAACCGTAAAGGCTCATTGCCCCGAACATACCGGCCGTTACCACGAAAGTGCTCGCGATAGACGAATAGGTATAAACGATAAAAATACTCGCCAGCGTTAATCCGGTAAGTGCCGAATAGAGCATAAACAGCGATGTTGCGGCGGCGGCGCTCAGTTTCTGCACCATACCCGACAGCACAAATACCAGACCCAACTGCACAATGATTAAACCGAAAAAGGTAATTTTGCTGGAGAAAATAAAATTCAGCACGGCTGGCGTATGCGCTGCGTACCACGCCACGATGGACGTAAGCAATAACCCGCAGGTCATCCAGCCATACACTTGCGCCATATATGCCTGTAGGCCCGAATTTGCGCGCTCTACGATCGAGCCATTATCACGAGGATATCGATCCATGAAGATCACCTTAAGCTAGGAATGACAATATTATCTGTATTGATAAAACAACCAGACAGTTCTCCTATTAAGCCTACCACAGAACCGTCTTTTTGCTGCGGGCTGAGTGTGCAGATATATTTCAGATTTAAGTAATATTTACTTATGTGGCGGGTTTAGCCCGCCATGCATTGAATCACGGCGGCAATTTATACCCAAAATAATCCGAGTTACTTGAACGCAGCCAACGCATAAACAGCTTGAAGTATGACGGGTAAATACGTTAAACGCCTGACCAGCGCTTAGTGATATTTGCCACCCGCTCACCAAACTTGCGTGCAGTTTCCAAATCGCCCGGCAGCGGCGCTTCATCCGGCGAAGCATCAGAAGGCGATACCGTCATTAGCCCCGAAAAGCCGGCAATATAGTTCACATCATTGCGGTTTGCCGCTTTGGTATTGGACGGCAACATTCCCATCCCTACCCACACGCCACCATGCTGCTGCGACAGATGGAACATATAATCGAGCGTACCGAGTTTGTCGCCGTTCATGCTGGCCGAGTTAGTGAACCCAGCAAAAACTTTATCTTTCCACTCTTGGCTAAACCAAGGCTTGGAAGAGGCATCAGCAAACTTCTTAAACTGCCAAGACGGCCCGCCCATGTAGGTCGGGCTACCAAAAATAATTCCGTCGGCCTGCGCTAACAGATGCCATCCCCCTTCCGGCAAATTGCCTTCGCTGTCGATAGCCAAAACCTCAACACTCACACCGTCGATCTGCTGCGCGCCCGCGGCTACCGCCTCAGCGGCTTTGGCGGTGTGTCCGTATCCACTATGAAAAACCACGGCTAATGCTGTCATCAAATAACTCCTCACACGTTGGTTAATTCGTTATACGCCTGAGAATATTTATACGTCGGGAATAGGATGGCGTCTAGGGAGATGACGCAATGTCACATCGCAAAAGAATAAATCTGAACCATCACTGCATTTTATTATTTCTAAAAACACTATTAGTTTTAGATAGTTGTTATTTTTCATGTGGATATTAGAATTAATGCCGTAAATCGAGAGATGATCTATGGGTTTCAGACGTCAAACAGCTTGAAGGATGATGGATATAGAGGAATAACCGCTGATGATAAAAATTCTATTGCTACTGACAATAACAATAATAGCGGGATGTACATCCTCGCACAAAAGCCCTGCGGAACAAGTCGCTAATTTTTATCACTTTTACCTTAATACCCCGAACACGTTTGATAGTTCAGTATCGTTACAGCCTTATCTGGAAAAACAAACTTTTGACCAATTACAAAAAATAGCCAAAGAGCCGGAGCCAGATACACTGGATGCGGACTATTTTACCCAGTCACAAGATATTGGCAGCTCATGGCCAACTTATATCGCTGTTTCAGCCCCAACGCCAGCAATCGGAGGGACGACCGTCGAGGTAACATTAGGCGCGGCTAACGATATCCAGCAACATCTCATTCTCTGGCTAGTCTGGCAGGACGGTTGGAAAATAACTCGGGTACAAGGTGCCAATGAGCAGTTTTTGTATCGTTAAAATCCTTAACAAAAAGTTATATCCAAATTAAAACAGATAAAATGACAACCACGTCCATAATCAATCGGTAATCGGACGCCTAAAGTCGGTGGTATCAGGTAAAAGCGCAACCGTTCGTAAGTGTCGATTGCAGATAAACCATATTTCATCCCGATCGTTAGATAATATGTAGTAAGCATCCGATGATTCAGAGGGATTAAACACGCCTAACGCTCGATAGGCTATTTCACGACTAAACCCGCTACGCAGCGGCAAAGGCCGTGGCCCATTCTCCAACTCTTCAATCCGCAAATAAAGACCTTGCTCAAACCAAATCAAATTAGCCCCTTACCTCTACGAAAGTTACCTCAAATACTGCAACAATGGTGCAGTGCTGAAATAAGTATAGTGAAAATGGGACAGAAGATAATTTTGGCTACCTGCACGGCAGTGAACATCGCGAACTGGCACAGCGTGTGCCGCAACACTTTCTAAGCTGCCTGTACGGCAGTGAACTCAGCCATTAAAATTAATGAAGTCATTGAAGTTTTCTAAGCTGCCTGTACGGCAGTGAACTTGAGTTGCGTTCGTATCTTTCAGATATTCAATTTCTAAGCTGCCTGTACGGCAGTGAACACTGTTTGCAGCACGCTCATTGCGCTATCCACTTTCTAAGCTGCCTGTACGGCGGTGAACGGCGTGCGCCGGCGAACCTTCGATCGCTTGATTTTCTAAGCTGCCTGTACGGCAGTGAACCGCAATCCCATTAATTCGGCAACTTCATTAATTTTCTAAGCTGCCTGTACGGCAGTGAACCAACACAGCGCTCGGCCAGCGCGGATGGAGTATTTCTAAGCTGCCTGTACGGCAGTGAACGGCGTGCGCCGGCGAACCTTCGATCGCTTGATTTTCTAAGCTGCCTGTACGGCAGTGAACAAATTGACTTATTAAAAATTCGCGTTCATTTGTTTCTAAGCTGCCTGTACGGCAGTGAACTGTTGAGAATTAGCTAAAAACCTTTTCCAATCAAGCTACTCATTCATTTTTGGGAATTTAACCCTTTTTTCTGTGCATTAGTTACGGATATTAAAAATCAATAACTTATACGTACCTACAGAAAAAGGGTTCGCTGGATTTGAACGACTGTTAGATGAAACATATCCCCGCCGTTGATGAGCGCGGGGATATCAACACAGATGACAAACTAAAACCACGGCACTGTTGCCGTTGCGCTTAATCCATAGCTGCTAAATTTACCCGCTGTTGGCTGTATTTGCAGTTCGCCCTGACGAATAAACAGATGAAACATTTGCCCTGTGGACAAACTTTTTAGCACGATAAAAGGTAACGAGGTTTTTTGTTCATTGGCATCGAGAATTTGCAGGCGAGCCTGTTCTTCGGTGAGCCAGCCTTTTTTCACCGATCTGCGCCGTAGCCTCTCCGCGCTGCTTTTTACCTGCACACGGCTAACCGTTCGATAGGCCACTTTTTCTGGCACCGCTAAAATTTCGCTACACTGGGTATAATCTCGCAGCCCTTTCAGCCATGGCGTAGCTGCTATCGCCGATAGTGCCTGCTGTGAACCGTGCAACCGGATGGTATCTCCAAGGATTTTCTCCGCTCGCGGAAAGCTGACGCCGATATCACCTTCACCGTAAGCGCCGAGGACTCGATGCAGTTTGGCAAACAGCGCAGCCATCAGCATGGATTCTTTAAACTCAGGGTCTTCCAACACGCGGATATCCTGATAAAAATTCATATCAGCCCCTTATTCACCTTTTTCGCCAAATACACCGCCGCGGATCAGAACCGCCATCACGTAATGTTGTTGCTCCGTCGCAGGCTTTTCACCTTTTGTTACCCACTTATCAAGCAGCGTGTAAAAATCCATTTTCTCTTTTGGCTGGCGACAAGCGACGCCGCGACTAGTTACTGAGCCATAAGGTTCCACGGCAATTGCGCCTAGAGATTCAACCTTCGGATGCCAAGTATCGATAGTACGAAGCGCATTACCCACTTTTTGCGAATGCATCGCTGCAACGTCACTGACTTGATATAACACCTTACTTTTTTTGCTATTGCTATCGAGAACCAACTCTTGTGATGGGAAAATTTCCTGCCCTGCCCCTAAATGCACAAAAGCATTCACGGTGAGCAGTGCAAAACTTTCTCCGCGCAGCCCGGCTTCAATCACCTGTGCCAGCGCCTTCAAGTCGCCTTTCGGCTGGCTAAACTCGCGCAGGCTATAATTCTGCGCATCGAATTTCCAACGCTGTTCGCCAGATGAAACATGCACTTCAATCGCTTCCGCACCAATACGATTGCGCCATAGGAAGCGACCATTCGCCAGATTCTCGGCATAGCGTGCGGCCAGCTCAGCAAACCCGTGCTCGGCAATGTAGCCCTCAATCACCTCCTGCAAAGCGGCCTGATATTCCTGATCGTTGCACACCGACGGTGTAGACAGGTTGCCCAGCACGCGCAGAGTAAACGTCACTTTCAGCGTGTCCGCATCCATTGGCAAAGCGGCAACGTCAACGCGCTGTAGGTTAGCCTTTTGGATTTCGGCATCGAGCTTTGCTGGATCGCTGGCAATTGCATTCTTTAGTCGGTTTGAGATAGTGCCGCGTACCGCTTTTTCTTGGATTTGGAGTGGTTGCCATGTTGTGGCTACGTTACTAACGTCACTCCATTTGCCGGCAAACATTAATGCGTCGGAGTTTGCTAATTTACGTTCAAAAGCCAGTACGGATGCTGTTTTAATCGCCATTACAAATTTCCTTATCGTCCATAATTAGTAAATGATTTCTTCGATTTCATCTGCGGATTCATCTGGCTGAATCAACGTCGCCGTTTGTGAACCGCAGCAATAATAACCTTGCTCAGTAACGCGGTAGCGCCACAGTAAAGCGGATAGATCATGAAAATGATGTAACCCTCGCCACTCCCCAACGCCATACACCGCCTCGGCAAAACAGAAGGGAGTTTCAGCGTCGCGGGTGTTATTCACCTCACCCGGCTCATACAGCGGAGAAATACGCTGATAACCCGTTAAAAACGGCACCAAATAACCCTTGGCGGGTTTCATCAAATAACGCCAGTCGACTTTGCCGCTCTCAGGCTCTTTCACTGCGGCTCTTTTTAACGCAGCAAAATCTAACCACGCATCAAGCATCTGAGCCTCAGGCTGAGAAGTACGTAAATCAGCCAAATGCTCGCTCAGCAGCGTAGAACGATCCTGTAAAGCGAAACTTGGCAAGTGCTGACAAATTAAACGCCGCAGCACATTGGCACTCAACGGATAGGCCATCACGTCCACTTTGTCGATTTTGGTAATGAGCCCTCCCGCTAAGCGCAACGTTTGACACTGCGTTTGCAAATGCTGCGACAATGCCTGCAAACCTTCGTCGCCGTTGGGAATAGAACCGTGGCATTCAATCAACAAAGAAACCGTCATATGCATACGGCCCTCTTCGTTGAAAGCAGCGGTTTTGGCTTCTTTAGTCAACGGATTGCGCGTCAACGCAAACTGATTATCCCAACCAAATGAATGCATATGATGCTGAAAGTGGTGAGAAATCACCGCGCAGCCATCAAGGCTGAGGCCATGAGTTATCTGCAAGCGGCGTGAAAGCGCGTGGGTATAGCCAAGAAAATGGGTAATGGCAGGAAAACCATAGGTAAGCCCCGCCACACAGTTAGCATTCTCCACTCGCACCCGGCTCAAAACGATTAAATAGCTCATTACAGTTTCTCCGCCAGCGACCATTCAAACTCACGAATGTACTTTTTGAATAATGGTTCAGTGCGCCATTCAATACGCTCGGTTATGCCCATATTTAAGGCCTCGGTGCGCAGCTGCAGGTTTAGCCATAGAGCAAAATCATCGGCGACCTCTTTTTTCCAGTCACCGCCTTCGCGCTCAAATTTAAATTCTTCATCGTCACGGCACCGATACGGATCAAGCCATAACTGTTGAGCACGTTTTAACTCGCACTCTTCGTGCGCTGTCCAGCCCTGCCACTCTTCACGCTGAATACCTTCTACCACCGCAAAAAGCTGCACGATAATGTCATCCACTAGCTCTTTACGACGATTGCGAATATCAACAGTGTTGGCGACATCCTGCACGCCAAGCAGATATTGCTTTAGCTGATACGAGTTGTTCTGCATTAAAAAATGAAATGAGCCATGGCGCTGAAAGATGTTTTTGAGATGTATAGGCCGCTTTTCAATATGCTTGAACTGCGGTGGAGAACAGGGAAGCAGCCAAACACGGCCACCGCGCACGCTGTTGAGATAGGAAATATTTTGCGGTTTAGTGCCACCGATATTCATTACCGCCGTATTTGGGTAATACACGAGCGGCACCTCATGCCATAGGCCTTCTTTACGCGCCTGATTTGCTGCTTTGGTTTCATCGCTAAACCGTGCAGCAACAATCCGCTCGTGTAGCACATGTGCAAGAGATGAGGGAAATAGCGGGCTGATAAGATGGTATTGATCGTTGCCTATCGGGAAATAGATTTGTTTGGCTAATTGGTGGCTAGATGGTTGCCTTAAATCAAATATACGCTTAAAACCACTAACCCATTCAGTCAGTTGCTGTCATTTTCAGCAAAATATTGCAAAGATGAATAATCGCCCCGTTCAATGGCCGATGACAGCGAAACTCCACCAACTTCAAGTTTAAGTAGCCCAGCTATCCCCATAAAATTAGCTCCACCGTCAAAATCAGCCTCAGGGCAAGATATAGAGGAAGTGCTAAGATAATATTCGTGTTTCACAAATTTTGTGGGCGCTAAAAAAACACTACTACTTTTACTGTCACCGTGCGTATATTTTGCCGCATGAGTTATTTTCATGAATTGTTTAGCATTAAACGATTCATTCGATTTCTTTGTAAGCCAAGTCCGATAAAAACACATTTTCTCTAACTCTGTAAGAGAGTTTTGCTTATCAAGATTGCCTTTTTTATCTATATACTCTGCTATCAATTTATTGAGTCCGTCCAACTTAATGCCTCCCATTGAGTCAAGATTTTTAAAATTTGCTCACTCAAACTTCCGAAACACCCCGAGCACCGGATTAAATCGCCACGCTTCGGGCTCTTCGCTGTAAATGCTTAGACCTATCTCACCAAACTTTTGGCCAACTTCCTCAATTTCCATCCCAAATTCACCTGCCAGATGGTTATAGACTTCA
This sequence comes from Hafnia sp., assembly GCF_036648275.1. NCBI lineage: Bacteria > Pseudomonadati > Pseudomonadota > Gammaproteobacteria > Enterobacterales > Hafniaceae > Hafnia > Hafnia sp. Next base: position 47,364 of record NZ_JAVXIQ010000021.1, on the reverse strand, counting down.
GAATAAGAGGCTTGGATCCATGCGCTGACGCCGTCGGCTATCTCCAAAGCGAGATAGTCAAATTCGCCGCTCTCTTTCCAGCCAGCGCTGCCGGTATCACGGTTGTAAAAACGCAGCAAATCATCGTCATCGAGCAGCAGTACACATTCCAGCTGCTTACCCGTTTTGCGAAACGGCATTTGTCGCTGGGATTCACCACACCAGTCCACATGGCTTCGCCACCATTGTGCTGCGCAACTGTGCGCGCCCATTAATTCAACGGTTAAACGCCGATGCTCAAGATCCACTAGATTGCTAAACGGTGAACGAACTTGAGCCTCAGCGCGTTCCAGAATCCGCGCGCTGGCATCGATATGCAGATACTGTTCTTCCGTAAGTAATTCACGCAAATCATGACTCGCCAAAAGGTAGTCTTTCGTTTTATCGCCAAAAGCTGTCACTGTTGCTTTCACTTCAAAACCGGGGCGGCAGTAAGCCGCTAAATCGCTGCCGTTCTGCCGCAGTGCTTTGATATTTTTTCTCAGAATATGCAGGTTTGGTGTTTTGGGTGGAATTTGGCGGTGACGTTGAATTCGCCCAGCAAGCTGAATAAGTGAACGCATTGAGCTGGGTTCCGCAATGGCCCAATCAAGATCCCAATCTCGTCCTACTTCTGTCACTGATGTACCTAACACCACAAACAGGTGATGGGATTCGGGATATTTTTCGATAGCGGCGCGTACTTCTGCAACCTCCCATAAAGATTCGGGCTGATGACGGGTCAACATCGCGTCTAAGCGTTGTTCAATATGGGAGCGCATCGCCAGCGGATGCTGGCTGTGATAGACGCAATAATGAATACGATAATCGTGTTGCGATTTCAATGAAAACAGCCGCTGCGCGGTAGCCACCAAAGGATCGATATTCGCCATTCGGATCAATCCAACCGAAACCGTTTTTCCGCTTTCATGCACTTGATGATGATCGCAATGCAGCTGCATCATGGAAGATTGCAACGCACCAACAAGACTCAACAGCACATCGTTTATTTTACGCGTTGGTGATTCGAGGGGAATTAATGCAGCATGGCGCAGCGGTGTAGCTTGTTTAAGTTTGCTTATCCGCTGGGCAGCAAAAGCCTCATGAACGTTTTTGAAACGCAGTCCATCACTGATATCTTCACTAACGGTTGTATTTTCATCAAACCACGCACAGCAGATATTCACCGGAGCATTCGGAATACCACAGGACTTTTGGTACTCTCCCCGCCCTGCTTCATAGGCACGAAATAGCGCCTGAATCAGCGCCGGTGGCAACGTTGCCGAAGAGAGCAGTACTCGACTTCCCAACATACCTGCCCAGTTAACTAACCGACATAGCGCAGGTAAATCAGCAATATCGAAATCATCTGGCTCGTCGAGAACCAAATCTGATGTTAGCAAGCGCAGCATTGGAGCAATCTGTTTCCCGCCACGCACACCTTCACAGGCAGGTATGAGATGGTCGATAGTGCTAACAAGTACTGGAGCACTGATTAACTTATGCAGTTTACTATCTTGCTTTAGCCAGTGACTCAAACGCCCATCGTCTAGACTGCCGTCATAGCGCACATACTGATGCTCAGCAAATAACCTTTCAGCAGACTGACTGCTCACATCATCAATGGGGACAGCACGATGCATCTGATGAAGCTGCTGCACTGAAGACGAACCGATCAGCACGGCTAAATCATCGCTTTGTAGCTGAAGTTTATCGCGTAGAGCGTCGCCGGTTTGCAGCGTCAGCGTTCGCAGCCCTAATGCAACTGAAAACCGACAACCAATTTTTTCATCCGCTAAAGCATACATAATGCGAGCATTGGCAAACGTCTTACCGCAGCCGGTCGATGCCATATTGACGCCAAAAAAGCCTTGTTGAGCAGAGCGTTCCCGCAACGCGGAGGCAGTATCAAACGCTGCATCCTGCCAACGAAATCGTGCATTCGCCGTGCGTTGCTTAAATCCTTTATGGCGAGTCATCGCCGGTAAAGTTTGGCGCAGTTTAGGAAGGCTTCGTCCTAATAACAGCGCATTTTGCCCAACGCCAATATTGTGCTCATCCAGTTTTTGTTTGAGTGCCTTGGTGCTTGAATCGGTGTTTGCCCAAGCCTGATAGTCAGCGGATTGCCAGCCAGCTGTCGCCAAACGTGAAGAGTAATCGTGGTCAGCCAGCATCAAAACCAGCCGTGATAAATGTAAAGCAAAGCGGTTAGTTAGCTGCCCATGTGGAATGAGTGTTGTAGACTGCAACGCACGTTGAGCAAATTTACGTGCTTTGCCACACCAGATTTCACTTTGCAACGGAGTACCGTATGGAAATGACCATACCTGCTGCCAGTCTTGAGTTCGCCAATCAACCGCATCCTGATTAGTTGAATTCCATAAAGAATCAAACTGTGCTTCTAACCACTCTTCACATTTTGGAAACTGTGGTTTTGCCTGATACGTTTTCTCTGAATTCGGTGAATGATTGGGGTAAGCAGGTAACCGATGATGGGAAACTATTAACCAAGCAATAGTCTGCGCCAGCGGGGGCAAAGAGCTAAATATATTACGTGAATTTGGCATAGGATCGCGAACTAAGCGGTCCAATACATCCTTTTCATACTTAGATGAAACCTGAGCCAGCGAACGCAGCCACTCGCTATCACTTTGCTCTCCGACAAAAGCCTGAAACAGGCGGAGCGAAATCCATTCATGACGAAGGGGCTGAAAACTTCGCTCAGACTTTCCCTTTAGCCCAAGCTGGAACAGTGCATTAGCTTTCCCAAAATCATGAAACAGCCCAGCAATTCCCGCCAATAAGCTAATCGCTTCGGCGCTGTGCCACTGGTTTTCATCTTGGCTTTTGAGAACATCGCGCATAGTGCGATTAGTCGGCACGGCTCCTTGCGCGTTAAAACGGCGAAGATTGCCCACTATCCATAGCAACTCCGTTTGCCCGCCACTTTTAATCCAGTGGCAGGCGACAGCCGTGTTTCTTCTTGCCGTTTTACGCAATAAGCGGCGTAGCGTATTCAGCCCGTCCAGCGTGATGGCCGTTTGCCATGTACAGTCACCTTTGCGCTCGGCAAACTGATCGAGGACTCGCCGCGAAGTAACCAGCGCATTTTTGCTGCATTGGGAAATCAGCAAAATATTCATGGTTTGCTCTGGGCGAGTTGTTGGGCGGTATCCTGTAGCGTTTCAATCATCGTGTCCAAGACGTCTGCACGTTGAAAACCGGTTAAACAGCGCTGGCGAAACTCTTGTTCTTCATCTCCCGCCATCGCCGCAATAAAGGCCTGAGGCAAAACCAGTGCGTCTTTAATTAAATCAGCAATATCGAAAACTAAGCCGCCGCGCCGCGTTTTACCATGCAGCACCGCTAGACCATGCGGTAAGCCCGTCACCCAAGCCGCCACCGCAGCCAGACCATAGGCCAAATAGTTGCCATGATCGAGAAAGCGGTTTGCCATATCGGTGCCACCGCCGCGTTTGGCACGGGTAAACTCACCGTATTGGGTTGAATCCGAGGCGAGCTTATACAAAGCCTTCGTCATAACCGCCTCTTGCACCATCAAATCAGTATGATTAGCGCACTTCTCTAAATTCTGCTCATAGCGTTGTAGCAAAGCCTGCAAGCGCGACTCATCTAACCTGAACCGCTCCTCACGCTGCATCGCTGAGCCTAACCAATGGCGGCGAATTTGCTCGGCTCGCACACGCTGAAAACGCACCGCAGCGGCTAAACGTTTGTCGTCATCAAACCAAAAGCTCACCCAGTTTTGCAGATACTCGGTGGGACGATATTCGCTTTGTGGGGCTAACCACGAGACATCTACCTCAACCTCGTTCGCCGCAAACAATGGCGTTCCGCCTCCACCACAAAAGCCGACCAACACACCTGCTCGGGCAAATTCTCGCATTGCGGCCTGCGTCACCGAGGTTCCGGTTCCCAGCATCACCACGGTGGTATTCGCGATGGGAATATTCCAATACAGAGATTCACTCCCTTCATCCGTCACATATTCAACCCGACCGCCGTTAACTAATACACGGCAGTATTGGAGGTAATAAATATTTGAGCGTTTGGAATGCAGAATGGTTTTGAGATCGGATGGCGAGAAATCATTGTTGTTCACATCGTTATTTCCGTTTTGGCGACATGTCAAAATATCACTCAATACATAAGAGAAATTTAACTTAAATCACAATTAACGATGCAGTAATTCTTAATTTTGGAATATAACGTGTTTAAAAGCTTAAAGTTTATGCGATTTTAATAATGCTGAACGCAAAGTCTTTGAAATTTTCTAAGCTGCCTGCACGGCAGTGGACTCTGGTCAGGTTCGGCGTGGTTGCCTCTTATCTTTCTAAGCTGCCTGCACGGCAGTGAACCTTTGGCGCTGATGTTAACGCGCAAAATATTATTTCTAAGCTGCCTGTACGGCAGTGAACGGGGTGACGTGGGGCAGCTCACTCACTTATAATTTCTAAGCTGCCTGTACGGCAGTGAACATAGAGCTGGCTGGTGAATTCTACTGCCTTATTTTCTAAGCTGCCTGCACGGCAGTGAACCCCAACCATTAGGCTTTACTTTGAAGTATGGCTTTCTAAGCTGCCTGTACGGCAGTGAACTCATCAACAACACGAAATATGATTAAGTCACATTTCTAAGCTGCCTGCACGGCAGTGAACGGACTTGCGAGAAGTAACTCTTCTCTTTCGCCTTTCTAAGCTGCCTGTACGGCAGTGAACTTGAGCAATTAGTCAAAAATGAAATTGCACGCTTTCTAAGCTGCCTGCACGGCAGTGAACAAAACGTGACTTACTTCAAGAAAAATTCACGTTTTCTAAGCTGCCTGCACGGCAGTGAACGTACTGCTGATAAGTTCGGCCCTTACCATCTTTTTCTAAGCTGCCTGCACGGCAGTGAACTCATTGACATCATCAATGCGTCAGCCATATTATTTCTAAGCTGCCTGCACGGCAGTGAACCCTTTACGAGCGTTAGCTATTGCAGCTGCACCTTTCTAAGCTGCCTGCACGGCAGTGAACAAACGGTTCTCGTCATCCATAACCAATGCACTTTTCTAAGCTGCCTGCACGGCAGTGAACCCGTGGAATACCGGAGTCGTCGGCTTTTTGACTTTCTAAGCTGCCTGCACGGCAGTGAACATAGAGCTTTCACCAGTTAGCGGGTTGCGGTATTTCTAAGCTGCCTGCACGGCAGTGAACACCTAGATTTAAAAGGCATGAATGACATACTATTTCTAAGCTGCCTGCACGGCAGTGAACCTCCTGCTAACTCTTTGTACTGTGGTGATTCTTTTCTAAGCTGCCTGCACGGCAGTGAACTCTGTCCCGTCCACTAACTTGACCGCGTCGCCTTTCTAAGCTGCCTGCACGGCAGTGAACTACCCGTACCCCAACCCGAACGCATACATTTTTTTCTAAGCTGCCTGCACGGCAGTGAACATTCCTCAACACCACCGGCCCCCTTTTCGATCATTTCTAAGCTGCCTGCACGGCAGTGAACCAGCCAGCGGAAAGTCAATCGGAAGAGCCAACTTTCTAAGCTGCCTGCACGGCAGTGAACTGCAACCACTATTACCGGCACCGGCACAAAGTTTTCTAAGCTGCCTGCACGGCAGTGAACACGACTACGGCGAAACCCCGCTCGTAATTAAATTTCTAAGCTGCCTGCACGGCAGTGAACTGTAGAATATTCGCAGAAAGATGCGATTAATCAGATCGGTAGCTCATTTTGGGGAATTTAACCCTTTTTTCTAGCGGCTCATTGGCGGAATTAAAAATCAATGAGTTAGCGTGAAGGCAGAAAAAAGGGTTAGAAGGGGTTACCAGCGTTTTGCCGCTTGATGATCGCTGTCGCGGGCATCGACCCAGCGGTCGCCCTGCTCTGTGGCTTCTCGTTTCCAGAACGGTGCGCGGGTTTTGAGGTAGTCCATAATGAACTCGGCGGCATCGAAGGCCATGCTGCGATGCGCGCTGGTCACTCCAACGAAAACAATTTCATCGCCGGGATACATGGCGCCAATGCGGTGGATCAGCGAAATACGCTGTAGGGGCCAGCGCGAACGGGCTTCTGCCACAATTTCATTTAACGCTTTTTCCGTCATCCCAGGGTAGTGCTCTAAGGTCAATGCGCTGACGTTATCGCCAAGATTATGGTTGCGTACCTTGCCGGTGAAAGTCACCACCGCGCCATCGTCTTCGCACTGCGATAGCCATTGGTATTCGTCACCGACGCTAAAATTGTCGAGACCTACGCGAATACGGGTATTTTCCATCATTAACCCCCAGTAACGGGTGGGAAGAAGGCCACTTCATCACCCACTTGCAGAGGATGCGTGAACTCCACCAGCGTTTGGTTTACAGCAGCAAGCAATTTGCCCGTCTCCAACGCCAGAGCCCATTTGTCGCCACGCTCGGCCAGCGCAGCGCGCAGCGCTTCAACCGTCGGATAGAGTTCACATTGAAGCTCATCGGTTTCAATCAGCTCACGCACCTGAGCGAAAAACAGAACTTTAATCATGATGCATCCGCCTTAAAATCACCTGATTTCCCGCCGCTTTTCGCGAGTAGGCGAACTGGGCCGATAACCATATCTTTTTGTACCGCTTTGCACATGTCGTAGATGGTTAACGCAGCAACTGAAGCCGCGGTCAATGCTTCCATCTCCACGCCGGTTTTGCCGGTTAAACGACAGCAAGACTCAATACGCACACGGCTGGAATCGACTTCAGCGGAAAGCTGGACTTCAACTTTGGTCAGCAACAGCGGATGACAAAGCGGGATCAGCTCCCACGTGCGTTTTGCCGCCTGAATACCTGCAATACGCGCGGTAGCGAAGACATCACCCTTATGGTGTTTGCCTTCAACAATCATTGCCAGCGTTTCGGGTTTCATTTCAACATAAGCTTCAGCGCGTGCTTCACGCACGGTTTCTGCTTTGGCAGAAACATCGACCATGTGGGCTTCACCGGCCGCATTAATATGGGTAAGTTGGCTCATAATTTTCTTTTAGATTAATAACGAGTTAAGGCAACGTTAGCCGCCGATGAAGGAAAGGTTCTGCGTATGCCCGATGTTGCCATCATGCAAGAAATGCGTTTGCTTTTTATGCCGCAAACCACCTTGGATACGCATTTTCAGCTCATCAAGATGCTCATCGCCCGCCAGTAAATCGCGCAATGGAATGCCGGACTCACCGAACAAACACAGGTGCAAATTGCCGATGGCAGAGACTCGCAGGCGGTTACAGCTGGCGCAGAAATCTTTTTCATAAGGCATGATCAGCCCGACTTCGCCCAGATAATCAGGATGACTGAAAACCTGTGCAGGGCCATCGCTACGAGAGCGTTCTTGGCGCTGCCAGCCGAGGGCCAGCAACTGATCGCGGATGACTTCGCCTGAGACGTGATGTTTGCGGAATAAATTGCCGCCGTCACCGGTTTCCATCAGCTCAATAAAGCGCATTTGAATCGGACGGGTTTTAATCCAGTTAAGAAAACCGTTCAGGCTGCGATCGTTCACGTCGCGCATCAGCACGGTGTTCACTTTCACCTTTTCAAAACCGGCATCAAACGCCGCGTCAATTCCCTGCATCACCTGCTTGAGCTTATCTTCACCGGTGATGGCGTGAAACTGACGGGCATCGAGGCTATCCACGCTCACATTAACCGCCGTTAGACCGGCATCGCGCCAATCAGCAATATCACGCGCCATGCGATAGCCGTTAGTGGTGACCGCCAGCGTTCGAATCGATGGGTTTTCACGTACCGCAGAGATGATGTCGACAAAATCACGACGCAAAGAGGGTTCACCGCCGGTTAAACGCACCTTCTCGGTGCCCAATTCGGCAAATGCACGACTGACGCGGCGGATCTCATCGAGAGATAAGAAGCTTTTGTTGGCATGTCCATTCGGTTTGTAACCGTCTGGCAGGCAGTACGTACAGCGAAAATTGCATACGTCTGTGATCGAAAGGCGCAAGTAATAAAACTTACGCTCAAATGCGTCAGTCAGTTGGAGCATTGTTAACACCTTTCCAATTCGGGAGGCACAGGCATTTCTACCTTGTACCCTGGTGGCTTATAGCCACGGCCCAGACACCGTATCGAGTGGAAAACAGCTGTTTTCGACTAAACTTAGGTAAAAGGGCTAGGAGTTCAGACGCCATGAGAGCGCTAACGCTCACACCACATCTCTGAATAATTCATTAAATTCTAGCGTTTATTTCCTAGCTTACCAAACATATCTCGCTGTATAATTTTATATATAACGCTTTTATGTCAGTAACTTAGCTGAAGAATACACTAGTTACCGCCCCACTATACTTGATATAAATCACGCAAATAAGTCTGGGTTTCGCCTTTTTCGGCGTGATCCGGTACTTTACTCACAGTTTATTTTTATTTTGTAGGATTTTTATGCGAAACCGCGCTTTAGCCGATCTCGATAAAGTCGTCGCCTTAGGAGGCGGACACGGTCTTGGCCGCGTCATGTCAGCCTTGTCTCCTCTGGGTTCACGTTTAACCGGCATTGTAACCACCACCGATAACGGCGGCTCCACTGGGCGTATTCGCCGCTCGGAAGGCGGTATTGCGTGGGGCGATATGCGTAACTGTTTGAATCAGCTGATCACCGAGCCCAGCGTGGCTTCTGCCATGTTTGAATATCGTTTTAACGGTAACGGTGAATTAGCGGGGCATAACCTTGGAAATCTGATGTTAAAAGCATTAGATCACCTGAGCGTCCGTCCGTTGGAAGCAATTAACCTGATCCGCAGTTTGCTCAAGGTTGACGCTTCGCTTATTCCAATGTCAGAACAGCCGGTCGATCTCAACGCCATCGATCAAGATGGCCACGTAATTTATGGCGAAGTGAACATCGACCAGCTTAAAGAAATGCCTGCGCAGCTGATGCTTGAACCACAGGTACAGGCAACGCGTGAAGCGGTTGACGCCATCGAAAAAGCCGATCTGATCCTGATTGGCCCTGGCAGCTTCTTAACTAGCCTGATGCCTTTATTGCTATTGGAAGATCTGACGCGTGCCCTGCGCCGTACCCGCGCGCATATGATTTACATCGGTAATCTAGGAAAAGAGCTGAGCGTCGCGGCTGCGGCATTAACCCTGCCCGATAAACTGCGCATCATGGAAGAAGCCATCGGTGGGCATGCTATCGACGGCGTTGTCGTGGGACCAAAGGTCAACATTCAAGGAATGGAAAACCGCGTGGTGGTGCAGGAAACGCTGGAAGCCAGCGATATTCCCTACCGCCACGACCGCGATCTGCTGCGCATGGCCATTGAGAAGGCATTGCAGCAGTTGAGTTGATTTGCAGATATCCTACGAGACGTTAGCCCTGAGCAAATACCCGCTCGGGGCTTTTTTTAACCACAATCAATTGCCTTAATCACACATCACAGCGTTTCTGTAGGCTTTAACCATTCATAATTGCCATAAGGCGATTGCCCTGTGAGCCATCGGCGCAGCATATCCAGCGCTAGCATTGCCGTCATTTCCTGACGAATACGTTGACTGTGACGCTGTGAGCTATACACCATCGTTTGGCCGAAAGTTTCTTGTGCCGAATGCAGTACCACGCTGATGCAATCGTCTTGCAGTTCGCCTATCGCAATCGTTAAATCAACGCCGCTGTGAGTCGCTAAAACGCGCGATCGTGACGCAACCGCTTTCAAGCTGCTGTTACCGCTGTGCTCTGGCAGTTCGCCATTGCCCAAAGGCGCATCGGCAGAACGTAACTGCCAGCTTAACAATCCGGCGGTAAACTGTTCGCTCACGGCCAAACGTAGTCCGCGCTCACGCAGAAGAACGGCAACGTCGTGCGGCAAGCCCGCCGTACCTTCAAACACACAGTTTTCACCCGCAACTGCACGCACATGCTGCCAAGTTTCAACCATCGCTTCGCGCTGGGAAGACGGACCCGTTAGTTTTAATTCGATGATTGGCATCGAGGAACGATAGCCCAACGTGGTGTTTGGCGGCAGAGGTAATGAGTCCAGCTGCTGCGCTAAACCGCTTTCGGAGCGGCCAAACGTCGTCAGTCGTAAACAAAGCGGTGGCTCCGATAGCGTAAAACGCTGGCGCAAACGCGGCAAAATTTGCTGTTCGACCATCACTTTGAATTCAGAAGGCACGCCCGGCGTAAAGAAAATCCAGCAACCGTTGAGCTGGATGGCAAAACCACACGCGGTGCCGACCGGATTATCAATCATCTCGGCGCTGGCGGGGATCATCGCCTGCTTGCGATTGCTATCAGACATCGGACGCCCGCGTGAAGCAAAATAAGCTTCCATCTGCGCGATCCACTCAGGATGCTCAACCAGTCGCTCGCCCAGAGCATCTGCCGCAGCCTGCGCGCTGAGATCGTCGCTGGTTGGCCCTAAGCCGCCATTCACGATCAGAACGTCAGCATATTGGCTACGCAACTGTAGAGTGGACACTAAATCTTCCAGTGCATCTCCGACGGTGCTGCGCGCACGCATCGGGATCCCCTGCTGAAAAAGATAATCTGCCAACCATGCGGAATTAGTATCAATGATTTGGCCGTGCAGAACCTCGTCACCCGTACAGAGCATTTCTAGACGTAGCATACGTCTCTCCTGAAAAAGATTGCGACTAAACTCAGACTCCACTTTAGAAACAGCGCTATCACAACACAATGCTTTATTAAGATAATTTAGCGCGAAATTATATGTAATTATTTATTTACACTAAATGTAACGCCAGTTTGACGAACAGAATATTTTCCCTTAATCTGCGGGTCATAAATAGTAATGGATCGTCTTAATGCAGAGGAAAGCGTGAAGAATCGCACTCTTGGCAGTATTTTCATCGTTGCTGGCACCACTATCGGAGCGGGAATGTTGGCCATGCCGCTTGCGGCTGCCGGCGTAGGATTTGGCACGACCTTTATCATGCTGGTCAGCCTGTGGGCATTAATGTGCTACACCGCCCTGCTGCTGGTTGAAGTTTATCAACACGAATCTGCGGATACGGGTTTAGGCACGCTGGCCAAACATTATCTGGGGCGATCTGGGCAATGGTTAGCCGGAGCCAGCATGCTGTTTTTAATGTATGCGTTAACAGCGGCCTATATCAGCGGCGCGGGAGAACTCCTTGCTTCCAGCCTGAGCCAATGGCTATCCCTTGAGATTAAGCCTAGCGTGGGCGTTCTGCTGTTTACTCTTATCGCTGGCGGCGTTGTCTGCATCGGCACCCACTCGGTTGATATGTTTAACCGCGTGCTGTTTACGGCCAAAATCGTATTGCTGGTGATTATGCTCACGCTCATGATGCCGCATATTCATCAGGCTAACCTTCTCACGATGCCATTGGAAAAGGGACTTGCACTCTCTGCGATCCCCGTCATTTTTACCTCTTTCGGCTTCCACGGTAGCGTGCCAAGTATTGTCAGCTACATGAACGGTAATTTGCGCAAACTGCGTTGGGTGTTTATCACCGGCAGCGCAATTCCTCTCATCGCCTATATTTTCTGGCAGCTTGCGACGCTGGGCGCGATTAGCTCTTCGACTTTCGTTGGTATCCTTGCCGCGCAGTCAGGCTTAAATGGTTTGTTACAGGCCGTTCGCGAAGTCGTTGCAACCCCACATGTTGAACTGGCCGTTCATCTGTTTGCTGATTTAGCGCTGGCGACTTCTTTCCTCGGCGTAGCGCTGGGCCTGTTTGATTATTTAGCCGATCTGTTCCAGCGCAGCAATAAGGCCACTGGACGTGCGCAAACGGGCTTAATGACGTTTCTGCCTCCGTTAGCTTTTGCCCTTTTTTACCCACAAGGCTTTGTTATGGCGCTGGGCTATGCGGCGGTTGCATTGGCGGTGTTGGCGTTGCTGATCCCATCGATGCTGGTGTGGCAAACACGCAAGCATCATCCCCAGGCGGGATACCGCGTTATGGGTGGCAAGCCTGCGCTGGTGTTGGTTTTCCTGTGCGGTCTTTGCGTGATCGCTATTCAGCTATCAATTGCATCAGGCCTATTGCCAGCCGTCGGTTAAATTTGATAGGGTAAAAAGATGAATAGCATAATCCGAACTTCTCAAGTTGCCCGTTGGTGGCGCTGCATCTAGCGGCGGCACAGGATTCTGTTGATTCAAACATATCTTATACAAGCCGCCGGAGGGCGGCTTGTGACATTTTAGGACGCGCTCCGGCTACTATTTTCAGGAGCGTTACCATGTCCGACCTTCATTCTCATTCAACATCACACACTATTCTTACCGGCGATCGTCCAACCGGCCAATTGCACCTTGGGCATTACGTCGGTTCACTGCGCCAACGCGTTGCATTGCAGAATCTGTATCCGCAGTTTGTTCTGATTGCCGACCTGCAAGGATTAACCGACAACGGCAGCAACCCACAGAAAATCTCCCACAATATTTTCGAAGTGATGGCTGACTATCTGGCGGTGGGTATCGATCCGGCGAAAACGACGATCTGTTTGCAGTCGGCTTTACCCGCACTGGCAGAGCTCACCATGCTGTATATGAATATCGTCAGCGTGGCGCGCGTAGAGCGTAACCCGACGGTAAAAGCCGAAATTGCCCAGAAAGGATTTTCACGCACCCTACCTACCGGCTTTTTGGTTTATCCCATCAGCCAAGCTGCCGATATTACCGCATTCAAAGCTGACCGAGTTCCGGTGGGTGACGATCAGTTGCCGATGCTGGAACAGACCAACGAAATCGTACATAAGATGAATAGCCTATTACCGGAACCCACTTTGGCGCCTTGTCAGGCGATGCTCAGCGCGGTGAGCCGTTTACCGGGCATTGATGGCAACGCCAAAATGTCAAAATCACTAGGCAATACCCTTACCTTAGGTGCCAGCGCCGATGACATCAGCAAGGCCGTTCATGCCATGTATACCGACCCCAATCACCTACGCGTAAGCGATCCGGGGCAAATCGAAGGTAACGTAGTGTTCACCTATCTGGATGCATTCCATCCCGATGCCACACAGGTTGCAGCCATGAAAGAACACTATCAGCGTGGGGGGTTGGGCGATCGCCAGTGTAAGCAAGAACTTGAGGCGTGCTTACAGGCGCTGCTGGAGCCTATCCGTGCACGGCGTCTTCAGTTCAGCGCAGATAAAGCGGGGTTGATGGAAATCTTGCAGGCAGGCACCGAAAAAGCGCGAGAGGTCACTCAACAAACGCTAAACGAAGTGAAACGCGGTCTCGGATTACCCGTGATGTTTTGAAAATTATTATTTTTTGAAACCATTACGTTTAGAAACAAAAAAGCGCCGAAAAATCGGCGCTTTTCAGAAATTATCGTGGTTGCTTAGAAACCGATACCGGCACCGACATAAGCACCATCAGCCACGACGTTATTACGATCGCCGTCTTTCCCTGACATTTCAATATAGCGATAGCCAACGTCAATCGTCACCGGGCGAATGACGCTCCAGCGCAGACCTGCGCTCGCTTCTTTGTAATCGTTAATGCCGCTGGACAACGAATCTGGTGAATAGTATCCCTCACCGTACAGAGAGAAACTTTTGGTTAATGGCCACTGTAGGCCACCACCAACTGCAATAGCATAACCGTCGCTGCCATCTTTCTGCGGGTTGAGGTACAGCGCTTTGCCCCCTACGTTAGCAAGGAATGGTCCTAACGGCAGATTAATGCCCAAACCAAGGCCAGCAACATCACCGTCGTCGTCGTTATGCGCCCAATTCAGCGTGGAATACAAACCGGATGAATCCGTGCCAAATCCCGCTTCAACGTTCGTGTAGTGCTCACCCGCTTGCCCATGAATACTAATAGCTTTTGCTGCCGTTGCAGAAAAAAGAGCGGCACATGCGCAGCCCAAAACGATCTTCTTCATCTAGTGATTATCCTTAAAAAAATAGCCCGGTTCTCAGGTTCCGGTGCGCGAGAGTTTAAACCAATCATCAACGAGAACCAGAGAAAACTTCTCTAAATTTTGTAAAAAAATTAACCAATTATGTGTCTGATAACTTTTAGCAATCTGGTTAATAACCCTTAACTATTTGCGTGAGATCATTAAGAGGTCTACAAATATTGATTAGATTGGTTCACGGAACACTTATGGAAAGCCGGTTTTCCCAGATCAATCTTTTATGTCAGCTACATATTTTGGATTTAGCTGAAGAGCAATACCTAAGTGATAGGCACCTAAGCACGTCTGCCCTGAAACGAAAGGTATCACCCGGTTGAAGCAATTCACTGACTCTTGATGAAGGAGAGAAGTAATGAGCAAAAAAGGACTGACCACCGCCGCAGGCGCCCCCGTTGTTGACAACAACAACGTCATTACAGCAGGACCACGCGGCCCAATGCTGTTACAGGACGTCTGGTTCCTCGAGAAACTGGCCCACTTTGATCGTGAAGTCATTCCTGAGCGTCGTATGCACGCTAAAGGTTCTGGCGCACACGGTACATTCACCGTAACTCACGATATTTCCAAATACACACGCGCAAAAATTTTCTCTGAAATCGGCAAACAAACCCCGATGATGGTGCGTTTCTCAACCGTCGCCGGTGAACGTGGCGCTGCCGATGCAGAACGCGACATTCGTGGCTTCGCCATGAAGTTTTATACCGAAGAAGGTAACTGGGATCTGGTAGGTAACGACACGCCGGTCTTCTATCTGCGCGATCCGCTGAAATTCCCTGACCTGAACCACGTGGTAAAACGTGACCCGCGCACCAACCTGCGTAATCCAGTCTACAAATGGGATTTCTTCTCGCAGCTGCCGGAAGCCTTCCACCAGCTCACCATCGACTTCAGCGACCGTGGCCTGCCTAAGTCTTACCGTCACATGCACGGTTTTGGTAGCCACACCTTCAGTTTTATCAATGCCGACAATGAACGTTTCTGGGTTAAATTCCATTTCCGTTGCCAGCAAGGCATTGAAAACCTGATGGATGATGAAGCTGAAGCGCTGATCGGTAAAGACCGTGAAAGCTCACAGCGCGATCTGTACGATGCTATCGAACGCAAAGATTTCCCTCGCTGGAATCTGCAGGTGCAGATCATGCCAGAGAAAGAAGCGGCACAAACGCCTTATAACCCGTTTGACCTCACCAAGGTATGGCCACACAAAGACTATCCACTGATGGATGTCGGTTACTTCGAACTGAACCGTAACCCAGACAACTATTTTGCAGAAATCGAGCAGGTTGCCATGAACCCAGCCAACGTGGTGCCTGGGATCAGCTTCTCTCCAGACAAAATGTTGCAGGGCCGTCTGTTCTCATACGGCGATGCGCACCGCTACCGTTTGGGCGTCAACCATCACCAAATCCCAGTGAACGCACCACAGTGTCCGTTCCATAACTATCATCGTGATGGCGCGATGCGCGTTGACGGCAACAGCGGCAACGGTGCAACCTACGAGCCAAACAGCTTTGGTGTATTCCAAGAGCAGCCTGATTTCAGCGAACCACCGTTGAGCATCGAAGGCGCCGCGGATCACTGGAATCATCGCGAAGATACCGACTACTACACTCAGCCTCGTGCACTGTTTAACTTACTGAGTGAAGAAGAGCATCAGCGCATGTACACCCGTATCGCGGGTGAGCTGTCTCAGGTGCCTGAAGCTATTCAGAAACGTGCTCTGTGCCATTTCGCACAGATTCACCCTGACTATGCAGCCGGTATCATGAAGGCATTAGGACAGTAATCGTTCTCTTACATGCTTGAAGCTACAAACGCAAACAGGAGCCTTTCGGCTCCTGTTTTTTTCTATTTTATTCAACGTTTGCCAACCAATTGGCTATCTGCTTACGTGAAATTTTAATCCCACCCAGTTTAAGCGCTTCAGGCAGGAGGTAATAACGAATAGGCTGTTGGAATCGAGCGAGCTTGCCTTGAGTCCACTGCGCAAGCGAGGACAAATCCAGACCTTGCTGAGCCTCAATCACCGCAACCGGCCGCTGACCAAACTCACAATCGTCCACCGGTAGCACAAACGCCTGTTGAATATCAGGATGAGTCAGCAACACGCGCTCGACATCTTCGGGCTGAATGCCTTCGCCGCCGCTGAAAAACAGGTTGTCGAGTCGGCCAATAATTCTCAGCTCGCCATTCTGCATTTCGCCTCGGTCGCGAGTATGAAACCAGCCGTCTGCATCGGCTAACGGGAATAAATGCCCATCGCGCCAGTAGCCAGACGCCATGTTATCGCCCCGCAGCAGAATTTCGCCATCAACCAGCATCAGTTCACGCCCAATTAACGGCAGCCCAACGCCGGGTAAAGCATCAGCGCGTTTGGCACACACGGTTGACGCCATTTCTGTCAAACCATAGCCACACCAGCAGCGAATACCGCGCGCTTCCGCTTGCTCGGTTAAATCAACCGGAATCATCGCGCCGCCGAGCAGAACATCTTTCAGCGTCAGAGCGGTTTCAGGCTGGTTCAGCAAACGCCACAGCTGGGTAGGCACCAATGATGCGTGAGTACAGCCGCGCAGAGCGCCATCCAGCGGATGCATATTGCGCACCGCCAAACTCGCGCCAGCAAGCAACCAGCGCCACACAATGCCTTGCCCAGAAACATGGAATAACGGCAATGAAAGCAGCCAGCTATCGCCTTGCTCGAAGGGCATCATTGACAAGACACCCGCCGCACTGGACAGATGCGCCTGAAAACTATGCGCAGCGGCTTTCGGCATTCCCGTTGAACCCGAGGTTAGCGTTAGCGTAGCCAATCGCTGCGCTTGCCACGACGGTAATGCGGCAGAAGCGGCATCTGACGCGCTCAGCACAGCAATGCCGTTTGGCCAGCGGAACTCAGCGTCTAAGCTATAGCCATAATCGACATTAAGCTGGGGCAGAAGTTCAGTCAGCAAAGGCTCTGGCAACTGCGGATTAAGCGGCAGAACCCGTGCACCACATTGCAAAACGGCTAAATAAGCCAGCAGCAGCTCAGCGCTGTTTTTGCCTCGAACGGCGACGATGGCATCAGTAGTTACGCCTTGACGCATAAAGCTTGACGCTAACTGACCGACCTTTTGACTCAAAACCCGCCAACTCACCGGCGTGCTCTCTAGGAGCAACGCCGTATGTTCGGGAGTGTGACTGGCCCAGTGCTGCCAAGGCCAGTCGGTAAACGCAGGATAAATTGTTGCTGTCATGCTAAGAACGCCATACCACATCTAATGAAGAAACGTCCTGCAACGGCAACGTGTTTTCCGGCCAAGGGCGGATAAGCTGAGCCTGCATCAGATCTAACGTATCCAAACCGGGTACCGTATTCGGCGTCAGCCATGCCGCCACGCGCGCCAGTTGGGTGAGACCAAGGCTCGATTCGATGCTAGAGCTGATAACCGCATCCAGACCCGCTTGATGCGCCTGAGAAATCAGTTGCTGACAGCGCTGCAAACTGCCGGTTAAGGTCGGTTTGATAACAATCGCCGCCACGCCCTCTTCAGACTCAACGCGGAAATCAGGCTCACGTACGCTTTCATCCCACGCAATCGCAATACCGGTTTGACGTGCAAAATCACGCGATTCATCGCGGGTTTTACACGGTTCTTCCAGAAATGCGATACGGTTGCGCCATTCAGGATTCACATATTTGGCAAATCCATCGGCTTTAGCCCGTGTCCAACTACGGTTGGCATCCAAGCGCAATTTCAGATCGGGCAAGGCTTCTAGCAGCACGTTAACCACCATGCCGTCGCGCACCGCTTCATACAAACCGACTTTTACCTTGGCCACTTTCTCGCCGGGAATAGCTTGCAGCACCGCAAACAATTCGTCGGGGTCGCCAGAGCACAAAGGGGCTTTACGATAGTTAGCGTCCGTCGGCAGCGAACCTGAAAGCTCAGCCAACGCGCAGCTTAAACCAAAGGCCACCGAAGGCAGCGCATTTTCATTAGGCTGCTGGCCTGCGACCCACTGCTGCAAATCAGCCAGCACCGCTTCCTGCGCCTCTTCTAACGTTTCATGACTAAACTCAGGCAAAGGGGCAATCTCGCCCCAGCCTTCCTGTTCACCCTCGCGCAGGCACACTATCAACCCGTCACGAGTTTTTAGCCGCTGGTTGCGCAGAATGACGCCTGCATCCATGGGCAGGCTGTAACGGTAAAGTGTGACCTGTCGCATTATGGGTTACGCTTGAATTTAGAGAAATCGGGTTCACGTTTTTCGTTAAACGCGTTGCGTCCTTCCTGACCTTCATCGGTCATGTAGAACAGCATGGTTGCGTTACCCGCCAGCTCTTGCAGACCGGCTTGACCGTCGCAATCCGCGTTCAAGGCAGCTTTCAGGCAGCGCAGCGCCATTGGGCTGTTGCGCAGCATTTCACGACACCAGCGCACGGTTTCTTTTTCCAGATCGGCCAAAGGAACCACGGTGTTAACCAAGCCCATGTCCAGCGCTTCTTGCGCATTGTACTGACGGCACAGGAACCAGATTTCGCGCGCTTTTTTCTGACCGACGATGCGTGCCATATAAGAAGCGCCCCAGCCACCGTCGAAGGAACCGACTTTAGGCCCAGTCTGGCCGAAGACCGCGTTTTCTGCCGCGATCGTCAGATCACACATCATGTGCAGCACGTGACCGCCCCCGATGGAGTAACCCGCTACCGCAGCGACCACTGGCTTAGGACAGGTACGAATTTGACGCTGAAAATCCAGCACGTTCAGATGATGAGTACCGCTGGCATCTTTGTAGCCGCCGTAGTCGCCGCGAACCTTTTGGTCACCGCCGGAGCAAAACGCTTTATCGCCCGCGCCGGTCAGAATAATAGTGCCGATATGGTCGTCATAGCGAGCATCAGACATAGCCTGAATCATCTCTTTAACCGTCTGAGGGCGGAAAGCGTTGCGCACCTGTGGGCGGTTGATGGTGATTTTAGCGATACCGTCTGCCGATTTATGGTAGAGAATATCTTCAAAATCAGCAGAGCAGTCCTGCCACTCAATCGGTGCATACAGCTCTTGTTCGCTTGGATACAGCATAGTCAGATTCCTGTTAAAGAAGTGGGGTAAAAAAGTCGCGCACCTGAGCAACAAACTCGTCAGGATTGGCGCGATGTGCATTATGTCCGGCGCCTGCTATCGTTCGCACCGGCAAATCAGACTCGGCGGCAAGCTGCTGAAACTTAGCGTCACGCTCACCGCATAAATAGACAAAGGGAATAGCCAGCATTTTCAACTGCTCAGTGAGCAAGGGCTGTTTGCCCAGCGACGTTGACTCAAGCATTGTAGCCAAAGGCCCGCCGTTCTGCGCCGCGCGTAGTGTAATCAAGCGATGACGCTCAGGCTCACTCAGCTCGGCAAACACCGGCTGCTGATACCATGCCCGAAGAACTTCCGGCATCGGCTGTTGGCGAAAACCTTCAGCCCAGCGCGCATCATTTTCAATTCTGCTCACCCGCTCGGCTTGCGTTTTCAATCCCGGATTCCCCCCTTCGACCAGCAACGCTTTTAATCCTTTGGGATGCTGAGCCGCGTGATACATCGCCACTCTGCCGCCCAATGAATAGCCGATAAGCGCATAGGATGAAATATCATAATGCGCCAAGGTAGCCCGCAAAGCGGCATCCACGGCGGAAAAACCGTCTACGGAGAGTCGTGCCGAACGCCCATGGCCGGGGAGATCAACCAACAGATGTGAAAACTCGGGTAGCTGAGAGGCAAAATCTCGCCACTCGCTGCCTTCGCCCAGAAAGCCATGTAACCAGACTAAAGTCGGAGAAGAGCCCGCCTGCGTTTGAGCCGCAATGTTTGAACCGCAACGGATGTATGTCGCGGCCAAAATCACAGGGCTTTTACCTGAGCAAGCAGATCGCGCAGCGTTTCCGCGCCTTCGCTAGGAGAAACCTGCAGCTCAATGAGCGTAGCACCCGCACGACGCCAGCCTTGCTGCACCGCATCAACCAGATCATCCCAGCTTTGTGGCTGGGCATAAGCCAATTTGAACATCGCGGCGGCATGCTGGAACTCCACGTCCTGCGGCATCAGATAAAAGCGTTCACGCTCGGCTTCAGGCGTTGGCAGCATGGAGAAAATCTGGCCACCGTTGTTATTCACCACGATAAATACCGTTGGTGCAGAACAGTGGCGTAACAGCGCTAAGGCATTGAGATCGTAAAGCGCGGAAAGATCGCCAACGATCGCCAGCGTCGGTTTCGCCGTGGCGCGCTGTACACCCGCCGCCGTAGAAATCAGTCCGTCGATGCCGCTTGCGCCACGGTTGCTGTAAACTGGGTATCCCACAGGGAGCTGGGCAAACGCGTCAATCAATCGAACAATCAGGCTATTACCGACGAACAGCTGACCATTTTCAGGCAATAGTTCAGGGATGCGCTGCGCCACCTGCGCCTCGCCAAAATGTTCATCGAGATATTCAGTCACGCACTGCTGAGCTGTATCCGCCAACAGTTCCAGCTCTGGTGCCCATGGCGCACGTGGCTGCGCGGGATGCAGCGCCAGCCAATCAGCGATAGACGCAATCACGCGGCGGCCATAGTGATTCGCTGGATCTAACCGCCCTTCCAGCGGATCGATCAACCAATATTCTTGCGGTTCGCAACTGGCCTGCCACTGCAACAAACGCTTACCCGTTAGGCTGCTGCCGAATTGGATTACCACCTGCGCCTGCGCTAATAACGACTGAGCTTTTGGATTCGCCAGCCATAAATCCGCACACGGCAAAGGTTGTCCGCTCTGCGATAAAACATCGCCAATCAGCGGCCAGCCAAGCAGCTCAGCCCATTGAGAAACTAGATCGCCCTCTTCGGCGCTCATTCTGCCTGCTAAGATAACACCGCGTTTTTGCCGCCAGTAAAACCAGTCGGGCTGTTTTACCGCAGTGCGCGCATGCAGGTCTGTTTCACGCAGCCACGGACGAGGATCCTGCCACCATTCACCTAGAGTGTTCGACCACGCATCGGCGGAACCGTCGTCATCACCATACAATGGCTCAGCAAAAGGACAGTTCACATGCAATGCGCCGTGGCTCAGCTGCGCCATCGCGCTGTCAATGGCAGAAGCCAGCCAGCGAGCGGGAATATCAGGCGTCGGCCTTGGCAGGTTCAGCGTTTGCTTAGGATGGGATGCAAAAATACCGTTTTGACGAATGGCCTGATTGGCACCGCAGTCGATAAGTTCTGGCGGACGATCGGCGGTCAGCATGACCAAGCGTTCACCGGTCAGACCGGCTTCAATTAATGCGGGATAGAGATTCGCAACCGCCGTGCCCGATGTGACGATAACGGCAACCGGTTCGCCGGAAGCCTTCGCCAGTCCAAGCGCCAAATGACCCAAGCCACGCTCATCAAAATGCGTATGGCAAATAAGCTGCGAATTAGCCGCCGCCGCAAGCGTCAGTGGCGTAGAACGGGAGCCGGGAGCAATACAGATATGGCGAACACCGTGGCGGGTTAACGCCTCCAGTAACAACGCGGCCCAGTGGCGGTTAAATACACTTGTCGACATGGCGGCTCAGCAGTCTGGTTAAAAAGGGTTTTCTCAGCTTAGTCCACTCACCGAAACCCATCTGAGCTCGAGAATGGTAAAGCCGTTAATTTGTTCGCAATTTGAAGGTCTTACAAAACTATGTCTTACAAAACCATAACGTAGAGTAACTTCATGTTTTTGAAAGAAAATCAAAAGGGATTATGCGTGCAATATGTTACACCAGCGAGCACAAGACCACAATCAGCTAAGGGGAGTATATAAAGCCAGAGGATCTATCTGACTTCTGGGTTGCAGAGATAAGAGGGGGAAGTAAAAAAAGAGAACAGAATGCGCCATAAAGACTCGTAGCACGGAGCCCTTATGATCGGCGCAAGATTTAGCATGATTACAGCGAAATATCACTTTCCAGCAGCGTTCTCAAACCCGCGGCTTTGTTTTCAATTTCTAGCCACTCTTGTTCGGGATCCGATCCCGCCACGATGCCCGCTCCGGCATAAAGATGAATATGATCATTCTCAATTAACGCCGATCGCAATGCCACGGCAAACTCCGCCTGATCCTGCGACAAATAGCCTGCCGAGCCTGCATACCAGCCGCGGTCGAAGGGTTCATCCTGCATGATGAACTGGCGCGCAGGTTCACGCGGTAATCCGGCTACGGCAGCGGTAGGCTGCAAGCGGCGCAGGCAATCAGCGTCGTTAGACTGCACCAGCGTGGCATGAATTGGCCGACGCAAATGCTGAACCTTACGCAAACGGATAATTTCAGCAGGCATCACATCGAGCGCTTGCGCCCCACCCTGCAAACGCTGGCAAATATCATCCACCACCAGTAAATTTTCGTGCTGGTTTTTTCGGTCTGACATCAGCCACTGCGCATTTTCTTGCGCTTGCGCATCGTTATTACCGCTGGCTACGGTGCCAGCCAAGGCTTCCGTTTCCAGTGATAAGTTTTGGCGACGATATAATCTTTCCGGCGAAGAACCTAAAAACGCCCGCTCCGGCGCTAACGCTAACATGAAGTGATAGCAACGGTGGTTAACCGCACGGCTTGCCGCTAAGAATTGCGCGGCACGCAGCGGTAGCGAAAGTTTTAGCGTAGTACGGCGTGCCAGTACCACTTTTTCGAATGCCTTGTGCTCAATTTCAGCTAACGCATTATTGAGTAAATTACACCAAGCATCATGATCGGGTTGATGGCGCGCAGCGAGAACATCGGTTTGTAAGGTCGGCAATGGCTGAATAGCGCACAGCGCAGCTAAATCACGCAGCGCAAGTTCCAGATCTTGTTTCAGTGATGTTTCACCGTACAGATACACCACCAGCTCCGCCTTACCGGCATGACGCATCAGCGCGATACGCGGCAAAAACAGCAGGCTGTTAATCGTGCCATAGCCATCCAGCTCAACCTGACCAAACGCGTTTAGCCCCCAAATACGTAGCTCAGGGCAGCCATTTTCTTGAACAAATTTCTGCGCCTGCTCGGCGTCGGTAAACGTACGCACCGCACCACACACCGCGGCTTCTTCCGCGCCATCGCGGTGTCGCCAGTAAAATTGTGGAAACAGCGGTTGCGACGCCAACCACTCCAACATTTGTGTTCCATCTTTCAAACTGCAAGGCAGCGCAATACGTACCAGCCCCGATTGCTCGGCAGCGGCTTGGCGTAACAAAGGAATGATGCGTTCTACCAGGACGGAAAGATGAACCACGACAACCTCGGGCGGCTTTAAGAAGAAGTGAGGAATTATACGGTGGATTAATAAGAAGGAAAGCAACCAGAAGAGTTATCGGCACAGCCAGCGAGTAAATGGTGAAAAACCCGCCATTTATTAACATTTGGCGGCTATCAGCAGACCTATTTTGTCTCTACCCCAATGTTTACCAACATGGCAGCTCGCTCGCAAGGCAGCATCAAAAGCAGGAAAGAATAGGCCACAGCAAAGTGACAAAAATGATGTGACATACAATCCACAGATGGAAAGGATGACCTAGCCAGCGGCTCACTAATATAGCGACAATAAGTGAAAGAAGCATCGCCGCTGCTGAAAACACAACGATACTCAGCACGCTATCATCTAAATATCCCCACCGTTGCCAATGCATTCCTAGCAAGAACAAAAGCACCGATACAATTTGTGGAGCTTCAACCCAGAGTAAAATATTGCGACATTTCGGGCTGCCGCCCAAAGCCATAAGGATAATAATTAATAAAACAATAGGATAGATAACAAACAGAAATGACGATCCTAGAAAAAGAGCAACGCCTAAACCATCCATGATCAATTACCCCATCCGTGTTTTCCATTAGCGCTAAATATCCTCACTCCACCAGAAGATGCAAATTAAATCATCTGGAAGAAATCGTGAATTTAAGCGCTGATGGGCACGCTAACGATGGCAGTTTTGCTGTAAATGATTACGAGCTGATCGACTTGCTATCTGCATCTACATTTTGATTTTGATTTTGCTGCACTGACTGATTTTGTTTACGTGCCGCCAGCCACAATCCGCTGTTTTTCATCGCGTAGCCAAAGACTAAGCCTACTAACAGCGAAGGAACCACCATCTGCCAATCGCCGTTTGCTGCGAAGGTTGCGCACGCGCCGATAAAGGTACCGGGTACAAACGCCAGCCAGCGCTGTTGCGCCTGAATGCACATCAGAAAAGCTACGATCCCAGTCAGTACATAACCTAAGATCGTCCACTCTGGGCGTAGAGCCCCACCATAAATGATCACTTCAGCCCAGAATACACCGCTCAGCAGCGTGCATAGGCTGATGCCAAAACCCTTTAATCCGCCCTGTGGACAGGCGAAATAGGCAGTACAACCGAGAAAACCCGCCCAGCTTAACAGGCCAAGGCTCACGGCGACCCAGCCCCAAATGCCAGAAAGGATGCCGGTGGTGATGGCAATAGCAACCAAAACATTCATGATGAAAATCTCACGTATTCAAAAAAAGTAGTTTACCGATGGGAACAGGATATTCATTGACTGGCATCACAAATACAAAGTGACGTGTTTATATGATTACATTTTATTGTGATTTTAATCACAAATAAAGCTGTTTTTTTCGCCACCTCGCGGCCTAGCGCCTCACGAAAATGGACACTTTACCGGCCAATCTGGCCATAAAACCAGACAGCCACCATCCAACAGAATCGTGCCCGTTCATTGTCATATCAAAATCAGAGGCATAGGTTATAAGCCTAAAAAATTTCTCTCACGCATGACGAAAGGCCACCATTCTGATGAAAAAACACATTCTCTCCGCCGTCATTCCCGCTCTACTCGTTCCCCCCGCAATGGCATGCACTACGATTTTGGTGGGTAATGAAGCCTCCAGCGACGGCTCTTTTATCGTCGCACGCAATGAAGACTATTCCGCCAATAACCCAAAACACTTTCTGATTCATCCTCGGGTTGAGCATCAAAAAGGGGAATTTAAGTCCCACGCCAATGACTTCACCTATCCATTGCCTGAAACTTCGCTGCGCTACAGCGCGATATCAGATTTTGACACCAACGATTTATCCATGGGTGAAGTTGGATTTAATGAGGCGGGCGTTGGCATGACCGCGACGGAAACCATCTATAACGGCCAGCAGGTGCTTAAGTTCGATCCTTACGTAGAGAAAACCGGCATCACCGAAGACGCTATCGAAAACGTGATCCTGCCGAGAATTCATAGTGCGCGTGAAGGTGCCGAACTTCTGGGTAAAATCATTGAAGAAAAAGGTGCCGGTGAAGGGTTTGGCGTGGCTTTTGTTGATGAACATGAAGTTTGGTATTTAGAAACCGGCAGCGGTCATCAGTGGATGGCCGCCAAACTGCCGCGCGACCAATACTTCGTTTCAGCCAATCAGGGACGTTTAAGAAATTATAACCCTGAAGATAAAGCCAACTATCTGGGGTCAAAAACGCTGATTAGCTTTGCCGAACAGCACGGTTTATACAACCTTAAAGACGGCGAGTTTGATTTCCATAAAGCCTATTCGCAAGACGTTGAAAACGATGTCACCTACAACTATCCGCGCGTTTGGACAGTGCAACACATGTTCAATCCAGAGCTGAAAACGACGATCACCGATGGCACCGCGTTCCCAGTCTTCTTAAAACCCGCACATAAAATTTCCGTTGCAGATGTTCAGTCCGCGCTGCGTAACCACTATCAGGGAACGGCGCATGACCCGTATGCCAACAACAATCCCAAAGAGCCTTATCGCCCTATTTCCGTATTCCGCACCCAAGAATCTCACGTACTTCAGGTGCGTCCAAAACTTCCTAAAGCCATTGGCGAAGTGGCCTACGTCGCTATCGGCATGCCGTCGCTCAGCGTGTATGTTCCCTACTACCAAGGTATGGAGCATTATCTTCCTGGCTATGATAAAGGCACCGACAAATTCAGTGATGATTCAGTAAGTTGGAAATATCGCCAGCTGCAAACGCTCGTAATGCAAAACTACAACGCCTATGCGCCTGAAGTCGAAAAAGCCTATGCCGAATTTGAGAAAAATACGGCGGTTCAGCAAACGGCGATGGAAAAAGAGTATCTAAAACTCTATCAGTCTCAGCCGCAGCAGGCGCAAAAAGTGCTACAGACGTTTGAAGATAAAGTGATGCAGGATGCGCTGAGTCTGACAGAACAGCTTACTCGCCAAGTCATGACGCAAATGACCCACGATACCGATATGAAATATCACTTCGAAGGCGCATAACAGCGGCGTGAGTAACGAATAATCAGGGCCGGGAGCGTATCAATAGTTTCCGGCCATTCCGGTTATCCCTCTCATAATGTGAACCTGTATTCACTTCTGAAACGGATAGCCTTCTTGAATAATTTCCATCATCTCTTGGGTGTAAGGCGTGACGGGCGTTTTCACCAGCGCAGGGAAAAACACCATCGGTGACGGAAAAACTTCAACAACATAGCTATGACTGAGTTTGCTGGCATCCACCTCTGACGCAGGCAGTAGCGTCGCCGCGGCAAGTCCAGACTCGATCCAATCTAGAATCGCCTCCGGCTGGGTAATATGCATAATCACATTGGGATGCTTGCCGCCTTTATGAAAGTGATCCAATAAAATCTCATCGGTTCCGGCATCTTTGGCGCGATGCAATAAAACCAGGGGGAACTGGGTTAGTGCAAGATATGGAAATGGGGAAACAGGTGCTTCAGCTAACAGCTTGTTAGATATCACGGCCACAACGGGGATCGGAGGAAACGTGATACAGTCAAACCCCTCAAATTTTCTAGGTTTTTGAATCAGCGCAACATCAATTAATCCCTCATTCAAATGCGATTCCAGATAGCTCGAATCGAGCACTGAAATATGTAATTCAGCATCTGGATTACGTCGATGTAATTCTAAGAGCAGCGGCTTAAAATAGCGCTGAAATAGATGTGTGAGCCCCACTTTTAAAACTTTGGTTTCGCGATTCGAGAGAAGCGTTGTTTCCCGCGCGGTATCTTCTATCTGGCGTAAAATATCGCAGGCTTTGCGATAAAGATAATAACCGGCCTCGGTCGTTTCTAAACGATTGCCATTACGCATAAACAACGGGGCGTTGAGCTCATCTTCCAGCTCTTGGATCCTTTTACTCAGCGGCGGTTGAGCCATATTCAGCGCTCTTGCCGCTTGGCTAATCGAGCCTTGCTCTACCACCTTACAAAAGTATTTCAGCCTTTTAAGATCCACTTACGTGCTTCCCTTTATCATTTTCGCCCTGACGAGTTTCGCACCGTAAAGCCGCACTGACAAATATTCGGCGACACTATTTCGCTGCAATAAAAGAGATAATAGAGAGTATCGGTATAGCCACTATGACCGAAACGGTATTGGTCACGAAATTCAATTAAGAATATATCTATTCCTAACCAACGCCCTCTTATCTCAAGGCAGAACGATGGACAATACTCCGGATAATAAAATTAAAAATCCCATTCATGATTTACGTTCCGCACTGGCCTTTTTAGCCACACAGCCCGGCGAATTAGTCTCTACCGACGTTGAAGTCGATCCGTGCGCTGAACTGTCCGGCGTATATCGTTACGTGGGCGCAGGTGGAACCTGCTTGCGCCCAACGCGGAAAAATGGCCCAGCCATGGTGTTCAACAAAATTAAAGGATTCAACAATATTAGCGTCGCCATTGGTTTGAATGGTTCACGCAGCCGCGTAGGACATTTTCTCAACTGCGAACCTGAAAAACTGGGGCATCTGCTGAAAAACTCGGTGAAAAATGCCGTCGCCCCCGTGACAGTCGGCGCAGATAAAGCGCTGTGCCAACAGGTGATTCATTTCGCCGACGATGCGAATTTTGACCTCCGCAAACTGCTGCCAGCACCAACTAACACCGAAGAAGACGCCGGTCCGTATATCACCATGGGGCTGTGCTACGCCTCCGATCCCGACACGCATGAATCAGATATCACCATCCATCGCCTATGCGTACAAAGCCGCGATGAGCTTTCTATGTGGCTCACGCCCGGTCGTCACATCGATGCCTTCCGCATGAAAGCTGAAGCGCAGGGAAAACCATTACCGATTTCAATCAGCATTGGGGTCGATCCCGCGATTGAAATCGCCGCCTGCTTTGAACCTCCAACCACACCGCTTGGCTTTGACGAACTGAGTATTGCTGGCGCCCTGCGCGGCCATGCCGTTGAAATGGTGCAATGCAAAACCATCAATGAAAAAGCCATCGCCCACGCCGAGATTGTGATTGAAGGCGAGCTCTTGCCCAATGTACGGCTGCGCGAAGATCAAAACACCAATACCGGCAAGGCAATGCCTGAATTCCCCGGCTATACCGGTGCGGCCAAAGACGCGCTGCCGGTCATTAAAGTCAAGGCCGTGACTCATCGCTTCAACCCTATCTGGCGTACCACCATCGGGCCGGGAGAAGAGCATGTGAATATGGCGGGTATACCCACCGAAGCCAGTATTTTGGATATGGTTGAACGTGCAATGCCGGGCAAACTTCTCAACGTCTTTGCCCATTCTGCGGGCGGGGGAAAGTTACTGGCGGTCATGCAGTTTAAGAAAAGCGCCGCCGTAGACGAAGGTCGCCAACGGCAAGCGGCGTTGCTAGCTTTTGCAGCGTTTTCTGAGTTGAAACACGTTATTCTCGTCGATGAAGATGTGGATATTTTCGACAGCGACGACGTGATGTGGGCAATGCAGACCCGTTATCAGGGCGATGTGGATACCATTTTTATCCCCGGCGTTCGCTGCCATCCGCTCGATCCTTCGCAAATGCCAGACTACAGCCCCTCCATTTTGCAAGAAGGGATGTCATGTAAGACCATTTTTGACTGTACGGTTCCGTTCCATTTGAAAGCCCACTTCGAGCGTTCTCGTTTCAAAGAGGTCGATGTGAAACGCTTCTTGCCTGATTTTGAATAATCACTGGCGATAAGTTGAGGGCAAAAAAATGCCGAACCCAATGAATTCGGGTTCGGCGATATAATGACACGACTACTTTTATAGCGCCTTGATGGCTTTTAATTCTGAATCAACGCGTTGAGCTTATGATTTAGAAAACAAGGCACGTCGAGACAGGTTTACACTCGCACTGCTATCCTGCACCGGCAACGACAGCAGCATCTTCAACGTATCCGCCACTAACGCCTTGCCTTCATCTGCGCTGATATGCGGTTCAATCGGCGACATCAATGAGCAGGACAACAGCTGGCCGGTTTTAGGTAATTCACCGACCATAAACGTCATGTCGCCGCGCGGCAGGGAAAGCGCAATTCGCTCACCGAGTTTGCGCAAAGACCAAACCTGATCCGGCCCAGGCAAAATCACCACGCTTAGCATCCACGGCGTTAATACCGTGCCGAGCCACTGCCCTTCATACTGCTGCATCTCAACTACGATCGGCATTTCGGCACGATAGAACGGCAGCGTCGCCATCTCTTCCTGCGCAATCTGTTGATATTGTTCCATCAAAAGATCAGCAGGATTTTGCTCAAAGCCCCAAAACTCATCGGCACCGATAGCCGTCAAATCATGTTCAGAAGGCATGTACCGCTCCTTTATGCTCTATTTGGCATCCATCGTTACGCAGAAGCTGGACAATACGATCCATAGCTACAGGGATCGCCGCCTCAATCGCCGACGTCAGACCAATATGCGGCTCCAGAGATTCTGGCACCACGCCCACCAGCGTTAAGCGCTGTGGAAACTCATCGGTGAGATGCAACGCAGAAAGCACGTCGCACAGTCCGAGTTGATGCGGTGAAATTTTCCGGCTAAAAAACGCCGGAACTTCGTCGTCACACAGCGTAATGACGCTGCCGGGTACACTATCGCTGAGTACCGCATCGGCCACAATCAGATAATCGCGGCTAGCCATGTACTCCATCAGCTCCATGCCCGCGGTTCCGCCATCCATCAGCTCAACGCCCTCAGGAAAACGGAAATCGCGTTCTAGGCGCTCAACGATGCGCACGCCAACCGCCTCATCGCTGAGCAATAGGTTGCCAATACCTAAGATCAGCGTATTCATCACAACACCTTAACCTTGGTCACTTCGCCACCGCGCGTGTCCACCACGTGCACCGCACAAGACATGCATGGGTCAAAGGAGTGCACGGTGCGCACCACTTCCAACGGCTTTTCGATATCTTCGATAGGCGTGCCGATGAGCGCTTGCTCATACGGACCCGGCTCGTCGTTGGTATTACGCGGGCCAGAGTTCCATGTGGAAGGCACAACCGCCTGATAGTTTTCGATCTTGC
Organism: Hafnia sp.; assembly: GCF_036648275.1. NCBI lineage: Bacteria > Pseudomonadati > Pseudomonadota > Gammaproteobacteria > Enterobacterales > Hafniaceae > Hafnia > Hafnia sp. The sequence continues at coordinate 17,152 of NZ_JAVXIQ010000021.1, read as the reverse complement.
CGCCTTTAATCACGATCCAATGCGAAAGCATACCGCGCGGCGCTTCTTCAAAACCGACGCCGCGATACTCTTTATCTTCCAAAATTTCAGGCTTGATAAAGGCTACGTGATCGCCTGTGCCGATGTTGTCGATCAGCGCCTGCCATTGTTGCAGCAGGGTATCTTTCAGTACGCAGCAGCGAACCGCACGGCCAATGATGCGTCCCATGGTGGAATGCAGCTGCTCGGTTTGTAAGGCTTTGCCATTTAGCGTTTTATACAGACCGTTCACTTCGTTGAAGTGTTTTACGGTGTCAGGATGTTTAGCCGCCAGTTTCACCAGTAGATCGGCCAGTGGGCCGACTTCTACCACTTTGCCGTAGAAGGTTGGGGATTTCACCCATGAGTACTTACCTTCGTCCTGCCAGCCGGTGTAGTTCGGTTCGGTTTTGCCTTCCCACGGTTTTAAGATTGCATCGTCTTTATACCAAGAGTGTTTGCAGCTTTCGGCAATACCGTCGATCAGCCATTCGTCCTGATGGCTGGTGATTGGGCGATAGTTAGCCATATCACCATTTTCGATGTAGCCCCCCGGCAACAGGAAGCTGCCGCCTTTGGCGTCGGTTGGCAGTTCTGGCACGCTGAGATAGTGTTTCGCGCCTTCGCCCAATGACAGCCATTCTGGGTAGTTTGCCGCGATAATCGCCGCATCCACTTTGTAAACCTGCTCAATGAACTCACCCAGACGTTCAATAAACATCTTCACATACATCAAACGTTCCAGATTCAGCACGCTTGGCGCATCCAAATTGATTGGGTTCGCCACGCCACCCACGGCCAAGTTTTGGATATGTGGGGATTTACCGCCTAAAATCGCCACCACGCGGTTGGCATCACGCTGACATTCAAGCGCTTGCAGATAGTGAGCAACCGCAATCAGGTTCACTTCTGGCGATAGTTTCATCGCCTTGTGGCCCCAATAGCCGTTAGCAAAAATGCCCAGTTGACCACTGGCTACCAAGTCGCGGATTTTCTGCTGTACCTTGGTGAACTCTTCCGAGCTATTCAGCGACCACGTTGAAACACCTTTCAGCATGGCTTCGCATTTTTTAGGATCGGCGTTCAGCGCCGAGGTGATGTCCACCCAGTCCAGCGCCGACAGCTGATAAAAATGCACAATGTGGTCATGGATGCTGTGGGCTGCCACGATCAGATTACGGATATGCTGCGCGTTCACCGGCACTTCAGCGCCGATCGCATTTTCCACCGCGCGCACTGAAGCAATCGCGTGAATGGTGGTACATACGCCGCAAATACGCTGAACAATCATCCACGCATCGCGCGGGTCGTTGCCTTTGACAATCTCTTCCATCCCGCGCCACATAGTGCCGGATGACCAAGCCTTGGTGACTTTGCCGTTTTCAATTTCGCAGTCAATGCGTAGATGGCCCTCGATACGGGTGATCGGGTCGATAGTGATACGTTGGCTCATACTTTAGCTTTCCCTCGGGCCTGATAATCTTTATGTACACGTTCAAGCGATGGCAACACCGGTAAAATCCGGATTAGCAACAAATAGGCACAGACTTCAATCGCCACAAAGCCGACTGAAATCAGAAGTTCTTCTGACGTTGGGAAATAGTGGTAACCATTGCCCGGATTGAACGCCAGCAGTGAGTAGTTCATACGCCACAGCGCAGCACCCAGCAGCATACTTAGCGCGCCAAGGAACAGCATGCGCGAATCGCGGCGGAATCTATCCCAATGGAATACCAGCAGCGGGAAGAGCATCAGCCCAATTTCGCACCAGAATGAAATGGAATAGCGGTTCCACTGCGAGAGGTACTCTGACTTATCTCGCAGCACAATTTCCGCGAAACGCAGCGCAACGAACAGGATCAGGAAAATATCTATAACCTGCGTCAGTCGATAGAACAGCGGCTTTTCATTCGGGCCTTTACCTGCTAACCCGGCCTGTACCAGCGAGCCTTCGAACACCACGATGGAGAAGCCCATAATGAATGCCGTAAGCAATGAGAACACCGGCAGCAGCTCGTAGCTTTGCCATAGCGGATGAATTTTATTCCCCGCGGCAATCATCAACGATCCCATTGAGGATTGGTGCATGGTTGGCAACAGTGCGCCGAGGGCCAGAATGAAGAACATGATTTTATTCAGCCACTTCATTGGCACTTTCCAGCCAAACTTCTCCAGTACGACGGGCGCAAATTCCAGCGCCATCACGCCGATATACACCGTCATACATACTGCGGTTTCAAACAGCACCGACGAGGTATTAAAGTGTCCTGGCAGATAGAAATAAGGCAGGTTCCAGTAACGGCCCACGTCAATGGTGATCGATAATCCCCCTAACGAATAACCGAACAGGCTCGCCAACAGTGCGGGACGAACCAGCGGGTGATATTCGCCCCGGTTGAAAACATATACCGCCCACGCTAGCGCCCAACCGCCACAGGCAAAACCCGTACCGATCAGCAGGTCGAATGAAATCCACAGTCCCCACGGATAACCGCCGTTCAAATCGGCAACGGAGCCAATCCCGAAGATCAAACGCTTGAGGATGAAAATGCCGCATAGCACCACGAAGGGCGCCATCACCATCACCGGCCAACTGACTAATCGGCCACCTAACGGACTGGCTTTATGTTCACTCATGATCATCATCTCCATCATGGTGGTTTTTGGTGTTACGACGGATCATGACCGACAGACCTGTCAGAACCACCAGCGGCAAGATCATGCCTTTATAAACGGTATGCTGAATGTGCTCAGAGCGTGCGCCAGTTGAGAGTTCAGCCAGTTTCGGCATGCCTAGATTTTCATACGGCACCCCCGCCAGCACTATCACCTGCGTTCCACCGCCCTCTTTTTCGCCGTAGACATACGGCTGGTACTTGGCAAGCGGATGCAGATAGTTATCGCCACCGTTCAAGGTTTGACGCGGATAGGCATACTCGGCTCCTGGTTTTGCTGCCAGACGCTTTTTGGCCTCAGCTAGCAGATCGTCACGCGTGCCAAAGATAACCGCGCCGGTTGGGCAAACTTCTACACAGCCAGGCAGTTGGCCTTTGGTAATACGCTCAAGCCCTTTCTGATCGCACAGCTGGCATTTATGAATCTCACCAAACGGGTTGTGATAGTCATATTTTGGAATATCGAACGGACATCCCACCATGCAGTAACGACAGCCGGTACAGACGTCTGGGTCGTAATGCACGATGCCGGTTTTGGGATCTTTTTTCAGCGCCTGTACTGGGCACACCGAAACACAGTTAGGGTCGACGCAGTGCATGCACTGTTTTTTGATATAGGCGTAGCCGTTTTCGACCTGATCTTTATTAACACCGCTACCGTCTTGCCACACCTGAATGATGTTGTTGGTGTAAGGCGTTAATTTGTCGTTGTTAGACCACGTTTGCGGCCCGTTAGGATTGATCTGGTTTTTGTTCAGCTTCTGACACTCAGCCACACAGGCTTGGCAGCCTACGCACAGCGTTGAGTCATACAGCATGCCGACCGCACCGGGGATCGGCGGTTTGTTTTCCACCGCCGCCTGCGCGGTACTTGATGTCACCGTGCCCGCTGCCAGCGCCCCCGCAGAGGCAAACTTAATAAAGTTTCTTCTATTCACGGTTATTCCCCCCGTGAATCGTGGTGCTCAGCGTGGCTTTTCTCAGCGTTTTGGCGCTCCGACTCATGGCGCTTTTGCTGGCGACCAAGCTCACGTACCGTCATCAAGCTGACCCCAATCAGGATCCCCAAAGCACCACCAATCAGACCGGTCGCCGTTGGTGAAATATGCCCACCTTCGCGGTTAGCCACGCCGGGTTTATCCACGCGCGGCGTTGGGTTTTCAACGTTTGCCAGCTGGAAAATCCCTTTGGTGAAACCAATGCCCTGCTCGTTACAGCCGTAGCACGGATGGCCGATACCAACCGGCCAGATACCGCCGCCAATGTCACAGAATTCCAACGTTGAGCAGTTACCGTAGGTTTCAGGGCCTTTACAGCCTAGATGATACAAACACCAGCCTTGGCGATGACCGTAGTCACCAAACTCTTTGGCAAAGCGCCCAGCATCGAAATGAGGACGACGCTCGCAGTTTTCGTGGATTAAGCGTTCATAGGCAAACAGCGGGCGATGCTTGCTATCTAACTCTGGCAGCTTGCCGTAGGTGATGTAATACACCACGGTCGTCAGGAAGTTGTGCGGGTTTGGTGGGCAACCAGGGATGTTGATAACCGGTTTACCGATGGCTTCTTCAAGACTTACCGCACCGGTTGGGTTGCCGCCGGTAGCTGGAACGCCGCCCCATGCAGCACAGGAGCCAATCGCGATAACCGCTGCCGCATCGGCAGCAGCACGGCGAATATGATCGACAATAGGTTCACCGGCGACCATGCAATAAACACCGCCGTCTTTTAACGGAATGGAGCCATCAACAACCAGAACATATTTGCCTTTATAACGCTTCATCGCGTTATGTTTATTCTCTTCGGCTTGATGTCCGAAAGCCGCTGACAAAACCTCATGATATTCGAGTGAAATAGTATTGAGGATCAGGTTCTCAATTGTTGGGTGTGTGGCACGCAACAGGGACTCGGTACAGCCGGTACATTCTTGAGCGCCAATCCAGATAACGGGTGGTCTCTGTGGATTTGTGATTGCCGCAGCCATTTCTGCTGCCGCATTGGAACTTAGCCCTAGTGTAGCGGCCATACCCGCACACAACTTCATGAAGTCACGACGGTTCACACCGTGAGCGGATAGAAAGTTATCCTCAGCCATTCGTAGTATTCCTTAGATGCGCATTCGTCTGGCGGAATGCTTAGGTAGTGAAATGCTAAGGATTAACCCTACTGGTTGTGGTTGATCTTTATCAAGTTGAGAAGGATTAGTGGAAGGTCAACACCAATAATGTGAATAAAACCGATTCAGCGGAAATTAAATAGCACAAATATTCCGCAATATATTATTTCCAAAAATTTAAAATATAGATTCTAGGATTACTTTCGTATGAATTTTCTTAATTTAGCGAAATACCTAAATGAGAGTAGTTTGTATTAATAACGATAAATTAGAATTAAATAAATTAAATCCATTTAGTTTTATTTATTTAGTTAAATAATTATTTAGGAAGCGGCGCGGAAATAGCATTCCCCTGCCAGCTTCACTTTGGCAACGAGTTAGCAAGACCTCCTCCCAGCCTCCCCCTTCGCAGGGGGAGGAGTAGATCGAGGATCTTACAAACATCACTGAACGGTTCCCTCCCCTGACAATGAGTTGGCAAGCCCCCTCCCAGCCTCCCCCTTCGCAGGGGGAGGAGCAGATCGAGGATCTTACAAACATCACTGAACGGTTCCCTCCCCTGACAATGAGTTGGCAAGACCCCCTCCCAGCCTCCCCCTTCGCAGGGGGAGGGGCAGATCGAGGATCTTACTATCATCGCGGAACAGTTCCCTCCCCTGTGAAGGGGAGGGTTAGGGTGGGGTTTAAACTGACTTAAAGGCTATAGCTTGTGCACTGCACGCCGTTCACATACAGCTTACGTTGTTCGCATTGCGGTAGACGGATAACGATTTCCTTCCACGCGGGCTGGAAATCTCCTTTGCGGGTAAACGTAATATCTATACGTTGGTTATCTGAAGCGATCTCCCAGTTAAGCCACAGTGCCTGCCCTTCTCGCCAAGCATAGGTTTCACCATCGTCATCAAATAGCATACCGCGGTCGCAACCTTTACCCATCGGTGGGAACAGCATCAGTTCACGAGAATCATCTGCGGCAGAATCTACAAATGCGGTACGCCCTGACAGCGGTAACATCGCCCCTGCACGCACGACCAGCGGTAAGCGCTCTAAAGGAGCGTCCACGGTGATTGACTGACCGCCGCTAAACCATTGTCCGGTGTAGAAATCATACCAGCCGCTTTCGTTGGCAGGCAGATAGATTTCACGCTGACGCTGTCCTTGTTCCACCACGCTCGCCACCAGCAAATCCTTACCTAACATAAAATCATCGGTTTCTGCGAAGGTCGCCGCATCATTTTCATGATCGAGGAAGGTCGGGCGCAGCATCGGCTCATCGTTTTCACTCGCCTGCCACAGCAAGGTATAAAAATACGGTAGCAGGCGATAACGCAGCACGATGGCATCACGAATGGCTGGCGTCACCGCCGGATACATCCACGGCTCATTTACCGTGTGATCGTCGTTCCACGAGTGAATAGTAAAGCGTGGGTGCATCACGCCGTTTTGAACCCAGCGCACAAGCAGCTCGGCATCTGGTTTGTCGCCGGAGAATCCACCAACGTCATGACCCACATTATATAAGCCAGACAGACTCATCCCCACGCCCATTCGCGTGTTGTAACGCAAGGTCTGCCAGCTTGTCCGGTTGTCGCCGCTCCATGTTTGAACATAGCGTTGCATACCTGCGCAGCCGGAGCGTGAGATCAGATAAGGTCGCTGTTTAGGGGCAAAACGCTGCTGCGCTTCTAAAGAAGCACGCATCATCAGCAGCGGCATCACCGGACGGATCTGTTTAATCGCAATTTCTTGGCCAAACCCATGACAGCGCGCCTCGCCGTCCCATACTTCATATTCGTTATTATCGTTCCACGTCGAGCCAATACCCATTTCTAACAGTTGCTGGGTTACGTTGTCTTGCCACCACTTCACCGTGGCTGGATTAGTGAAATCAAGGTGGGAACCTTCGTCATCCCAGAACACCGAGCGCTCAGCGCAGTCCGCTTCTGAATCACGGATGAATAATCCCTGCTGCGCCACTTCCTGATACTTAGGATGATCCTGCAACAAACATGGTTTGATATTCGCTGCCAGTTTGATCCCTGCATCGAGGAAAGCCTGCGACATCACCTTTGGCTGAGGCACTTTGTCGTAGTTCCAGTTGAATACATAGCGCTTGTTGTTAATCGAGGTGTAACCCGACGACAGTTGGAATGAGTCGCACGGAATATCATGCTCACGGCACAGCTCGATAAACTTCATCAGCTGATTTTGCGCATCCGGTGCATCGGTGTAGTACATGGTTGAGCCGCTATAGCCGAGGCTCCATTTTGGTCCAAAAAATGTTTTACCGGTCAGTCGCACAAAGGCTTTAGTGACGTCCAACACCTTTGGACCAACAAACATGTAATAGTCTAAATCACCGGCTTCCGCCTGATAACGACGGTAGGCTAAATGGTAGTTATCCAGCTCATTGCCTAGGTCCAGCATGGTGCTGCTGAGGTTGTCATAAAACAGACCGAAGCTAACGTCTTCTTTGCGCGTAATCGTGAACGGGATATGCTTATACAGCGGATCGGTTGATGCCGCGTTATAGCCCATCGCATCCAAATTGCGCATTTCATAGCGCCCACCAGTACGGTTAAGATCGCCTGCTTTTTCACCCAAGCCATAATAGCTTTCAGTTGGGAAACGACGCTGATAATGGGCAACACCATCGCCGTGCGCATTCAGTAAATAAGCGCTGGTTGGACGGTCTGCCGCCAACGGCAGCCATTCACCGGCATCGTTACAATATTCCCACTCTAACCATAGCGGTTGATGTACCGTCACCCGCATTTTGTCGGTGCTGATACACAGTTCGGTATCACGCTGTACCAGCTCAAAAGTAGGCCGGGTGAACCCCTCGGTGCTTTCACGGTCACGCCCCTCCCAAGGCACATCCGTTTGCGGGGCAATACTCCACGTACGGTTCAGCGCCAGTTCACCGCGCTGCTTTATCATCACGCGGAACAGCCCTGATTCTAAAATATAGATACGGAATAAATGCTGACCATCGACTTTTAACTCAACGTGATCAGCTGCTTGGCGATTTAGGATCCAGTTTTTCAACGTTTTCATTCTATTACTCTTCCAAAAAATTTAAAGGATCAGGCCTGACGCGGCTTCTGGCGGCGTTCAGCAATAAAAGCAATCAGGAATACGGCGCCAATCAGGTCAAAGAAGCCCATGGCGATAAATAGCGGGTTGTAGCCGATTTTATCGGCGGTCACGCCAATCAGGAGTGAGAACAAGAAACTGGCGATCCACGCAAAGGAACCACGCATCCCGTTCACGGTAGCCATTTGGCCTTTATCGAATGATTCAACTACCAAGGCGCTCAACATGCAGGAGATTACCTGATGGCCAAAGCCGCCAACGGAAATCAACGCAATGGTGATATAAGGGTCTTTGGTGATTGCCACCAGCGCCAGTGAGATCATCAGGAACGCGCCGGTGACTGAGCTGGCGACAATAGAGTTCACGCGAGAAGTGCCAAAGACTTTAGCGTAAATCCGCGTGAGATATCCGCTGGCTACGCTGCCTAAATCCGCGGCCAAGAACGGCAGCCAAGCAAACATCGCAATCTGTTTAAGATCCATGCCACGTTCGTTAGCTAAATAGAGTGGAACCCAAAAACTCAGCACCGCCCATGCCGGTTCAGCCATAAATGCCGGAATGGCGATCCCATAAAAGCGTTTATTTTTAGATACCGTGGCTAATGCTTTAAAGAACGGTAATTTAACGGGTGCTGGTTCGTTATCCTGCTTGATATATTCCAGCTCGGATTTGCTTAAATTCGGGTGTTGCTCTGGATTGTGGTAGAACAACCACCACAGCACGACCCACAGCATGGCCAGAACCCCAGAGAACATAAATGCGCCCTGCCAGCCAAATGAAACATGGGCCACCACGATAATCGGCGGTGCCAGCATTGCGCCAATCGAGAACCCGACGCCAGCCCAGCCTGCTGCGATTGGACGCTCTTTTTTCGGGAACCATTCACCGATAGTTTTGGCATTAGCAGGGGTTGCCGCGGCTTCCGCTCCGCCCATAAAGAAGCGCAGGATCGCCAACTGCATCCAGCTACCGGCTCCCGCATGAAGCATGCACATCAACGCCCAAATCCCCGCACAAATCAGAAATCCAATCTTTAGGCCTATCACGTCGATCAACCATCCGCACAGCGGTTGGAACACGGTATAGGCAATTTGAAAAGCCCCCACGATCCACGAATACTGCTCGGTGGTCATCCCCATACTGGTTTTTAATTCTGGCGCCAAAATCCCTAGCGAGTTACGCGTGATGTAGTTGACCGTAACCCCCAGCAGGAACAGCGCCAACATCCACCAGCGTAGGTTTTTAATCTTGCGTTTTTCCTTTACAGCCACAGCCGGTTGATTCATATCAAGACTCATGGTGATCCCCTGGTCGCAGTAGCAATACGCTGTTGGCTGAACACATTGTTGGTATAGAGCTTTTTGAAATGTATCTTACCAATAAGAATATCGCTATTTATGACTATATATTTGATTTTTAATTTAATTATCCATTTTTGTGACCAAGGTAACGCTTGTAATTGGTCGACCAATTGAGAGTAAAGAAGTTAAAAACGTGGGGATACGCACTTTTTTGCAAGGATTTTCATGCCACTCTTGGAATTCACTGTTTTCGGTCAAGAACTCCCGCTGTGTGGCGATTATTGGCTTATGAAAATTTTGTCATTTTCGAATTTGAACGAGATCACAAAATGAACGGAAAGCTAAAAATCCGCGAAATCGCCGCTCAAACGGGGCTTTCTATCAGTACGGTCTCACGCGTCCTATCAGGAAAATCGAATACCAGTGAAGCGGCTAAACAGCGAGTTTTAGCCTCAGCGCGCCAGCAAGGTGTCTTGGATGAAATCTCAACGGGGAGAATGCTGCTGAACGGGCTGGTGGTGTTTGCCCCTCAACGCGCATTTGACGTGCGGTCTGACATCTTTTACTACAAGGTGATCCAAGGGATTGCTCAAGCGTTGGAGCCTCACGAGGTTCGGCTGCGCTATTGTTGTTTGGAAGAAAATGACAGCGATGTCTCCCTCTTCCTGCAAAAAATGAACGAGCCCGCCACCGAGGCCGCCATGCTGATTGGCATTGACGATCCCTACATTCACTCTCTCGCCGCAGACTTAGGCAAACCGTGTATTCTGATCAACTGCCGCGATCGCAAAATGCGTCTGCCCGGTATTGCGCCCGACCACCAAACCATCGGTGAGTTTTCCGCAAACTATCTTTTTGAGCAGGGGCATCGCCACGTTTTACATTTGCTTTGCCTGCGTCGCTATACCATGGAACTACGCTTAGCCGGTATTCGCGAAGCCTATCAAGCACATAATCTTCCTTTTAATAGCGACGATGCCCTGCTCACCGCGCCGAGCTTTGGTGCCGCAGATGCAGAGCTTGCCGTTGCTCAGTTTCTTGAACATTGCCCTGCCGAACATCGTCCCACCGCAATCCTCGCCGGAGGAGACTATATGGCGGTCGGCGCCGTCAACGCCCTGTTAAAAGCAGGATTGCGCGTGCCTCAGGATATTTCGGTGATGAGCATGGACGGATTCAATCTGGCTGCTATCCACGATATTCCGCTCACTTCGGTTCATGTACCTAGAGACGAATTAGGTGAGGAAGCGGTGCGTATGCTGCAACGGCGACTCATGCAGCCAAACACGCCGTTGGGCAATTTATTATTGAACGGAACGCTGGTGGCTCGCGACTCGGTTCGGCGCGTCCGAACCAGCCAAAATCAGGCCTTGGTGCAAAAGGACGGGGTTTATGGTTAAAAGCGCCCCGCTCAGCCTTGAGATCATTCACTATTATTTGAGGTTCCACCTTAAATATGAAGGGTGTGCTAATAGAGCCTGTGGCAAACTGTGCCCACTTCCACCCGCTGCTTAGCAGCCAATACGAGAGAAAATTCCGCGATGAAATGGCTTTGCTCGCTCAGTCTGGTCGCAGGACTGATTGCAACTACTCTGTCTCCTGTTCATGCAGACACAACTCAACCCGTTCACCCAATGGTGAAACCGCAATCCACACAGGCGCGTGATGCTTTCGTAACCGATCTGCTGAGCAAAATGACGCTCGATGAAAAAATAGGCCAAATGCGCCTTATCAGCGTGGGGCCAGACAATCCTAAAGAAGTCATTCGCGAGATGATCAAACAAGGTCAGGTCGGGGCTATTTTTAACACCGTGACCCGCCAAGACATCCGCAAAATGCAGGATCAGGCTATGCAGCTTAGTCGCCTGAAAATTCCTCTGTTTTTCGCCTATGACGTGGTTCACGGCCAACGTACCGTTTTCCCTATTAGCCTCGGTTTAGCATCAAGTTGGGATCGCAATGCGGTCACTACCGTTGGGCGTATTTCAGCCTATGAGGCCAGCGAAGATGGTTTAAACATGACGTGGGCACCAATGGTCGATGTTACCCGTGATCCTCGCTGGGGGCGCACCTCCGAGGGCTTCGGTGAAGACACCTATCTGACCTCCGAAATGGGCCGTTTGATGGTTGAAGCTATGCAGGGTAACAACCCAGCCGATCGTAATTCGGTCATGACCAGCGTGAAACACTTCGCCGCCTATGGCGCAGTGGAAGGCGGACGCGATTACAACAGCGTGGACATGAGTCCGCAGCGTTTGTTCCAAGACTATATGCCACCGTATAAAGCCGCACTTGATGCGGGCAGCGGCGGCGTCATGGTATCGCTCAATTCAATTAACGGCACGCCGGCAACGTCTAACAGTTGGCTATTAAAAGACGTACTGCGCGATGAATGGAATTTTAAAGGCATCACCATCAGCGATCACGGCGCAATCAAAGAACTGATTAAGCACGGCGTTGCCAGCGATCCTGAAGATGCCGTGCGCGTAGCGGTGAAATCCGGCATCGACATGAGTATGAGCGATGAGTATTACAGCAAATACCTACCTGGCTTGGTCAAAAGCGGACGCGTGAGCGAACAAGAAGTCGACGACGCCGCGCGTCATGTTCTAAACGTGAAATATGATATGGGTCTATTTAACAATGCTTACAGCCACTTAGGGCCTGTCGGTTCAGATCCTGTTGATACCAACGCGGAAAGCCGTTTGCATCGCCCAGAAGCGCGCAGCGTAGCGCGTGAAGGCATGGTGCTACTAAAAAACCGTCTAGATACCCTGCCGTTGAAAAAATCAGGCACTATTGCGCTGATTGGCCCTCTGGCCGACAGCAAACGTGATGTGATGGGCAGTTGGTCTGCGGCGGGAGTGGTAGATCAGTCCATTACCGTCTTGCAAGGTCTGCGCAATGCGGTAGGCAACAACGCGCAGATTTTATACGCCAAAGGTGCCAACGTTTCGAACGATCTGGGGATCACTGATTTTCTGAATCTGTATGAAAAAGCCGTGAGCGTCGATCCCCGAACGCCACAGGCGATGATTGATGAGGCGGTGACTACCGCTAAAAAATCAGATGTTATCGTCGCCGTCGTGGGTGAAGCTCAGGGGATGGCGCACGAAGCGTCGAGCCGTAGCGATATCACTATCCCACAGAGCCAACGCGATCTGATTGCCGCACTGAAGCAAACGGGTAAGCCGCTGGTACTGGTACTGATGAATGGCCGCCCACTGGCGCTTGAAAAAGAAAATCAGCAGGCCGATGCTATTTTAGAAAGTTGGTTCTCAGGCACCGAAGGCGGTAACGCCATCGCTGACGTGCTGTTTGGTGATTACAACCCATCAGGCAAATTGCCAATGTCCTTCCCTCGCTCGGTGGGTCAGATCCCAATTTATTACAGCCACTTGAATACGGGCCGCCCGTATAACCCTGAGAAACCAGAGAAATATACCTCTCATTATTATGATGCCGCCAACGGCCCGCTTTACCCGTTTGGCTATGGTCTGAGCTACACCACTTTCAGCGTATCCGATGTGAAAATGTCGAGCCCAGTGATGAAGCGTGACGGCAGCTTAACCGCCAGCGTAATGGTAAAAAACACTGGCAAGCGTGACGGCGCCACCGTAGTTCAGCTCTATCTACAGGATAAAACGGCCTCAATGAGTCGCCCTGTTAAAGAGCTAAAAGGTTTTGAGAAAATCACGTTGAAATCTGGCGAACAAAAAACCATTAGCTTTAAAATTGATGCCGATCAGCTGAAATTCTGGAATGTGTCGATGAAATATGTGTCAGAGCCGGGTACATTTAATGTGTTCATCGGACTCGATTCACAGCGCGTAAATAAAGGTGAGTTTGAGTTACTTTAAACATTCTGGTTAATTCTATCCTTAAGCCTCCCTATTTCATTGAGGGAGGCTTAATTTTTCTATCCGCCAATAAATTTATTTTATATAGCCTGATATTAATACCGCAAGAAAATACATTTATTGAAACTTACTGACATTACCCGATATAAGCTAACCTTTATAAACTGGCATTATTCCGCCTGCGGTTCATACTGATATCCAGCGAATAACAGCTAAATGAATACATCGTGAATCAAGGTAGGAATATCATGCCTAATAAAATTATCACGTGGGTCATTATGTTTGGTTTTAGCCTATCTCTGGCACTGCTGGCCAGTATGTTGGGAGAAGCTAATATATGGGCCATTCTGAGCATTTTTACCGTTACGTATTTTGTTTGCGACGTCACTCTCAGTGTGATGGAATAATAGCTAACAGGTATTTACTCATGCCCCAACGTAACCATATCCCCCACGTCTGAGGCATGAATAGCTCATCTTAATGCGCAATAATATACAGCTCTTTGCTATACACATAATCCTGCGGGTTATGTGTTGGAAAACCACCAACGTAAGGCTTCAGTAGTTTAATCAACGGCTGATAGTAGATTGGAATAATCGGCGCTTGTTGATTGATCCGTACTTCGGCCTGTGAATATAAAACATTGCGCATAACCGGATCGGATACGTTCTCCGCCTGCTTCAATAGCCGGTCATATTCGGCATCGTTCCAATGTCCTACGTTTTCCACACTCGTGGACTGTAGCGTATTTAAAAACGTAGAAGGCTCATTATAGGTCGCATCCCAAGACTGACGTGACAGCATAAAGTCCCCTGCCCGACGCGCGTCTAAATAGGTCTTCCATTCCATATTGCGTAACGTTACCTGCGCGCCCAGTAGCTTCTTCCATTGTGACGAAAGTGCTATTGCAGTTTTTTCGTGCAGGTCATATTTGTTGTAAAACAGCTCAAATTTTAACGGATGCTGTTCGTCGTAGCCCGCCTGATGCAGCAACCCTTTGGCTAAAACAACGCGCTGAGCTAATGGTGCATTTAATTCATCAAGTACCGGAGATTTAAAATCAGCGACCTGCGGTGGGGTTAGCGTGCTGGCAGGCTCACGTAGTCCTAATACTTTATGGGCAATCAGATCGCGATCCACAGTAAGATATAAAGCACGACGCACGCGAACATCATCAAACGGCGCTCGCGTGGTATTAAAATTATAATATTCGGTGTTTAAACGCGGAATAATATGTAATTCATTCGGCATGGTTTGCTGAATATTTTTAATCTGTCCGGCGGGTACCCAGGTGAGATCTAAATCACCGGCGCGGTATCGGTTATAACCAGAAACCGCATTGTCGACCACTAAATACTCAACCTGCTTTAATACCGTTTCTGAGCGATTCCAATATTGAGGATTTTGTTTGGCAACGATTTTTTCATTCACTATACGTTTAGCCAATACAAAGGCACCGTTAGACACGATGTGCTCAGGCTGAGTCCAGCGTTCTCCCCATTGCGTAACCACCGCATGTGGAACCGGAAACGTTGTGGGCCATGCTAACATCGAAATAAACCACGGTATCGGTTGTTCTAACTGCACGCGTAGGGTTCGTGCATCTAGCGCTTGTACACCCAGCGTCTGCGGTTTCATTTTCCCGCTCACAATTTGAGCCGCATTGACCACATGTCCGGCGGCAAAATAATTGGCAAATGGGCTCGCCGTGGCAGGATCAACCGCGCGCTGCCACGCAAAAACAAAATCATCGGCGGTCAATGCCGAACCATCTGACCAACGGAGATTTTTTCGCAACGTAAAGTCGATCTGCTTGCCGTCTGCGCTCACTCTCCAGCTTTCAGCCTGCGCGGGTTGCACCTTACCATTACCGTCCAACCACACTAGCCCTTCAAACAGATCGAGAGCGATCTGCGCGGCGGTGTTTTCTTCAATCTTTTGTGGGTCGAGCGTCGCGGGTTCAGCATGGTTGTTGTAGCGGAAAATTTGTTGGGGAGAGAGCGATGTCCCTGCGGGGATTTGAGCAGCATATAACGGTGCCACGCTTATCAGGCTGACCAGCCATAATGGCGACATTTTTTTCATGATATTCCCTTTTCAATGCGTGAGTGCGCGTACCTTACGCCCGCCTACTGCCGATTGCTGTGTGGGATCTCGCGAAAAATGTTTTTTGGCCTTGTTTCTCAACATCGTGGGGAAAAAAATCCAGCCATATATCAAGGCTGGATTTCACTTACTCATTTATTCAGCTAGCTAACGATTCTTTCTTAGGCGTCAACCGGATACCAAGACGTCGCAGCTGCCGCTTAAGCATTAACACCACCACTATCGATAAACAGATGTTCGATAAAGGCATCGCCAACCACACGCCGTCCAGACCGAATATCCACGGGAAAAAACCGAGGAATGGGAACAAGATCAGCATGTTGCTCAGCGTGATAAACGTTGCATAGCGGGCATGGCCTAGTGCTTGGAAGAACGTTGCGGCGAGCACGATAAAGCCATCTAAGTACATCACAAACAGATGCAGACGCAGGCCGTGAATGGTTGCCACGTGCAGCGCGCTGTCACCGGAAATAAAGATACTGGTAAACAGCGATGGGAGAATCAGTATCGCGACCGCTAACGCAATGCCGCCGCCGACTGCGGTCATCAAGCCTAATTTTAAGACCTGACGTACCTTATCCGGCTGGCGTGCGCCGTAATAGTAACTCACCAACGGCTGCATTCCCCCGCACACGCCTTCGGCGAGCAGGTAATAGAAACCAATCAGGTAGCTGGCAATCCCATAGGCAGCCACTTCGATTGGCCCACCGTGTTTCATGAAAAGCAGGTTATGCATCATGACCACTACGCTGAGATAAAGGTACATCAGCATGCTGGAAAAACCGGTGGTTAGAGATTCCACACTGAGGCGCAGGTTAAATGCAATGTGCTCGCGCTGAGGCCGTAATTTGTTATAGCGGCTGAAAACAAATCCGGTGCAAATAATCACCGCCACGCTTTCACTGATTATCGTTCCTATCGCTGCGCCTTTTAATCCCCAGCCCAAGCGAATGATGAACACATAATCCATCAGCACATTTAGCAGCGCCCCCGTCAGCATGGCAATAGTCGCTAATCTTGGCGCGCCTAAGTTGCGCACCAACAGCGGCATAGCGATACTGCCGAGGACAATGGGCCCCGAAATACCAATAATAGTTAAGTAATCAATACCATAGTTTTCAATAACGCCGGATGCGTCTTGCAAACGCATAAACATCGGAGCGAAATAAACGATGCACAGCCCCACGCTGATACCCATGGCGATCAACAGCCAGAATACCTGCATTAAAATGCGCCGCGCCTTATCAATTTTTTCTTCGCCCTGCGCCAATGAACAACGTGCGCCGCTGCCCATGCCGATCATCATCCCCACCGCAAGCAAAACGCCCGACAGTGGCCAAGCCATATTAATGGCAGAAAGGCCTTCAGCGCCCATCGCATGACCGATAAAGGCACCATCAACTATTTGATACAAGCCGCTGATCAGCAGTGCGGCAATAGCCGGAATACTGTAGTGCCAGAATGTGCGGGTAATACTTTGCTGCAACATAACTTTTCCCAGATCTCTTTCTTATCTATTTCTTATCGCTATTCAGCCTGTTTTTAAGCTGCCGCAGGCTTTGTGGAGCAAATGCTCAAACTGCTGTTGTTCTTCTGGCGTTAACGAGGTCGCCATTTGCTGAGTGGTTTGCGCGTAGATATCCATCTCTTCTTTTTCTAACGCAGCGCCTTTCTCGGTGGCCTGTAACAACGTTGCGCGGCCATCCTCAGGACAGGAAATACGTTGAATATAGCCGCGTTTTTCTAATTTGCTCACCATGGCGCTGGCAGAAGCTTTGCTGACTTTCATACATTCAGCCAGTTCCGTGAGCCGCATCCCCTGCGGGTGTTCTAATAACGCATAGAGATAGTCAAACTCGCTGTTCGTCAGCTCCATACTGCCGCTTTGACGCGAGACTTCGCGCCAGCAAAACCAGAGGTGCCACTGAAGTTTTTTCAGATCGTTAATCATACGAGAGCTCAGTTAGGAAGGAGTGAAAC
>NZ_JAVXIQ010000020.1:0-73734 GCF_036648275.1 Hafnia sp. | reverse complement strand
GGAGCGTGCTGGAAACGAGCTATACCGAGGCCGGGCGGCTGCACAGCCTGACGCTGAGCACCCCCAACGCCGACCCGCGCACACAAGAATATCGCTATACGCCGCGTGGCCAGCTGAGCGATATCGTCAATATTATCAACCCATCCTCATCACGGCATTATGAGTATGACGCCGCCGGCCGCCTCATCCATGAGCGCAGCGCCCACCGCCACACCGACTACCACCTTGACCTTGCGGGCAACCGGCTCATCAACCGTTACACGCCCGAGGCGTTTATGGCCGACATGCGCCATCCGGGTAATCGCTTGAGCAAAGATGCGCATTTTTATTATCAGTACGACCAGTACGGCAATCTCAGCCAAAAAATCAGCAAACACGACGCGGGCGAAGTCCATCACTACCGCTACGACCGCAGTCATCGGCTCGTCAGCTACCTCTGCGCACAAGACGGCGAAGCCGTGCGCGGCGGCCGCTACTGCTACGACCCGCTGGGGCGGCGCATCGGCAAACAGGTCATGCAGCGCAACCAGCCCAAACACATCAGCTGGTTTGGCTGGGACGGCGACAAACTGGTGCTCACCGAACGCGATGGCACCCGCATTCACACGGTCTATTTGCCCCGCAGCTTTGTGCCCCTGCTGCGTTTTGAAGGTGACAAGCCGCCGACAATCGCCCCGCTGGCCGACAAACTCGAGCAGGAAGCGGGTATCACCCTGCCGCCCGATTTCAAGCAAACCTTGCACCATATTGAGCAGGCGCTGCGCGCCAACCACCTCAGCACAGAACAACACGCGTGGCTCAATCAGATTCAGCTCAGCCCTGACTATCTAGCCACCCTGCTCGACCCGCTGCCGGATACGCCCTACGCCGCCCAGCTGTACGACTGCAACCACCTCGGCACACCGCAGCAGCTCATCAACCTCAACGGCCACATCGACTGGTCCATCACGCTGGACGCTTGGGGCAATACGCTCAGTGAAGAAAATCCGCATCAGCTGCACCAGCCAATCAGAATGCAGGGCCAGCAATACGATGAAGAGTCAGGCCTACACTACAACCGCCATCGGTATTACGACCCAGCGGTAGGTCGGTATATTACTCAGGATCCGATTGGGTTGGATGGTGGGTTAAACCTGTACACCTATCCGCTAAACACAGTCACAAATATAGATCCATTAGGACTGACGGTAGTTTTTAATGGTAATGAGGAACAAAAAAAAGCGATGAAAGACGCATATGAGTCGGTGAGAAAAACAAAACATGGAAAGGAAATGATAGATAAACTGGAATCATCGAACCATACCTATATATTTAGAGAGCCAAGAAAAGGTATGGAACATACGTGTTACGACCCTACTGAGTTTATTTTTTACATTGAGAAAGACTCAGACCATACCTCATGCCAATCTCAAGGAAAAGATAAAGCATGTAAAATGACGCCAACTCCATTAAGCATAGTTATTGCTCATGAAATGGGGCATGCAATGGGAGAAAAAGACGATGGCCCAGGCCATATGAATAATGTCAAAAAGTATGAGAACCCTGTTAGAAAAGAGATGGGAATTCCAGACAGGATGAAGTATTGATGAAAATAGTATTGGTATTTCTCTTCTACATTTACTCATCACATTGTGATGCGGTCATGTTTTATTACCGTATTCCATTTAGAATTCAAACATACACACCAATCACAATGGAAGTAATTAAAGAACTTGCATCAAAAAATGGAATGCAAAAAACATCATTAAAAAACAGTGAAAAAATATCATTAATGCTAAGAAACCAAAAAGGTAACTGTTCTTTTTTTGACAAAAAAAACATTCGTATATACATCAAAAATAACAACCATGAATACTTTATAGATAACAACGGAATGCTTACCTTTAAAGACAAAAAAAAACATAGATGTTCAGAAAACAAAATCAACGAAGATGCAATAGTTAATTTATTAAACGAAGGAAATATAGATAGATGGATGAGTAATGATTGATGTGGGAAATCAAAAATCCAGCGCACATTTTATGCAGATAAAAATAACATTTTACAATAAGTTTTAACCACCCCCAAAATGGAGACATAAACTAATGAAAGAGTTAGCTACTATTCTTTTTACATTATTGCTATCCTTAAATGTATACTCAAGTAAAAAAGAAATAATCTCATTAGAAAAAACGCCTCCAAAGCTGATTAACAATGAAAAAATAGCCTCAGATGTAGCTGAGGATTACATTAAAAATATATACGGAAAAGATGTTTCAGAAAATGAAAAGCCATATTTAATAAAAGATGAAAATGAGTACTGGGTTGTATCTGGAAGTTTACATAAAAACATTGCTGGTGGTGTATTCACCATCAAAATAATAAAAGATACTGGAGCGATTGATACTTTCACTCATGGCGAGTAGGAGGTATAGAGATCTATTTCCTTCCCCAATCTGTGACCTACCCCACAGTTTTATCGCCATGAATGCTCATTCCTGAACCCCGCTCTCGCTTTGCTTCTTTCTTTATAGAAACCGGTTTCAAAAACCTATCCAATGTGGCTCTGCAAGTCGACCTTTTGGGCCTTGGGAGCTGCAACACAACGAATGCAGCCCTGATGCAAGGGCGAGCAAACGGGCCAATGAACTGGCGAGAAATTCATAACAGGAGCATTTATGACACATTCATTTCCAACAGGATTTTGGTGGGGTAGCGCCAGTTCGGCACCGCAGACAGAAGGTAATACTCTTGGCGGCGGCAAAAGCGCTACTGTATGGGATCACTGGTTTGCCGAGCAGCCAAACCGTTTTCATCAGAACGTTGGTCCACAGGACACGTCCACGTTTTACCAGCACTGGCGCGAAGATATCGCGCTGTTAAAACGCGTTGGGCACAATAGTTTTCGCACCTCGATTTCATGGGCTCGTCTCATTCCCGAAGGTCGTGGGGCAGTCAATCCTGAAGCCGTCGCGTTTTATAATCAGGTGATTGATGAAATGCTTGCTCAAGGCATTACGCCGTTCATCAACCTTTTCCATTTTGATATGCCCATGGCGATGCAGCAGATCGGCGGATGGGAAAATCGCGAAGTAGCAGACGCTTACGCGGAGTACGCCGAAACCTGTTTCCGCCTATTTGGTGACCGTGTTAAGCACTGGTTTACCTTCAATGAACCGGTCGTTCCGGTTGAAGGCGGCTATCTGTATGACTTCCACTACCCTAACGTGGTGGATTTCAAGCGTGCGGCCACCGTGGCCTACCACACCATGATCGCGCACGCTCAGGCGGTACAACGTTATCGCCAACTGGATCAGGGCGGTGACATCGGCATCATCCTCAATCTCACGCCGTCATATCCTCGCTCTGAAAATCCTGCCGACGTCAAAGCGGCTAACATTGCCGATCTGATGTTTAATCGCAGCTTCCTAGATCCGGCGCTATTAGGAAAATATCCCGATGAGTTAGTGGATTTGCTGAAATCTCATCATCAACTACCGGAGTGCCGCAGCGGTGACCGCGAGCTATTGGCTCAAGGCGTAGTCTCACTTTTGGGCATCAATTACTATCAGCCACGGCGCATTAAATGCCGCGATAGCCTAGTTAATCCAGATAGTCCGTTTATGCCTGAATGGTTCTTTGAAAACTATGAAATGCCAGGTCGTAAAATGAACCCTCATCGTGGGTGGGAAATTTATGAAAAAGGTATTTACGACATTCTGACCAATCTACGTACTGAATATGGCAATCCGCGCTGCTTTATTTCTGAAAATGGCATGGGCGTGGAGAATGAGCAGCGATTTATCGAGAATGGACAAGTCCAAGACGACTATCGCATTGAATTTGTGTGTGAACATCTGCAATGGGTGCATAAAGCGATTCAGGAAGGCAGCCAATGTTTGGGCTATCACATGTGGACATTTATTGATAACTGGTCTTGGTGTAACGCTTACAAAAACCGCTACGGCTTTATTCAGCTCGATCTCGCAACCCAAACCCGAAGCGTGAAAAAGAGCGGTGAATGGTTTGCGCAGGTTTCGCACGCGAATGGTTTTTAATGTGATTCCTCGGTAATTCACTGAGATTGTTTATTGAAATCGCAGCTAAACGGCTGCGATTTCAGTCCACATTTGTTTTATACGTCACATTGTTTTTTTGCTAAACTGTGTGCATTCGTCCGAACATTAGTTATTTCATTGAAAATGAAGAAAAAACGCCCTGTACTTCAAGATGTCGCAGATAAAGTTGGTGTGACAAAAATGACGGTAAGCCGTTATTTGCGCAACCCATCACAGGTATCTACTGCACTTCAAACGAAAATTGCAGTGGCGCTGGACGAACTGGGCTACATCCCTAACCGCGCACCGGATATTCTTTCCAACTCTACCAGCCGCGCCATTGGCGTACTGCTTCCTTCTCTGACCAACCAAGTTTTCGCCGATGTGATTCGCGGAATCGAAAGCGTCACCGACGCACATGGTTATCAAACCATGCTGGCACACTACGGTTATCGGCCAGAAAAAGAAGAAGAGCGCTTGCTTTCCCTGCTCTCATATAACGTTGATGGACTGATCCTGTCTGAAAGAAACCACACCGCGCGCACGCGTAAAATGATCGAAGTCTCAGGTGTTCCGGTCGTCGAAATGATGGACTGCATTACGCCGTGCATTGATATCGCCGTTGGGTTCGACAACTTTGAAGCCGCTCGGCAAATGACTCAGGCCATTATCGACCGCGGGCATCGCAAGGTTGTTTACTTTGGCGCTCGTCAGGATGAGCGTACCGTCATCAAACAGCAGGGTTATGAAGCGGCGATGAATCATGCCGGTTTGCAGCCACGTAGCGTCATGATACCGCGCGGCTCTTCTTATTCGGTGGGCATTGAACTGCTGCGCGAAGCGCTAGATCGCTATCCTGATATGGACAGTATTTTCTGTACCAACGATGACTTAGCGGCCGGTGCGGCTTTCGAGTGCCAACGTTTAGGCCTACGTATTCCTCAAGATATGGCTATTGCTGGATTTCACGGCCACGATATTGGTCAGGTGATGTCGCCTAAATTAG
Source organism: Hafnia sp. (assembly GCF_036648275.1). Taxonomy (NCBI): domain Bacteria; kingdom Pseudomonadati; phylum Pseudomonadota; class Gammaproteobacteria; order Enterobacterales; family Hafniaceae; genus Hafnia; species Hafnia sp. The sequence goes on along the minus strand of NZ_JAVXIQ010000020.1, from coordinate 68,691 downwards.
CCAGCGTACTGACGCCACGTCAGCGTATGGGGCAAATCGCAGCAGAACGGATGTTGTCTCGTCTGCGCGGTGAAACTATTTCAACCCAGATGGTCGATGTCGGCTTCACGCTACTTTATGGTGGCAGCATCTAGCTTCCCTTTAGTCCCCCCTCATAATAGTTAATTCCCGTTAGTAACTGAGAGTAACCTCACAGTTATTGAAGTTACTTTGCCACAAATCTTGCTAATTATTATCGCTGCTCAGACAATGTTACCCATAACAAGTTACCAGTAACATTGCATTTAGTGGATGGAATACCGTCCCCTCTCTGGAGTAGAAATGAGCGATAAAAAACCACAACACCACGTTTTTATTCTGATGGGCGTATCTGGCAGCGGTAAATCTGCAGTAGCAACATCTGTAGCCCAACAGCTCGGCGCAGGTTTTCTGGATGGCGACTTCTTGCACCCTCGCGCAAATATCAAAAAAATGTCTGAAGGCCACGCACTGAATGACGAAGACCGCACTCCATGGCTGAAAGCGGTTAATGACGCCATTTTTGCTATGCAACGGACGAACGACGTCTCTCTGATCGTTTGCTCCGCGCTTAAAAAACGCTACCGCGACATGCTGCGCGACGGCAACAAAAACGTTTCCTTTATCTACCTGAAAGGCGATTTCGATCTTATTGAAAGCCGTCTGCTGGCACGTAAAGGCCACTTCTTTAAACCTCAGATGCTTGTTTCTCAATTTGAAGCGTTAGAAGAACCTACCAGCGTTGAGCAGGACGTTCACGCTGTCGACATCAGCCTCCCTCTGGACGGCGTTGTTGAAAACACAATTAAAACCATTAAATCTGTGATTTCTCAGGGGTCATAATGAGTACTTTTACTCTCGTATTTACCGCAGTAGGTTCGGTCCTATTGCTGCTGTTTTTGGTGATGAAAGCCCGTATGCATGCCTTCGTTGCTCTGATGCTGGTCTCTATCGGCGCGGGCATTTTTTCTGGCATGCCGCTGGATGATATTGCCAAAACCATGGAAAAAGGCATGGGAGGCACATTAGGCTTCCTCGCTATCGTGGTTGCGTTGGGTGCTATGTTCGGCAAAATCCTGCATGAAACCGGCGCGTTAGATCAGATAGCCGCAAAGTTGCTAGATAGCTTTGGTGAAAAACGTGCGCACTATGCGCTGGGTATCGCCGGTCTAGTGTGTGCGCTGCCGCTGTTCTTTGACGTAGCTATCGTATTGTTGATTGGCGTCGTGTTCGCCGTTGCCCGTCGTACCAATGGCAACGTCGTTAAACTGGCTATCCCACTGTTTGCCGGTGTTGCTGGCGCGGCGGCATTCTTGCTGCCAGGGCCAACACCGATGCTGCTGGCTTCTCAGATGGGCGCTGACTATGGCTGGATGATCCTGATTGGTCTGTGCGCAGCAATTCCAGGCATGATTTTAGCGGGTCCTCTGTTTGGTAACTTCATCAGCAAACACGTGACGCTGGATCTGCCTGAAGATATCCAAGAGCCAAGCTTGGATAAGAGCAAACTGCCTTCATTCGGTTTTAGTCTGGCGCTGGTTCTGTTCCCGCTGGTTCTGGTTGGTATGAAAACCATCGGCGCACGCTTTGTTGAAACCGGCACTGAACTGCACAAATGGCTGGAATTTATCGGTCACCCATTCACGGCTATCCTGATTGCCTGTCTGGTTGCGATTTATGGTCTAGCGATCCGTCGCGGCATGAGCAAAGAGAAAGTGATGGAAGTATGTTCTGCGGCAATTCAGCCAGCAGGTATCATTCTTCTGGTTACCGGTGCCGGTGGCGTATTCAAACAGATTCTGGTGGATTCCGGCGTTGGCCCAGCATTAGGTAACTCTCTGATTGGTGCAGGTCTGCCAATTGCGGTTGCCTGCTTCGTTCTGGCCGCTGCGGTGCGCGTGATTCAAGGTTCTGCTACCGTTGCCTGTTTAACCACCGTAGGTTTGGTTCTGCCGGTTATTGGCGAGCTGGGCTACAACGGCGCACAGATGGCAGCACTTTCCATCTGTATCGCGGGGGGTTCTATCGTACTGAGCCACGTTAACGACTCCGGCTTCTGGCTGTTTGGTAAATTTACCGGTGCAACCGAAGCACAAACCCTAAAAACCTGGTCCGTGATGGAAACCATCTTAGGCACCACGGGCGCTGTCGTTGGTATGATCTTCTTCGCCATGATGTAATTTTTGCGAATACAAAAAAGGCGGGCTAATTAATCATTAGCTCGCCTTTTTTTATGTTCGCTGAAGATGATTACGAACGAGAGAAAATCAGGTGCAAACCGAAGCCGATAAACAAGACGCCTGCGACGCCATCAATCCACTTGGCTAAACGCTGATAGCCACGGCGCATCACCGGCAGCGCAAATACCGATGCCACAATGCTGAACCAAACAAAGGTTTCCGCCACAATCATCACGAACAGGCCAATGCGCTCTGGCGTACTCACATTGTCACCGACGAACAGTGAAAACACGGAACCGAAATAAATGACCGCTTTTGGATTCGACAGGTTAGTCAGAAAGCCGCGCAGGAACGTTTTTCCACGCGCAGGCAGCGTGATACTTACCTCTTCGCCGCTGTCTAACTGGCCTTTCGCACGCGCAGACTTGAGGAGCTGATAGCCCATCCACGTCAGATATAAACCACCGCCCACGGTGATAATGCTATGCAGCCATGCCATTTTCATCAGCAGCAGATGGAGTCCCATCAGCGCAACTGCCGCCCAAATGACGATACCCAGTGTAATTCCCACTACGCCCTGCATTGCTTCAGAGCGAGAACGGCTAACCGCCGTTTGGGAAACAAAAAAGAAATCAGGTCCGGGAGCCATTAAAGCCACCAGATGAACCAATGCCACCGTCAAAAACAACATCATCGGAGTTAACTCTTATAATTAGGGGGGAAATTCATGCTACCACTAAGTCTGTGAATAATTAAGGGAGCGATCACACGGGTAGCATCAAACGAAAACAAGCACCTTGCTCATTCTCATTAACCAGCATGATATCGCCACCGTGCAGTTGTAGCATCCGTTTTACAATCATTAACCCTAATCCACCAGCAGACTGTCGCCGTGCGCCTGAGAGTAACGATGGGCGTTCAAACAGCCCCGCTTTTAGCTCCTCAGGAATACCTACGCCGCTGTCGGTCAGTTGAACCCAAATTTGCCCTGCCTGATACCAAAGTTTCACCGCAATATTTCCCCCCTGCGGCGTATGGCGGATCGCGTTATCCAGCAGATTGGTTAGCACGCGCTCCATCATATAAATATCGGCGTTGACCAGCGGTAAACCTTTGGCGATATCCGCAGTAAGCCCAATTTGGCGAGTTTCAGCCGCCAGCTCAAACTTCTGGAAAACATCCTGCAAAAGCTCGCTAAACGACATGCGTTCTTTCTGCGGCTTAACCGCACCATATTCCAAGCGAGCTAGCTCAAATAGCTCCTGCGCTAGTCGCCCAACTTTAAGGCTTTGCGCCAAGGCAATATCCAGATAACGCTTACGATCCACCTCGCTTAAACTTGCCGACTTCACGGATAGCGTTTCGAGATAGCCATGCAAAGAGGTCAACGGCGTACGCAAATCATGTGAAATATTGGCAATAAACTCACGCCGTTGCTGATCCTGTTCCGCCAAAGTTTTCCACTGCTCGGCAATGCGCCTAGCCATCAAAACAAATGCGCGTCTAAGCTGAGTCACCTCATCACTTTTTACATCAGCCTCAGGCACGCTCAGCGCCATAACCCGAGCGTAATCTAGCCCTTCCTGCTCAAGTTTACTCACCTGACGAGTAAGCTGACGCACCGGTTTCGTCACCCAGCGGAAAGCCAACCAACCGGCCAGCGAACCAAACAGCACAATCAATCCCATCGACCCTACGACGGTCCATACCGTCGAGCCAATACGCGCATCATCCGTTAACCGAGCGTAATCCTCGCCCAGTAAAACAACGTACAAATAGCCTTCGGTTTTTCCCTCAACCTGTAGCGGTGCGACGCTAAATACCTTTTGTCCATCAACACTACGTGGATCGTCGCCGTAAACCGGCATGCTTTGCCCCTGCATTAACGCATTGATGGGTTGAAGGCTCACATCACGACGCTTAATTCGTCCTTCTGGCGCCGCATCACCAATGATGTGGCCTTGCTTATCAAGCAGATAAACTTCCACGCTCGGATTGACCGACATCAACTGATCGAACAGCTTTTTTACCGAGGCAGGATTTAGCCCCTGCTCACCCAGCAGCCGATTATTTTCCGTAATATGCTGAGCAAGATTAACGGACAAGCGCTGGATAACCTGCTGACTATATTGCGTATTGCTGCGCACCTGAAGCCAACCCGATACCGCACAGCACACGACCAGCAACAGCGCAAATACCAGCGTTAAACGCTGGGATAAACTCAATCGGTTCATTTAATTCCCCGCGCCTGACGCCGTAAATTTATAACCCGAGCCCCAAACGGTCAGAATATGCTGCGGCTCGGAAGGATCGGCTTCAATTTTTATACGTAGCCGATTGATATGGGTGTTAACCGTATGCTCGTAGCCATCGTGCTGGTAGCCCCAAACCTGATCGAGAAGCTGCAAACGGGAAAAAACTTTGTCTGGGTTTTTAGCGAAAAAATACAGCAAATCAAATTCACGCGGCGTGAGATCGACAGGCTGTTGATCCTTCCAAACCGCTCGTGCGATAGGGTCGATAATCAGATCCGCAATTTCCAAACGCCCGGCATCCATTTGCAAATTACGGCTCATCGCTTCCTGACGGCGAAACAGCGCTTTAACGCGTGCGGCCAGCTCAATCATCGAAAACGGTTTTGCTAAATAGTCGTCGGCGCCGAGCTCTAATCCCAGAACTCGGTGCACTTCGCTGGAGCGGGCGCTAATCATAATAATCGGCGTATAACGCGTCATGCTGCGAGCGCGGCGGCAGATATCAAGCCCATCAATACCCGGCAACATCAGATCGAGAATGAGCGCATCCCAACCGCCCTGCTCTAACATCGCCATACCGGCAATGCCATCAGCCGCGTGCTCTATGTGATAGCCCTCATCGCGCAGATGCAACGCCAGCAAATCGGCAATATGCGCGTCATCTTCTACAATTAGAATTCGCTTCATTCCTTCCATCGCGTTCTGGCTCCAAGTGCATTTTTATAATTAGTCTACACAGGGTTTGTGCCCTGAGTTATCACAAATAATTTATAACTCTGTGAGGCTTTGCTGAACAAGTGAACGCAATACTGGCCCTGACCCCATTCTCCATAAGGATCTGACCATGAGAAAAATTATTACGGTTGTTATATCTAGCGCTTTACTGATGGGCAGCGGATTCGCTTTCGCCGCTGATACAACAAGTGCATCCGGCGATGGTATGCAGCAAGAGCCGCATAAAATGGATCACATGAGTAAAAAACCGCAGGAAATGAAAAAGCAGCACTTGGACGCGATGCAAAAAGGCGAAGCGCCTAAACAAGATGAAATGAGCAAAGATCAGATGGATAAAAAACCGATCAAGCAAGGCGATACGCTGAAGAAAACGAGTTCAGGGTACTAGTCTGTGAGCCACTCACTTTCACTGCAATAGGCTAAATTGCGTACACCACTTAAAACCGCCATGTTATGTTAACGTGGCGGTTTTTTATTACCGCAACATTATTCAGGATGATCGGGGGTTCACAATGAAGTATCTGCTTTTATTGATGTTAGCTTCAGTTGGGCAAGTATTTGCTGCTGATAAATCAAATGATTTTGACCCTTCAGACCCTTCGATTTGGCAAGAAAAGCCACAGCCGGAGGCCGTAAGGGAAAAAGAGCAAATAAAAGCGCTATGCCAAACATTTCCCAGCGCCGAGTGCCCAGCCGATACAACTAAACACCCTGATATTCAACGGGAAGAACAACGCCGTAAAGATAAAAGCCGCTATAAGTCTTTTGAAAAATAGAGAACACGGTTTACTAAACAATTCCCTCCCCTGCGAAGGGGAGGGTTAGGGTGGGGTTATTTACATAAAGCACTATTTCAGCGGCGTATAAATATCAAAACGGTGATTTTTGGTGGTGGTGGCCGCATGAGCTGGCACATCAGCCAATGGCGGAGCATAATCAGGGCGTTTTACCACGATACGTTTCGTCGCCAGCGCACGCGCAGGAGCTAATAATGCATCGGCATCCAAATCAGCACCCACCAGTGACTGGAACACCCGCATCTCTTTCTTCACTAGCGCACTTTTCTGTTTATGCGGATACATCGGATCGAGATACACCACTTCTGGCGCAGGGCTAAGATCTTTCAACGCATCAATACTGGAGGCATGCAGCAGGGTCAGACGTTCTTGCAGCCAGCCGCCGATTTCAGGATCTGCATAGCCACGCTGCAAACCATCGTCAAGCAGTGCCGCCACCACAGGGTGACGCTCCAGCATGCGCACATGACACCCTACCGATGCCAACACGTAGGCATCGCGCCCTAATCCTGCAGTCGCATCCACAACGCTCGGCACATAGCTGCCTTTGATACCCACGGCTTTTGCCACCGCCTCACCACGGCCGCCGCCAAACTTGCGGCGATGTGCCATTGCACCGGCGACAAAATCGACAAAAATCGCGCCCAGCTTGGGTTCGTCCAGTTTGCGGAGTTCTAGATGCTCAGGCGTTAATACCAACGCCATTATCGCGTCAGGATCGTGAACCAATCCCCAGCGCTCGGCTAAATGAGATAAGGCGCCGCTATCGGCGCCCTCTTCTAACAATAACTGAATACTCAACGCATTAGCCCTTGATACCGTAGTGACGCAGCATGGCATCAATTTTCGGCTCACGGCCACGGAAGTTTTTGAACAGGTTCATTGGCTCATCGGAACCACCCTGCGACAGGATGTTATCCAAGAACGCACGGCCGGTATCTACGTTGAAAATACCCTCTTCCTCGAAGCGAGAGAACGCATCAGCAGACAACAGCTCTGCCCACAGATAGCTGTAGTAACCCGCCGCATAGCCGCCAGCAAAGATATGGCTGAACGCATGTGGGAAACGGCCCCAGCTCGGCGATGGCATCACCGCTACTAACGCTTTAACTTCTTTCAGAGTATCGAGAATGCGAGCGCCTTGCGCAGGGTCGAACTCAGTATGCAGACGGAAATCAAACATTCCAAACTCTAGCTGACGCAGGATAAATAGCGCGGCTTGATAGTTTTTCGCCGCCAACATTTTATCCAGCATTTCCTGCGGAAGTGGCTCATTAGTCTGATAATGACCCGAGATAAAGGCCAGCGCTTCCGGCTCCCAGCACCAGTTTTCCATAAACTGGCTTGGTAACTCGACGGCATCCCATGGCACACCGTTGATCCCTGAAACACCTGCGGTTTCGATCGTGGTCAGCATATGATGCAGTCCATGACCAAACTCGTGGAACAGCGTGGTTACTTCGTTATGCGTAAACAACGCAGGCTTGTCGCCAATTGGACGGTTAAAGTTACAGGTCAGATAAGCCACCGGCTTCTGTAGGCTACCATCGGCACGACGCAGACGGCCTACACAGTCGTCCATCCACGCACCGCCGCGCTTATGCTCACGAGCATAAAGGTCGAGATAGAAACTACCACGCAGCTCACCGGTCGCATCATAAAGCTCGAAGAAACGAACCTCTGGATTCCATACGTCAATATCATGACGCTCTTTGGCCGTGATGCCGTAAATACGTTTCACCACCTCAAACAAACCGCTCAATACGCGCTGTTCAGGGAAGTAAGGGCGCAGTTGTTCATCGCTGATAGAGTACAGATGTTGTTTCTGTTTTTCGCTGTAGTAGGTGATATCCCACGCTTCCAGCTCGGTAACATCAAAGTGCTGGCGCGTAAACTCACGCAGTTCAGCCAGCTCTTGTGCGCCTTGAGGACGAGCTCGCTCGGCTAAGTCATTCAGGAATGCCAGAACCTGCTGTGGGTTTTCTGCCATTTTGGTTGCCAATGATTTATCGGCATAGGACTTAAAGCCAAGCAACTGAGCTAATTCGTGACGCAGTTGCAGAGTTTCAGCCATGATTTCGCTGTTATCCCACTGACCTGCGTTTGGCCCCTGATCGGACGCACGAGTGGTAAATGCCTGATACATCTCATGGCGCAGCTCGCGGTTATCCGCATAGGTCATCACCGGCAGATAGCTCGGGATATCCAGCGTTAGCAGCCAGCCTTCTTTCTCTTTAGATTCAGCCAGCGCCTTCGCGGCCGCCAGCGCACTTTCAGGCAGACCAGAAAGCTCATTTTCATCGGTAATTAGCTTGCTCCACCCCATGGTCGCATCCAATACATTGTTGCTGAATGCAGAACCCAATTCGGACAGACGCGCCATAATTTCGCCATAGCGCTGCTGTTTTTCTTTCGGCAAACCAATACCAGACAGTTCGAAATCACGCAGTGAATTTTCCACCGCTTTCTTCTGCGGTTTAGTCAACGAAGCAAAACCCGCGCCGTCTTTCAGGCTACGGTAGGCCTGATACAACCCTTCATGCTGGCCTACCCAAGTGCCGTATTCAGACAACAGCGGCAAGCACTGTTCGTAAGCTTCACGCAGCTCAGGGCTGTTTTGCACTGAATTCAAATGGCTGACCGGAGAAAAAATACGGCTCAGACGATCGTCAACCTCAGCCAACGGCTGGCACAGATTTTCCCACGTAAATGGCGCATCTTGCGCGACCACGCGCTCCACTTCGGCACGACAATCTGCCAATGCGCTTTTCACCGCAGGAACGATGTCCTCAGGTTTGATTTTAGAGAATGGTGGCAGTTCGAACGGCGTCAGTAACGGATTGGTCATAAGAAAGCGTCCTATATAGTTTTGCCATTAACAACAAAGGTTAACGGTCTTGACCGCATCAGTGCGGCATATAAATCGACTTAGCCAGCCCCCCAATTTGTCGGGCAACCGGTATAAAAGCGCTGTTTAGATCTAAGATGAGGTTAAGTGTAGCGAAAATCAATGGCTGGCGGGTTCAATCGCTTTGATAGGAGGCAACACAAGCAAAAATACATCTAAGGGCAAGAAATCTGCTCCATAACATTATTATCGTAAGTAATGACAAAACCCGCAGGATAAGGGCTTTGTTGCTGTATTTTAAATGCTAATTGCTGGTGGGAGGACAATTGCCAAGACAGATATTTTTCACTGATGAAATACCCGTCACTATTACCTAATAAATCAACTAACTGTGAGGCATTTTTTGTGCATAAATCACGTTCAACAGCCAGCCGCCACACCATTTCAAGTCGGTGCTCAGACAGCCTCCAGCGCTGCTGATCAAATGGGCTTGAGCCATAGTGTTTAAGCTGTTCTAAGCTATTAGAATCCTTACAACTACACAACGTTAGTACGAGAGCTATAATACTAAAAATGTACAAGTCTCCCTCCTTGTGCAGCGTTTAAGCACAGCTCTGCAAGCTCATGATTTGGTCTTTGTGTTTGTCCGATATCCGCACCAACATAGTTATTTGCCATGTCCATACGCTTTTCTTCTCTCGGATTATTAGGAAAACGCTCATGCGCGTTGAGATAATCAAGCGCGTCGTAATACCCTAAATCCCTCGATAATAAAACAGCAAAATAACAATGCCTAAATGCATCAGACATATCATTATGGCCATTGTGGCCAAATATCTGGATAGTTTTTTGCGTCGCCTCATCTGCCGAGAAGCGTATTACCGGGGCGCTGTATGGGTTACTCGCCACAAATAACTTTTCCGACTCACTCAACATTTCAAATTGCTGCAATAACCCCATTGTAAATCCCTTATGCAAAACATTCCTTGTCACACAATTATCTGCTTTAAGGATTCGCTCATCCCTTATCTGTATCACAAAACCAATATGCGATAATCCATAAAGTCTTTCATCGCCATACAGTTTATACTTAACCGTCACCTGCTGACATGCCGCGACGCCCGCAGCCCAAAAGAGCAGACTCGCTGTGCCTTGTCACGGTCTTAATTTAACTATCCTAATGATTTTGTTTTAGTTATTAGAATATACGAAAGTTTAAACTCACTATGCTTAGTTATCGCCACAGTTTTCACGCCGGCAATCACGCCGATGTCCTCAAACACACCGTTCAGAGTTTGATTATTGAATCGCTGAAAGAAAAGGATAAGCCTTTCCTTTATCTGGATACACATTCCGGCGCGGGGCGTTATCAGCTCAGTGGTGAGCATGCAGAAAAAACCGGCGAATACCTCGAAGGTATCGCGCGTATTTGGCAGCGCGACGATGTTCCTGCCGAGCTTGAAGCCTATCTGAGCGCAGTAAAACACTTTAACCGTGGCGAACAACTGCGTTACTACCCAGGTTCGCCATTGATTGCTCGCCAGCTGCTGCGCGATTTCGATAAAATTCACCTGACCGAACTGCACCCAACGGATTTCCCGCTGCTGCGCAATGAGTTTGCTAAAGACGAGCGCGCAAAAGTCATGAAAGCCGATGGCTATCAGCAGCTCAAATCACAGCTTCCTCCATTGTCACGCCGTGGCTTCGTGTTGATCGATCCGCCGTATGAGATGAAAACCGATTATCAAGACGTGGTGAAAGGTATTCAGGAAGGCTATAAGCGTTTTGCCACCGGCGTCTATGCGCTGTGGTATCCCGTGGTGCTGCGTCAGCAAATCAAACGCATGACTCGCGATCTGCAAGACACCGGTATTCGTCGCATTTTACAAATCGAATTAGCGGTTCGCCCAGATAGCGATCAGCGCGGTATGACCGCTTCCGGTATGATAGTGATCAACCCGCCGTGGAAGCTAGAACAGCAGATGCGCGACGTTCTGCCTTGGCTGCATAAAGTACTGGTACCAGAAGGTACGGGTCATGCCAAAGTTGAATGGATTGTGCCGGAATAATTGAAGTCATTGCTGTCTGTCTCCCTTAGCAACATACATTGAGGGAGACAGAACTTAGCGCGTAAAACTACTCATCATCGCCATCAACGTGCTCTCGGATCAGCGTCATAAACGGCGCACCAAAGCGATCCAGTTTACGCTGCCCCACACCGTTAATGCTCAGCAATTCGCTGGCGCGAATCGGCATCTGCTCTGACATTTCTAGCAACGTAGCATCGTTGAATACCACGTATGGCGGGATATTCTCTTCGTCAGCAATCGCTTTGCGTAACTTACGCAGCTTGGCAAACAGCTTGCGGTCATAGTTTCCACCGTAGTTTTTGCTGGCATGGCTACTACTGCTGCGTGATTTGAGATTGATGACGCGTGGAACGGCCAACTGAAGTGGAACTTCGCCGCGTAAAACCGGACGGGCCGATTCAGTCAGTTGCAGCGCTGAATGCATCGCAATATTTTGCGTCACTAAGCCCAAATGAATAAGCTGACGCAATACGCTGACCCAGTGTTCGGTCGTATGGTCACGTCCCAGCCCATAGACTTTGAGCTTGTCGTGGCCAAACTCGCGAATACGAGTGTTATTCGCCCCGCGCAGGATCTCAACAACATAGCCAATACCAAATCGCTGACCCACGCGAGCAATCGCTGACAGCGCCTTTTGCGCGTCCTCTAGCCCATCGTAGCGTTTTGGCGGATCGAGACAAATATCGCAGTTGCCGCAGGATTCTTGCCGTCCTTCGCCAAAATAATTCAGCAGCACTAAACGACGGCAGGTTTGCGCCTCAGCAAAAGCGTTCATAGCGTTTAGCTTATGGCGTTCAATCTCTTTCTGCTGCCCTTCAGGTTTTTCTTCTAAACAACGGCGCAGCCAAGCCATATCAGCAGGGTCATAGAGCAGAACGGCTTCAGCGGGTAAACCATCGCGCCCAGCGCGACCGGTTTCCTGATAGTAAGCTTCGATATTACGTGGAATATCAAAGTGCACCACAAAACGCACGTTGGGCTTGTTAATGCCCATGCCGAACGCAACCGTTGCCACCACAATCTGTAGATCGTCGCGTTGAAATGCCTCCTGCACCGAAGAACGATGTTCGTGATCGAGCCCTGCGTGATAAGCCCCGACGCTGAAGCCTCGGCTTTGCAAACGCGCCGTGGTGTCTTCGACTTTGGCTCGACTGTTACAGTAAATAATGCCCGATTTGCCGCGCTGTTCCTGTACGAAACGGATAAGTTGATCCAGCGGTTTGAATTTTTCGATAAGCGTGTAGCGAATATTTGGGCGGTCAAAACTGCTAACCTGAACCAACGGATCGTTTAACGACAGCAAACGCTCAATGTCATTACGCGTGGCATCATCGGCGGTTGCCGTGAGCGCAATAACCGGAATCTCAGGGAAACGCTGCTTAATCAGACCTAACGCACTGTATTCAGGGCGGAAATCATGGCCCCACTGTGAAATACAGTGAGCTTCATCTACCGCCAATAATGCAGGCCGCCAATGCGGAAGCTGATCGAGGAAGTTATCCATCATCAGTCGTTCTGGCGCGATATAAAGAAGTTTTATCGCCCCACTGCGACAACCAGCGTATACCTCTTGCTGCTGCTCACGGTTCTGCGTGGAGTTCAGACAGGCCGCGCTAACGCCGTTCGCCTGTAGCTGATCGACCTGATCTTTCATCAGGGAAATCAACGGAGAAACCACCAGCGTTAAGCCATCCATCACCAACGCAGGGATTTGATAACACAGAGACTTGCCGCCTCCGGTTGGCATCACAACCAGACAATCCCGTCCCGCGATCGCAGCATTGATGATAGTTTGCTGTCCAGGACGGAACTGCTGATACCCAAAAGTATCGCGCAAAACCTGTTCTGCCAGCATTTCTGCATTGATTACGGCTGCCGTTGCCACGCTGCTCCTCAACCAAAGGGGTGATAAATTAAGACCGGCGCTATTTTAGGCGTATGCACCGGTTTTGTCGTTAGCGGATATGCGTTGCGCGCAAATTACATGAAATCGTTGAGCATGATACCCACGCCAAAACGGGTTTGATTGAAGTTGTAATCAATCATTGATTCACCGTAGCCACTATACAACTGAGTGTAGAAGCGCAACGTTTTCGTCATCGGATAGCTCCATCCCAGCTCACCACCGCCGTAACCGGTGTTCCAGTTATAGTGCCCTTTGGCCGTAAAGACGCTTTCTCCCCACTCATAGCCTACTTGCGCTTCGTAGTAACCCATGTATTTGGTGATGTCAGGGTTGTCATCTTTGCTGCTGCTTTCAGGAATGCGATACCACGGTTTAATCTGCGCTTGGAAGTTGCCGTTTTGCGCCATCAAACGCGCATAAACGCGGTTCCAACTGCGCGACGTTGGATCAGAACGTCCGTTAGACTGATGATTAAAGCCGGTTTCTATGTCGCGAAGTGTCCAATCGCCCCACTGATAATCCGTTGCCCAACCAACAAAAAGCTGTGGCTCATAGTTGGTTTCACGGAACGGAGAAGATGCGCTACGGTTGAAAGCCTGCCACCACGCGCGCTGCGTATAAGACATCCCCAGCACCGAGTTATCACCAGCAATTCCACGGATGATGGGGAACGCTAGGCTGAGCTGGAATTTAACTTCATCTTTGCGTGCGTCGTCAGCCCAAGAATAAGACTGGATGGCTTCTTTGTTTACATCGCTGGTTTCAGTGTACAGCAGGTAATTCGTATCGTAAGGATAGAGCGTAAATGGGTTATCGTGTTCAACCAACATGTTCGCGATGATGCTGCCTTTTACCTGCGGCTTATCATGAACCTGCTTTATCGTTGCCTCTTCAGCCTGAACCGCAGCAGGAACCGCCAGCAGTCCCGCTAACATCATCCATCCCTTACGCATCGTTATTACCCCTAATAGTTACGCCATCAATGATTCAAAGGCGACATTCTACACGTTAGGGGCACTGCAGGAACGTTCATCATTCTTATTGGTGCTGGAAGCAAACAATAATTAAGCATAATATCAACATAAAATTAACAATAATATTAATTATCCACCTGCAAGAAGAAGGACAGAACCATGTCAGCCACGCTCCTCACGCGCGAATCTGCTAGCGCGCTCATTAGCGAAATCTTTGTTTACCACATGCCATTCAATCGGGCTTTAGGGCTAGAACTTCAGCGTTTTGAAGCTGACTATGCCGAACTAGTTTTTGATTCCAAAGAGATGCTGGTCGGCAACGCCCATCAGAAAATCCTGCACGGCGGCGTTATCGCATCGGTACTGGATGTTTGCGCGGGCTTGGTGTGTGTGGGTTCAGCCCTCTTGCGCCATGACGAGATTACGCAGGAAGAGTTGCTGGCACGACTGTCTAAAATGGGCACAATCGATATGCGAGTGGACTATCTACGCCCTGGGCGTGGTGAACGCTTTGTGGCCAGTGGTAGCCTGCTAAGAGCGGGTAATAAAGTCGCGGTTGCGCGCGTTGAACTTCATAATGAATCAAACCTACATATTGCTTCAGCCACCGCCACGTATATGGTCGGCTAGGTAGCATTTTTTACCAGATTTCTGTGAAATCTTGGGATAAGTTAGGCTTAATTGAATCATCTCTGTTACTACTATGAAACATTCCAGAAAAATACAGTAGACTCAGCGCCTATTCATTTTTTCGGAAGTGTTTCATGGATTCGCAACAAACTCGCCAAGGCATCTTATTTGCTCTGGCCGCCTATTTTATCTGGGGAATCGCCCCTGCCTACTTTAAGCTGATCCAGCAGGTTCCGCCCACCGAGATCCTGACCCACCGCGTGATCTGGTCATTCTTCTTCATGCTGGTTTTGCTTTCGCTGACTAAAAATTGGTCCAAAGTACGAGCGTTGGGCAAAACCCCCGGCAAGATTGGTCTTCTCGCGCTAAGCGCTTGTTTGATTGGCGGAAACTGGCTGCTGTTTATCTGGGCGGTGAATAATCACCATATGCTGGAAGCCAGCCTCGGATACTTCATCAACCCCTTAGTTAACGTGTTGCTCGGCGTGGTTTTCCTCGGTGAACGCTTCCGACGGATGCAGTGGATTGCGCTGGCGCTGGCGGTCTGCGGAGTACTGATTCAGCTATGGAAGTTTGGTTCGGTGCCCGTGATCTCGCTTGGGCTCGCCTTTAGTTTTGCATTTTACGGGCTGATTCGTAAGAAAATCGCGGTTGATGCTCAAACCGGCATGCTGATTGAAACTCTTTGGCTGCTACCGATTGCGGCTATTTACCTGTTTGGCGTTGCCGACAGCGCAACCAGCCATTTGAGTGCGAATCCAATGTCGCTCAACCTGCTGTTAGTAGCCGCTGGGATTGTAACCACTATTCCGTTGCTGTTCTTTACAGCCGCTGCAACGCGCCTACGCCTTTCTACGCTGGGATTCTTCCAATATCTTGGCCCAACGTTGATGTTTATTCTGGCGATTACGTTCTACAACGAGCAAATGACGCAGGACAAACTGATGGCGTTCGGTTTTATTTGGGCGGCATTGCTGTTGTTTATTATGGATGCGCTGTATACGCAGAGAAAATTGCGCAGCTAAAGCAGACTTTCCTCCCCAGCGATGGGGAGGAAAAGAAGAGACAGATTAAAGCCAGTTTTTGCGCTTGAAGTATAAATACGGCGCAAGCCCCGCCAGAATCATCAAACCAATCGCCCCCGGATAACCGAACGACCATTTCAGCTCAGGCATGAACTCAAAGTTCATCCCGTAGCTTGATGCCACCAGCGTTGGCGGCAGGAACACCACCGATACCACCGAGAAGATCTTGATGATGCGGTTCTGTTCAATGTTGATAAAGCCCATTGCCGCCTGCATCAGGAAGTTTACTTTCTGGAACAGCGATTCGTTGTGCGGCAGCAGGGATTCGATATCTCGCAGAACTTCACGCGCCTGCTCCAACTGGCTGGCCGGTAAACGCGCCTTACGCACCAAGAAATTCAGCGCTCGCTGGGTATCCATCAAACACAGGCGAACCTTCCAACCGATATCTTCCAGTTCGGCCAGCGTCGAAAGGGCTTCATCATATTCGTCGCCCTGATGACCTTCCATAATTACGCGGCTGAGCTTTTCCAAATCGCTGTAGATGTTTTCGATTTCATCTGCCAACTGTTCGATTTTGGTTTCGAACAAATCGAGTAACAGCTCATAGGCATTTCCATCGGCCAGCATCTGGTTGCGGGCACGCATACGATACAGCCGAAACGCAGGGAGTTCGCGCTCGCGCAGCGTATACAGGCGACCATCGCGGATGGTAAATGCCACGGTGGAGTTGCCAGCATGATCTTCCGCATCTTCATAATAGAAGAAGGAGTGAATATGCAGGCCGTCTTCATCTTCGAAGAAACGTGCTGATGCTTCGATATCGTCCAGTTCTGGGCGAGTTGCCAGACTTTGACCTAGCTCATCTTGAACTCGTTGACGTTCATCTTCTTCAGGTTCGACTAAATCGACCCACAAAGATGAAGTCAGATCTTCCGTGTCATCCAGCTCCAGACGGGATAAGCGGCTGTTGTCTAATCTAAATGCACTTAGCATGCTTTTAAACTCCGTTGCGGTGACATTAAGGATCACGCATGGAGCACAGGAAACAAACGAGGGGTAGCGTCACCTAGCTGTTTCAGACCATATCAGATCTGACTCATAGCGACGTATAGAGGTCGCTGACAACCACGAAGGCTATCAGCATAAGTGGATAGCCTTAGAAGTTGTACCCGCTAACGGGTTCATTGAGCCAGTATCTACTGGGTGTGTCCAAGGCGTATGTCCTCACAGATAATAGTGCGCGCATGTTACGCCGATACGAAAAAGCCTGTCAACTGGCGTTGTGACTAATTCCAGAACATTATTCACTCAGAATGTTTTATACCAAAACATTTATGAGTTTTGCATCCACCACCATGCTGTAATCGGAAATGTAAGGTAAAAATCATATCGCTAGATTGGCTCATCTATTACCTTATAGCAATGCATTCACCGATTAGACTCCACTATTCCTAAAATCAGGCACCCCCTATGAAACAAATCACGTTTGATGATCTGAAACAACAGAGCTCCGCTGCGGCCAGCGCACCTCGTTTACGCGCTCACCGCAATTTTCACCCAGAATTGAGCGATCCGGTGCAGCGTCTTGCCATCGCGATGGAGCCCGGAACCTACATCCGTCCGCATCGCCATCCGCATACTTTCGAGCTTTTGCTACCGCTGAGCGGCCGTTTTGTGATACTGAATTTTGACGAACAGGGCGTGGTAACTCGTCGCGTGGTGTTGGGCGAAGAGTGCGTGGCTTTGGAGATGGATGCCGGAACCTGGCATTCGGTGTTGTCACTGGATCACGGCGGTGTGATTTTTGAAGTTAAACACGGTGGCTATCAGCCCGTAACCGAGCAGGATTCCGCGCCTTGGGCCCCCGCAGAGGGCGAGGCTGGCACTCAGGAACTGATGACGTGGTATTCGCAGGCGCAGGTTGGGGATAAATATTCGTTTGCCGAATAAGCCCTAAACTCTCCCCCTGAAAAGGGGGAGATTGGACAGGGATACTAAACCGGAATTACATCGCCTCTAACTTGGCATAAGCCGCAACCAGCCACTTGATCCCTTCGCCCTGAAACGCAATCTGTAAGCGGCTATGCTCACCGCTGCCTTCCAGATTAATCACCGTACCTTCACCAAACGTAGCATGTTTAACCCGCTGACCGAGTTTAAAACCGCTGTCATTGGCGCTGATTGGGGTTCCCATGCTGGCGTGTTTAACGGGGCGGGTAACGCTTGCCCGCAGGCGCACCTCTTCTACGCACTCTTCTGGCAATTCACCAATAAAGCGAGATGGGCGGTGATAAACCTCTTTGCCATACAGGCGGCGAGTCTCCGCATAGGTGATCGTCAGTTTTCGCATCGCTCGCGTCACCCCAACGTAGGCCAAGCGGCGTTCTTCTTCCAAACGGCCGCCTTCATCCAGCGACATTTGGCTTGGGAACATCCCCTCTTCCATCCCCACGATAAACACCTGTGGGAATTCCAGCCCTTTCGCCGAGTGCAGCGTCATGAGCTGAACCGCGTCTTGATAAGCGTCTGCTTGCCCTTCACCGGCTTCAAGCGCCGCATGTGACAGGAATGCCTGCAACGGCAGCAAGTCTTCGTCTTCATCCTCATAGCTGTACTGACGCGTAGCGGTCACCAGTTCCTCTAAGTTCTCAATACGCGTTTGGCCTTTTTCACCCTTTTCTTGCTCATACATCTGACGCAAGCCAGAATCACGCACTACGCGGTCTGTCTGTACATGCAGCGGCATATCAGCCGTATCACTAGCTAAGGCATCAATCAGTTCGATAAAGCGCTGTAGTGCGCCTGAGGCTCGCCCAGCAAACACTTTTTCTTGGATCAGCTCGTGTGTGGCCTGCCATAACGTCAGCTGACGATCGCGGGCAGCTTGGCGGATAACGTCCAGCGTACGATCGCCAATGCCGCGCGTTGGCGTGTTAACCACACGCTCATACGCCGCATCGTCATTACGGTTGGAAATCAGGCGTAAATACGCCAACGCATCTTTGATTTCCTGACGTTCGAAGAAGCGTTGCCCACCGTAAATACGGTACGGCATCGCTACCTGTAACAGCGCCTCTTCCAATACACGCGATTGGGCGTTGCTACGATAAAGAATGGCGCAGTCGTTAAGAGAACCGCCGTTGTCCTGCCACGCTTTAATACGATTCACCACAAAGCGTGATTCATCCAATTCATTAAATGCGCAGTAGAGCGAAATTTTTTCGCCGTCACCATCTTCGGTCCACAGTTTTTTACCCAAGCGCCCATCGTTGTTTTCAATTAAGGCATTCGCGGCTTTCAGTATATTGCTGGTTGAGCGGTAGTTTTGTTCTAAGCGGATAGTCTCAGCACCAGGGAAATCATCCAGAAAACGTTGGATATTCTCAACCTGAGCGCCACGCCAGCCATAGATCGACTGATCGTCATCGCCAACAATCATCACTTTACCGCTATTGCCCGCCAACATCTGGATCCATGCGTACTGAATCCGGTTGGTATCTTGGAATTCGTCCACCAGAATATTGGTGAAACGTTCGCGATAGTGATTGAGGATTTGAGGTTTATTGAGCCAAAGCTCGTGAGCGCGTAATAGCAGCTCCGCGAAATCCACCAGCCCCGCACGATCACAGGCTTCTTGATAGGCCTGATAGACGCGCAGCCATGTCTGTTCTACCGGATTTCCGTAGCTTTCAATGTGCTGAGGGCGCAGACCATCATCTTTTTTGTTGTTGATGTACCACATGCCTTGACGCGGCGGCCACTGCTTCTCATCCAGATTCAAGGCCTTAACGATACGTTTAAGCAAACGTAGCTGGTCATCGCTATCAAGGATTTGGAAATCCTGCGGCAGATTAGCATCTAGATGATGGGCGCGCAGCAGACGGTGCGCTAAACCGTGGAAAGTACCGATCCACATGCCGCCTTGGCTGGTGCCAATCAAATGTTCGATACGGTGGCGCATTTCCGCCGCGGCTTTGTTGGTAAAGGTGACGGCCATAATAGAAAACGGCGAACAGTTTTCTACCGACAGCAGCCACGCGATGCGATGCACCAATACGCGCGTCTTGCCGCTTCCGGCTCCAGCCAGCACCAGAAGATTACTGCGTGGCGCAGCAACGGCTTCGCGTTGTTTATCGTTAAGGCTGTTGAGCAGATCGGAAACGTCCATAGGCACCGTTTTAAAATGGGGAAACAGACGAGTCGCTAAACGCAATACGTCTTTTTCACTGGGAATTTATACAGATTATTGGAGATTATATCAGCGCGGTGAGCGAATCCAACCGTGAAATCTCAACGTGAGGTAACAAACGGCTATCTGAAGCGGTTGTTAGGCTGCGCTCACGGTCGTTGATCCAGCAGGCTTGCATGCCGCAGCGCACGGCTCCAGCCACATCTGTGGTGAGGTCATCGCCCACATGCAGAATGTTTCCCATGGGAACGTTTAAACGCTGCTGAGCAGCACGATACATGTCGTTGTAAGGCTTAGCGCGTCCATCAGGGCCTGAGCGCAATATAAACGCAAAATAGTCTGCTAAACCAAACAGGTTCGGATCCGCATTACCGTTGGTAATTGCCGCCAACGGCGCTTTTTCCGCTAACGCTTGCAGCGTCGTATGCGTTGATTCCGGCACGGTGATTTGGCTACGCCAGTAGGCAAAGTTTTCCATCGCAGAATCTGCGCCAGCGCTGGCTTGGGCGTGGTTAAAACCGTTTCGCGTTAGCGCCAGATGCACAGCCTGCCAGCGCCAAGCGGTGACGTCGTGATAAATTTCAGGATTTTCAGCCCGCAATTCAGCGCGCAGGCGTTGCCAGTCAATGCTTTGCCAATCTCGGAGTGGTTCAAAGTTTTGCTGTAAAAACGCCAGAGACTCCCGCTCGGTACGCATAATCACGGGGTGATTATCATAAAGCGTATCGTCCAGATCGAAGGTAAAAGCCCCGATCGCGTTGAGCGGGCGATAGAAATGAAGCGTCGAGCACATCAGGATTTTCCTCGTTTCGCGCGTGGATGCGCTGCATCATACACCTTCGCCAAATGTTGGAAATCGAGGTGGGTATAGATTTGGGTGGTGGTCAGATTCGCATGACCCAGCAGTTCTTGCACTGCGCGCAGATCGCCACTGGATTCAAGCATATGCGTCGCAAAAGAATGACGGAGCTTATGCGGGTTAATATGGCTGGTGACGCCTTGTTTAACGCCCCATTCAGCAAAGCGCTTTTGCACGCTTCGCACAGAAATACGCTTACCCAGCTTAGACACAAAAACGGCGTCATCCACCGGATCGTAAATCTCGCGCAGTGGCAGCCACTGTTCCAGCCAATGAATGGCAGTACGACCAATCGGCAGCTTTCGCTCTTTGCTCCCCTTCCCCATCACCCACACTTCGCCTGAAGCCATATTCATATGGCGACAGTCTAAACCCACCAGTTCGGAAAGACGCAGACCCGCGCCATACATCACTTCCAACATGGTGCGATCGCGAACGGCAAGGGGATCGCTCGCATCAATATCGAGCAGACGGTTTACATCATCAACGTCGAGATTTTTGGGTAAGTGGCGAGCCTGCTTAGGCGCACTAATGCCTTTTGCCGGATTAACCGACATCACACCTTGGCTCACCTGCCAATCGATAAAGCTACGTAACGCCGACAAACGCAGGGCAAGACTTGCAGCCTCAAGGCCTTTTCGCTTGCTACGCGCGGTAATCATACGCACTTGAGTTGCATCGAGTTGCCGCCAATCGCGCAAGCCTGCGGGGGCGACAATCTCAATAATGGCTGTCAGTTGATGATGATAGCTTTCGATGGTGTGCGGGCTGAGCTGACGCTCAACGCGCAAAAAACGCAGGAATGCCTCAACCGGCAGTTCCAGCGCCCGAATATCACTGCTCATTGGCGTTCAATCCAACGGCTGATTAGCCCCGGCATCAGTAATGCCAGTTGATCAAGCAACACGGTGCCTTGACCTTGCTGGTAATGATGGCTATCGCGACTGCTGAAGATAATCAGACCTAAGTCGCCAAACTCACCCATCAAAGAAAGAGCGACCGAGCCAACCATTTTCGCCTGAGGCAAAACCAACAATAGCTCAGGGCCATTCAGAGTACCGAGATAGTGGTTTTGGTTCCCCAATCGTTGAATTCGCATCATCTCGAATTCATTGCGCGACAAAGCCAAATGCGCAAAGTCAGAAGGCGCATTCAGATACCATTTGTCGCTAAACAAACGAATATTAGCACCGGCTAGCCCGAGAGAGCGTGCCCAGCGGTTAAATCGTTGGAGAAAATCAGCAAGGCTTTCTGCGCCCGCAAGATGCCCTTGGAGCTCTAGCAGACGATTAAACAGAACTTCATTGGCGCTGGCCTGTTCCATCAGCAACGTGATCTCTTCTTCTAAATTGAAGATGTGCTGACGTTGTCGGTTCAGTTGCCATTCAACTAATGAAACGGCACCACGCACCGGATGAGGGATCTGCATCTGCTCAACATTGCGTGCATTACGAATGAAGAAGTCAGGATTCTGTTGCAGATACTCCATCACCTGCACGTCACTTAGCGCCAGATTATCCAATACCCGATCTTCGATGTCGCTCATAGTTGTCTATCGCTCACTCATAAACGTATGAATTACAGATGTATAAATCCATCATAAACGTGGGTCGCAGGGCCCGTCATGAACAAGGGGTTATCAGGCCCTTTCCAGCGAATGTGCAAACGCCCGCCGGGAAGATCAACCTGAACGTTTTCATCCAGCAAACCTTGCTGGATCCCCACGGCAACCGCCGCACAGGCTCCGCTGCCGCAGGCCTGAGTTTCACCCGCGCCGCGTTCATACACCCGTAGTTTGATCTGATTACGGTTAATGACCTGCATGAATCCCACGTTAACGCGTTCAGGGAAGCGTTCATGGCTTTCAAGTACTGGGCCGATGGTTTCCACCAGCGCCGTTTCAACATCATCAACCTGAAGCACACAGTGGGGATTCCCCATCGATACTGCGCCACACAGGATAGTATGTTCAGACGCACGCATGATATAGGTCTTTTCCGCTTTCACGGCTTTGAACGGGATCTTGGACGGCTCGAAAATCGGCTCGCCCATATTCACCGTAACCAGCTCGTCATCGCTGACCTTGAGCACCATCCGGCCATTCTGCGTGCTTACGCGAATTTCACGTTTGTTGGTTAACCCTTTCAAACGCACGAAACGAGCAAAACAGCGCGCGCCGTTACCACACTGCGCAACTTCGCTCCCATCGGCGTTGAAAATACGATAATGGAAATCTAAATCAGGATCGTAGGGCGGTTCAACGATCAGCATCTGATCAAAACCTACGCCGTTATGTCGATCGGATAGACGGCGGATAAGCTCCGGCGAGAAGTATACGTTTTGTGTAACAGCATCAACGACCATGAAATCGTTGCCTAAACCGTGCATTTTAGAGAACTGCATAACTACCTCTCACCCTACGCCTTAACTTCCGTGGTCACCGAACTAACATCCTGACAGTTCTCGCTATCGTGGATTATTGGCCTTGTTCTACACCGGCAACATTAGACGGTGTATTCGCGCCCTGATTTGCAGCAGGCGCGTTAGTTTGTGTATCTGGCTGGCTCTTCGACGCCGCAGGAGCATCAGCCGGAGGAAAGTATAAAGGCCCTTTCAAACCGCAACCAGCAAGGCCGAATAGGGAAACAGCCACCAAGGCCCAACGAAATTGTTTTTTCATGGTCATTACCATTTATTGTATTAATGCGTGTGAATCCTACCTATAAGCTCTCTATAATCGCAGTTGGACCCTGAAAAGCAATAGGAAATGATTATGAACGATACCGAGTTTCACCAGTTAGCAGATAAGCTGATGTTAAACATCGAAGAGGCCATTGACGCTTATGAAGGTGATGCCGACATCGACTATGAAACCAATGGCGGAGTGATGACGCTGACCTTCGAAAATGGCAGCAAAATCGTGATCAACCGTCAGGAGCCCTTGCATCAGGTATGGCTCGCCACGAAAGCTGGCGGTTACCACTTCAGTCTGCGTGATGATAGCTGGATTTGCGATCGCAGCGGAGAGGAGTTTTATGCTTTGCTGTCAACCGCATGCAGAGCGCAGTCTGGCGAAGACGATGTGGTAATTTCGGCATAAGCCGAAACGTATTCGCGAATAGCATCAGCGCCACTCCAACCCTCCACGGAAGAGGGAAAAATTGGAGTGGTGCTGTACTTAAGATTAATGCAGCTGGAATTGCTGTTTAAGCGGCGTACCGTCGTTGTCGTCATTGACGTTGCACTGTGGCAACACGTTGGTACGGAACGGCATCACCTGAGAACGTCCATCGGCGTTTACGATCTGATAGAACTGCGGCAGGTTAAAGTTGATAAAGCTTGAACCGTAGGTAAAGCGGTCATGCGATGACGAATAGAAACGGCTAACGTCGCGCACTAGCTCCTCTTTGCTGCCTTCACAGTGGTGATAAACTTCCACACGGTTGGTTTCATCCAGAATATAGATGTTAAACCCGTCGTTATCCCCATCTTCAAAGAAGAATTGGATTATCCCTTCGCTGGCATAACCATCAACCACTGCGGGCAAATGTACCTGCTCGGTTTCCACCTGAATAGAAAGCCCATGCAGCTTGTTATTAGAAATGGCGCCATAAAACTCAACCGCATTTTCCAATTTCTGCACCGATACGCTCAGACGTTCAAAGAACAGTCCCCACGTTTGCCCCGCGACGCGTACAGCTTTAAAGCGCCCCGGCTCTAAACGTGTGCTAGATAAGCGCAGGTCAATACATTCAGAAACCAACTGCTGTAAACGCGTGCGGATTAGCCCACGCAAATGCTGGCTGTAGCACAAGACTTCAACGGATTCCGGCGGTGCGGCATCCTGATGCATTTTGCCTAAGATTGTTTTCAGCGCTTCTAATACCGCCTGTTCACCGCTGAAATGCAGGGTACGCACTTCATTCCACGAGTTGCGATACAGCAGGTCGATACTGCCAACTAAGCATTGCTGCTGCTGACCAAAACTAAAGACATCCAGTTTACGGAAATCAAAATGCACCACCTGATTGCGGAAAGCGGCCGTTGGATCATTTTCCAAGTTGACGATAATCGCCAAATGGCGGATCTCACACGGGCTGTATAACGCCTTCGGCGATGGCGCAGGCAAGCGAATCGGGAAATGCTGCGACACATCATGCACCAGACTCTGAAGCTTATTGATATCGCACAGGTTGTTGTTGCTCTTGATGTGTAGCTTAGTCTCCGCCGTTAGCAATCCGTTGAAATAGGCCCACGCCACTAATTTGTTCAAGTAGCGGTTATATTCCAACGGCTGATGGCTAATGATGGTATCGATAGTCGGCGCTTGGTTATACAAGTACCAGCCGGTGCGGTTAGCACGGCCAATCGGCACATGAATAAACGTTAAGTTTTTTTCTGACAAATCCGGCGAAATTTGCGGGTTTACCAGCGTCACTTTACCCGGCAACGCTTCAAACGCAGCATAAAGTTTACGGGTCAATACCCCGATATCCTGCGGGCTAGCGCTCACGCTTAGGTTATTACGGCGTGCGAAGCGAATGAGGTTGCGATAGCTCTGCATCATCGCATCTAACAGCTCATTATGCGCTTCACGCACGCGTTCAATTTTCCAGTTGGCGCGGTCATCAAGCACTTCGATACGCTCTTGACTCCAGCCCCAAGACTCAACCAGTTGGCTTAAAATTTCACGCCGCCAGCCAACGCAGGCGCGGCTGCGCGATAATTTTTCACACACTTTGAGATAGAAGCAACGGCGAGCCAGATCGAGACGCGCAGTATCATTGATTTGCTCAAGATAGTGCGTCACACGTTCCAGCATCATGCAGTAAGGATCGAGCCCGAACGAGACAATTTCACCTTTATGTAAACGTTGTTTGATGGTGATAGCTAGCAGCTCAGCGTTGGGATATTCCCATGAGTAAGCTTCCAGCAACAACGTTTTCAAGACGGCTTTGTACGGCGAATCGATGCTTTTATAGAGTTGCCATAGGCTAGCGCCAAAGTATTCTTCGGCAGACAGCGAGCTTAGACCGCCAAGATCGAGCCATTCGTTTGGCGTAAGCGCGCCCTGCGAGTACAGCGACATGACATATTCGTCGTAATGCGCTTCCTCTTCGCTTGGCACCATATTCCACAGAATACGTTTGCCCGCTAGGCGTACTGCGGTGCGGTAGAACTCATCAAGCAATAGGATATGTTGGGTAGACCCACAGTCTTCCCCACCCAGACTGCCGCTTTCGTTATGACGAAAACGGTTTTCATCGATAAGGAAGAAGCTGACTTCAACGCCCAGCGATGCAGCCCATTTCTCCAGCTGTGTACATTTTTGCTGTAACCGATTGCGCTCTTCGCCATCTAACCAAGATTGGTGGCAAACCCAAATATCCAGATCTGAACTACAACTTTGCCCAATAGAAGAGGTGCTTCCCATTGAGTAAACGCCAGTGATCGGCAATTGGCCTGGGTGATCTGCCGCGATGGAACCCGGAGAACGAAGATCAATTTCATGTAAGTAGGTTTGCTGATTTTCATCAGGCGTGTAGAAACAAATGCCGTGGGGAACGTTACCATCAAGGTAACCCGGCATCAGCGGGTGGTGGTAATGCAATAGGGTTGGCAGCAGACTGTAAACCTGTTGAAAGGCCGGCCCCATGGCCGCTAAAGCGCGATCAACTCGAAGTTGATTTATCGCATCCAGTCTCTGTTTCAGTGTCTCGATGTAGAGGTACAAGACGTTTCGCCTGATTATTCCAGTGTCTGAGAGAACCCTGTTTCCGTATCTCACCGTTTTTTAGTAAGAAATGTTTTAATAAGAAATTGCTGGAAACGTGATCAATCTAACACCTTGCTGGTTGACCGTAAAGTATGTAAAGCCACACACTTATTGTTGCGCCTTTCTTGTCTTTGATCTTACCGACTATTTCATCCATTCTCCTTCCTGATTATTTTCCCGCCAAACAGCCATTAGGTTCCAGCGCTGCACGTTTGCGAACAAAATGATAGGATGAAGCATAGGATAAAAATGGATATTCACATGCTAGAAATAACCCCTCAGCCACATCAGATCCTCCGTATCGCCACCCGACAAAGCCCGTTGGCGTTATGGCAAGCCTATTATGTGCGCGATCATCTACAGGCCCATTGGCCAGATTTGACCGTGGAACTGGTGCCTATGGTGACGCGTGGTGATGTTTTATTAGATACACCGCTGGCAAAAGTTGGCGGTAAAGGCTTGTTCGTCAAGGAACTAGAGCTTGCTTTACTGGACGGGCGCGCCGATATCGCCGTTCACTCGATGAAAGATGTACCGGTCGCTTTTCCTGAAGGTTTAGGGCTTGTGACTATCTGCGAACGCGAAGATCCACGCGATGCTTTTGTTTCGCCGAAGTACGCTCGACTTGAAGACCTTCCTGAAGGCAGCGTCGTGGGCACATCAAGCCTGCGCCGCCAGTGCCAGCTTAGAGAGATTCGCCCAGACCTTATCGTTCGCGATCTTCGCGGTAACGTAGGGACTCGCTTAGCCAAGCTGGATAACGGCGACTACGATGCCATTATTCTGGCCGCTGCCGGTTTAAAACGCTTAGAGCTTGAAGAGCGTATCCGCTATGCATTACCACCAGAACAATCCTTACCGGCCGTAGGCCAAGGCGCCGTCGGCATCGAATGTCGATTGGACGATGCAAAAACCCAAGCCTTGCTCGCACCGTTAAACGATAGCGATACCGCAACTCGAGTTATCGCTGAGCGCGCCATGAACACGCGTTTAGAGGGTGGCTGTCAGGTTCCTATCGGCAGCTATTCAGAGCTTAATGGCGACGAAATATGGCTACGAGCTTTGGTGGGCAAGCCTGACGGCACTTTGATTATTCGAGGCGAACGCCGTGGGCCACGCGCTCAAGCGGCTGAATTAGGTGTTTCGCTAGCAGAAGAACTGCTAGAGCGCGGCGCGCGTGAAATTTTAGACGACGTGTATCAAGGACAAACGCCACGATGAGCATCTTGGTAACTCGCCCATCACCTGCGGGTGAGGAATTAGTCAGTAGACTACGAACCCTAGGGCGAGCGGCCTATCATGCTCCATTAATCGATTTTACTCCGGGAACTGGCCTCGCTGCGCTACCAGATCTTTTGGCGCAGCTCCGGCAAGGCGATTTAGTTTTTGTTCTATCGAAGCACGCAGTACGCTATGCGCATTCGTATCTACAACGATCCGCGATAGCATGGCCACGCGAACTCAACTATTTTGCCATTGGCCGCCCAACCGCGCTGCGTTTACATACGGCGACAGGTTTACCGGTTGCTTACCCCCAACCTCCCGAAACGTCTGAATCTTTGCTATTGCTCCCAGAACTGAGAAATATCGCGGGCAAGCAGGCATTAATTCTGCGCGGCAACGGTGGACGAGAGCTGTTGGCAGAAACATTGACCCAACGCGGCGTGAGCGTAACACTGTCAGAATGCTACCAACGTTGTGCGATCCACTATAATGGTGCAGAGCAAAGCGCACATTGGCGACGACAGGGCATTTCAACACTGGTCGTGACAAGTGGCGAAATGCTGCAACAACTGTATGATTTAGTTCCTGATTACGATCGGCAAATGTGGTTACTACATTGCCGCTTGATTGTGGTTAGCGAACGGTTGGCTACCCTCGCCCAGGAATTGGGCTGGAAAGACATTCAGGTAGCTGAAAGTGCTGATAATGACGCGCTGATCCGCGCGCTACAATAACTGACTATGGGAAGTGCCAAGATGACGGAACCGACAACCCCGCCTGAAAAGGTTGAGGAAACGAACACCGCGACTGAACACGAGATCCAGCCAGCATCTAATCTCAATAACAATACTTCTGGTGAGCAGGTCGCTAAAACTGTGAAAAAAGAATCCGCAAAAGGGCCGGTGCTCGGTGCTATCGCTATCGTTATAGCAATCGCTCTCGGCGCAGGTTTGTATTATCACGGCCATCAGCAGGCTCTGGCTCAACAAGCTGAAAACAATGAACTCAGCGACCAGCTGAACGCATTGCATACTGAACAGGCACAGGAAAAGCTGCGCATTAATGCGTTGATCAATCAGCAAAACAAAGCGCTTAGCGTGACCGATCAACTGCAAACCTCACAGTCGCAGCAGCTAAAAGAGCTTGAGGCGAAGGTGGCCGCGATTTCCGGTAGTGATGCGAAAAACTGGCTGCTGGCTCAGGCTGACTTCCTCGTCAAGCTTGCGGGCCGCAAGCTGTGGAGCGATCAGGATGTGACGACCGCGGGCGCACTATTGAAAAGCGCAGATGAAAGCTTGGCTGAAATGAATGACCCAAGCCTGATTGACGTTCGTCGCGCCATTACCGAAGACATTGCCTCGCTGGCCAGCGTTAGCCAAATTGACTTCGACGGCATTATTCTCAAGCTGAATCAGCTCTCTAACCAAGTTGACGATCTGCGTTTAGCAGATAATAACACCGACGAAGCGCCGATGGATGAAGACAATGGTGAAGTATCGAGTTCACTGACCGAATGGCGACAGAATCTGGTGAAAAGCTGGCATAACTTTATGTCGGAATTTATTACCGTGCGCCGTCGTGACAGCAGTGCCGAACCTTTGCTAGCCCCAAATCAAGACGTCTATCTACGCGAAAATATTCGTTCTCGCCTTCTGGTTGCCGCGCAGGCTGTTCCTCGCCATCAAAACGAGGTTTATCAACAGTCGCTTGAAACTGTCTCAACGTGGGTACGTGCTTACTTCGACATGAACGATCCAACAACCAAAGCGTTCCTAAGCCAGTTGGATGAACTCAGCCAGCAGTCCATCAATATGGATGTTCCTGCGGAGCTGAAAAGCCAGCCGTTGTTGGAAAAGCTGATGCAAACCCGCGTGCGTAATTTGATGGCAACACCTTCTGTGCCAGCCGCAGCACCCGCAACGCAGGGGGAATAGACATGCTTAAAGTTTTATTGCTGTTTATTATCCTGATCGCAGGGATCGTTCTGGGGCCGATGTTTGCTGGTCATCAAGGCTATGTTCTTATCCAAACGGATACCTACAACATTGAAACCAGCGTCACATCGCTGGTGATCATGTTGATCCTATTGATCGTGGTTCTCTTCGCGATTGAATGGGTACTGCGCCGCGTGTTCCGCACCGGTGCCCGCACTCGTGGTTGGTTTGTTGGCCGCAAGCGTACTCGCGCTCGCAAACAAACACGTGAAGGCTTAATGAAGTTAGCCGAGGGTGATTACACTCAGGTTGAAAAACTGCTTTCACGCAATGCGGATCACGCAGAACAACCTGTCGTTAACTATTTATTGGCCGCAGAAGCCGCTCAGCAGCGCGGTGATGAGCTACGCGTAAACCAGTATTTGGAACGCGCGTCAGAAGTTGCTGATAGCAACCAGCTGCCTGTTGATATCACCCGAGTACGTATTCAATTGGCGCGTGGTGAAAATCATGCTGCCCGCCACGGTGTTGATGCACTGCTCAACGTAGCTCCGCGTCACCCCGAGGTTCTTCGTTTAGCCGAACAGGCATATGTTAAAACCCAGGCATATCAGTCATTGCTTGAGATCCTGCCCAGCTTGGCAAAAGCCAACGTGTACAACGATGAAGAGATCCAAAAGCTGCAACTTCAAGCATACATTGGCCTAATGAACGAACGTATGGCCAACGGCGGTAGCCTCGAGCTGAAGAGTTGGTGGAATGACCAGAGTCGCAAAACTCGTCATGAAACAGCGCTGCAGGTAGCCATGATTGAGCATCTTATTGAATGCAACGATCACGATACGGCTCAGCAAATTCTGGTTGATGGTTTGAAGCGTAAGTTTGATGAACGTTTAGTGTTGTTGATGCCAAAGCTGAAATCAGGTAATCCTGAGCAGTTGGAAAAACTGTTGAATCAGCAAATTAAACAGCATGGCGCAAGCGCGCTGCTTAACAGCACCTTGGGTCAGCTCTTGATGCGTCATGGTGAATGGCAGCAGGCAAGCGATGCGTTTCGTGCTGCGCTGAAGCAGCGTCCTGACGCCTACGACTACGCGTGGCTGGCTGACGTACTTGATAAACTGCACCGCCCAGAAGAAGCGGCGCAGATGCGACGTGACGGATTGCTATTGACGCTCAAACAAGAGCAGCCTGCGAATCCATCCTAACAATTGCTTCACTTCTTAAAAGCCCGCATAGCGGGCTTTTTTTATTGCCATTTTGAGACAAAAAAAACACCTGCCAAAAGGCAAGTGCTTAAAAGGACAATCAGATCTTAGGACAACTGATTGGTGTCTCACTCAACGTTACGCCCGTAGCTTGATGAAGGGTCAAGACCACTATCATCAGAATCGGACAATAGACACCGTAAATTGGCTCTGCATCATTCGGAGGTTTATGAAGCTTTCGCAAACATAAGGAGGTGAATGAGCATCTACGTGATAATTAATGCACATGGCGTGCCAAGTTTTTTCTATACGGAATTTAAACCGTATTTTTCCATGATTCGATAAGCCTAAGGCTTTAGGCGTGGCTACATTTTTATAGCGAGTTAGGATTTCAGCGAATTGAGCGCTCAGAAGGTGGTTCTAAATAGTAGAACTCATATTCAGTCTATAAACTGTCGTCTAAAAACGACACCGTTACCTTCATTATTTTTTATTCAATTAAATTAATGAGTTATAAGTCTCAATTCAGAGACATCACATATGGCCTTTGTCGTGAATAGCCAACAAGTTAAAAATAGTCTTTTAAAATCAACAGGATAAATAGAAATAAAACGATAGAGTTATCACTGAGTGGTTGATAGGAAATGGCGCAAGAGAAGGAGATATTTTAGACGAAAAAAAACCCCGCATTGCGGGGTCTTTCTCAAGAGTGGTCGGCGAGAGAGGATTCGAACCTCCGACCCACTGGTCCCAAACCAGTTGCGCTACCAAGCTGCGCTACTCGCCGATACAATTCTTTTCACCGATAACGTCAACTTCACATTATGGTTTTCTAGCTGTCTGAAAAAGATTTTTTTATAGAAAATCATTTTCATAAATTGGTCGGCGAGAGAGGATTCGAACCTCCGACCCACTGGTCCCAAACCAGTTGCGCTACCAAGCTGCGCTACTCGCCGATAACTCTTTAGACTACCAAGAGTTCGTACTGCTAAATGACCTCAGTCATTTTACTACTCACAGATTTACCAATTCTAGATTGGTTGTGGTGCGAAGAGAGGGACTTGAACCCTCACGTCCGTAAGAACACTAACACCTGAAGCTAGCGCGTCTACCAATTCCGCCACCTTCGCAATGCCACTTAAATCTGGGGTGGCTAATGGGACTCGAACCCACGACAACTGGAATCACAATCCAGGGCTCTACCAACTGAGCTATAGCCACCACTGCAAATCTTTTACGCGGTATTAAAACCACCGCAGCTCCGGCACCTCACTAAATGGTGCGCCCGACAGGATTCGAACCTGAGACCTCTGCCTCCGGAGGGCAGCGCTCTATCCAGCTGAGCTACGGGCGCTTAGCGCCGTTGCGGGAACGGATATTACGGACTTGGTGCCATGCTGTCTAGTGCTTTTTGTCATAAATATTGCGTTTGATTAGACTTTGCGCATTCTGACGCAAAAGTCGACGCTTTACCCTACGACTTCTATCAAATCATCAGTGTTTATCCGCTATCGATGGATTTTCATCCACCAAGCCCCTGACGAATGAACATACCGATGACAGAGAAAAGTGGCAACAATAAGGGGCTAAAAGCCCCTTTGGTTTACTGGCTATAGACGACCGCCGTAGTAATACCCTAAAAATTTAAGCAGCTTCAGCTGACGACGCCAACGTGTAGGCTGCGACAGCAGGCGGTAAAGCCACTCCAAGCCAAGCTCTCGCCAGACTTTAGGCGCTCGTTTAACGTGCCCAGTAAATACGTCGTAGGTTCCACCGACTCCCATATAAAGTGCATCGGGATAAACGTTACGGCAGTCGCGCATCAGAATTTCCTGCTTAGGCGAGCCCATCGCGACGGTCACAATTTTTGCGCCACTCAACCGGATGCGCTCAAACAACGCCGCACGGTCTTCTGGTTTAAAGTAGCCATCTTGGCTACCCACGATATTCACGTTCCATTGCTGACGTAGCTTAGCTTCTGTTTCAGCCAGAACCTCTGGTTTGCCACCAATCAAGAATACCGGTGTTCCGCGCTCACCGGCACGCTGCATCATGGCTTCCCACAAGTCAGCACCCGCTACACGACTTAAATTCGCGTTTGGATATTTGCGGCGTATCGCACGAACCATGCTGATGCCATCGCAATACTTATACTCCGCCGCACCAATCAGCTCGCG
The DNA here is from genome assembly GCF_036648275.1 of Hafnia sp. Taxonomy (NCBI): domain Bacteria; kingdom Pseudomonadati; phylum Pseudomonadota; class Gammaproteobacteria; order Enterobacterales; family Hafniaceae; genus Hafnia; species Hafnia sp. Next base: position 35,863 of record NZ_JAVXIQ010000020.1, on the reverse strand, counting down.
CAAAGGCTTATCCACTTCAGCGGTCATGACCTTTTCAGCATTGATGGCAACCAAAGTACCAGTCTTCAGTTCACCGTCATCAAATAGGTGCTCAAGAAAGTGCGGCATATCACGGAAGCCCCAAAGCTCAATACCCCTGATGTCATATTTAGGAATGGGGTTTGTCGTCTGCATGTTCATTGTCCTTGTAATACCTTTTCAACCGGAGCCGTAGCCCGTGGTGTACGATTCCGGCGTACGTGCTGTCGAATCAACCCAGCACTATCAAACAACCAATAAATTAGTTTTGCCAGCAGTAGGCACAGCCCAAAGATCAGGCAGAAGAACACCACTCGCGAAACAAAAGAGTCCACACCCTCACGCGCCAGCACGATAATGTTAAATACCGCGCCAAAACAAAATGCCTGCATCACTGCGGCTTTGTAGCGATTCGGCTCGCGCTTGCCCTTTTCATAGAGCCAATCAAACCACTTAATAATCATGCCCACTGCAACGGCACCCAACGGAATAAACGCAACACCGCCCATCACGACCAAAGAACCAATCAGCGTTGGCGAGATAGCCAGCCCGGAATGATTGTTCAACACTTCCCACGTAAAGTAGTTGGCTGTATTGAATACCTGATCGGGACGTCCCGGCCACATCCAACTTGGGATGAAAACATAGAAGTCACGGATGATCGGAGCCAACCCTTGGAATTCAATCTTGTCGTAATTCTGCAGCAGTAAGCCTAAGTTTTCCCACGGTGAGAATGTATCTCGTGTGAGGTATAAGAACGTATAAAACGCCTCATCGCCGCTAACGTTCATCCCATAGCGTTTAAGCGCAAGCCAGAACATACCAACGATGCCTAAAACCCCCGCAGCCACTAGCATCCACAGAGTGATCCAGCCGCGAACAATGCCGATAAACAAGAACAGCGCAAAGGCGATAATAATATTGGCGCGGGTTCCCCCCACAATCACGTAGGTCAAAACACCAAATGCTACCGTGCTCACTAAAAAGAACAGCCACGCATGCTGATCCTTCTTGAGAAAGTAAACCACCAGCATGGCGGGAATGAAGAAGTAGAAGAAGCGTTTAAGCGCCACGCCCGATACATCGCTGGAGAAAATCTGGCTGTATGAATGCAGCTTGAACAGCAAGAAGCCGTTGTTCATAAAGAACACGCCAACGGTGCCAATCGCAATCAATGCCAGCAGAATCCATGTCAAATGCGCTTCGACACGGTTAACACTGAACATCGAGCGTTCAACGTTAACCTTCTGTACCGGCCTTAGGCGGGTTTTATAGGTAACATAATAGATGGCATAAAATGCCGTTGCTGAAAGCTGGGCATAAAGCAGATATTCAACGGGAACAATCGTCACATCAAACCGGAATACCAGCATGCAGGTTAGTGGGAACCCAAAGTAAAACGTCAGCAAAAACAGCAATGAGAAGAAAACATTGAAGTTAAAACGTACGCGGCGAAACTCTTTGTAGGTCAAAAATAGAACGAAAACGACCGAGAAAAAGTAGACCAGCGAAAGCCCGCCTAATTGCGCTAGAGTCATACCTGCTCTCCTGCAGCAATGGCTAATGCTTGCTGCCAGCCATCAATATAGTTTGGATTAAAGAACGCAATTTGGCCCTTATCGACCCCGCTCATCTGTCGCTGCGCTTCACGTACCACGCTTGGGTCTAGCGAATCACCGTAAAACAAAACGGGTAAATGCTGCTCGGCCAGATCCTGCCAGAATGGATTCTGACGACTCAAAACAAACGGCACCCCAAACTGAATCAACAGGCACAAAGTCCCAATCCCCTGCTGGCGATTGAAAATGAAATAGCCCAAATCACAGCGGCGCAAAATATCGAGATAATCATCAAACGCCACCTGCTCAGTTAGGAGCTGTACATTCTCCGCAGGGAATAAACGCTCAGCCGCATCTCTCACTTGGGCAATATAAGCATCATTATTCGCCGGATAGCCCAGCGGGATAATAATGTGATTATGGCTACCGAACTGCTCTTTGATGGATTCCAACGCTTCAATATGACGATTCGTTCGATCGCCCGAATTCCCAACTAAAATCGTCAGCGGGCCATCCGGTGCTTTTTGTGGATTTTCAAGCGTCAGCGCCGGATCCATGCGCGTAGGGAAATAGAGCAGAGAAGCTGGTACGCGAGGATGGCGCTGCTGGTAATGAATTAAATCACCACGCGTAGCAAATACGTGTCCAACTCGCCCTTGGGCCACTCGGCGTAGCAAATAGAAAAGGCGGAATTTCCAGCTGGTTGCATCCTCATACAGGTCTGCGCCCCAAACATGCCAAGCCACCTGTGAGGATTTGATTTTACCCATCAGTATCGCAATCCACAGCGTGGGATTAAATTGCCCATGCATGAAGAAACGTACCGAACGATCGGCTTGAGCTCGCTTGATGACCGCTTCAGCTAAGCTTTTTTTATCGGGCCAAACGGCAACATCAAGTTTATCAAACGCACTAAAAGCCGATGCGTCGCGTGCGGCAACCATAAAGTGCCGAGCCTGCCCTTCAGATACGCGTTCACTCAGCACATCATTAAAGAAGCGCAGCACGGTAAGGTTATGGTGTGGGATATCCGATCCCAGAACGTGAATCAGTGTCGTCATGCCCGTCTACGATAAATCAAGAATACAGATGTGCAGAGCAGGAAATAGACGATGTAAGTCGCCATATATGCCTGAGCTGCCCCAAGAGCGCCATGCTGCGGGATCAGCCAATGAGAGAACCCGGTTAGCAAGATGAACTGGCTAACTTCGGTCATGACATAAAAACGCAGCGATGCTTTGGCAATCACCAGATAGCCAAAAACATAGGAACCGACTTTCAATACATCGCCAACTAATTGCCAAGCAAAGAGATCGCGCATCGCCGTAAATTTATTGGAGAAAAGCAACCAAATAGCAAAATCGCGCAGCAACCATACGGTAAAACTCGCTACGGCCACCGCCGGTAATACAAACATGAGCGAGCGCATAATTTCACGGCTGATCTCATGTTTGCTCACCAAGCGCGACAGCGTCGGCAACAGATAAACGCTAAAGGAAGCCGTAATAAATTGCAGGTAGGCATCTGAAATACTGCTAACGCCTTGCCAAATCCCCACTTCATCCCAGCTATAGTACTGAGCAAGCAGATTTCGCATCATCACATAGGCCACCGGCAGCGTCACCGAGGTGATAAGCGCCATGATGGTGAATTTGCCCAAATGACTCGCAATGGCTTTATCCCAGCCGAGACGAAAATAATTTAGCGGTATATGTTGGCGTTTAAATAGCATGAACGCCGCAGGGATCACCACGATGGCCGGAACCAGCGCCAGCCCAGCCAATGCGCCAGGATAACCACCAAACGCATAGCAGAGATAGTACGCCACGACACCCAGCAAACTACCGCCGATAATCGATAGCGCGTTGCCTCGCGCGTCACGGAAGCCTTTGAGCACCGCCATGAAGAAGTTGGCGTAGGCAATCCCCATCTGGATAAACGCCACGGCGCGGACTATTGGTTGATAGTCTGCGTGCCCGAATAAACCGACGCTTATCGGTTCAGCGGCTATCAGGAATACCACCGCCAGCAGGGTCGAGAACCCTAAAATCATGCTGGATGAGGTGCCAACGACCGCTTTTAAACGATCTGGCTGCTGATGGTATTCCGCCACGTATTTGGTGATACCGTTAAAAATACCTGCACCAGACAGAACGCCCAAAACGGTCACCATCTGGCGGAAGTTCCCCGCCTGACCCACACCGCTAGGGCCAAAAGAGACCGCCAGCAGTTTTACGACCAAAAGCCCTACCCCGATTTTTATCAGCGTAGAGCCTGCCGTCCAAAGAGATGCTTTTGCTAATGACATCAGCCGAAGAAACTCAGGATCGTGTTGATCACCGTACGTTGGTTAACGTCAGACATATTATAGAACAGCGGTAGACGGGCTAAACGCTCGCTCTCTTTGGTAGTGAAGTTATTCTCACCAGCAAAATGACCAAAACGCTCGCCGGCTGGGCATTCATGCAGCGGAATATAGTGGAATACCGACATGATTTCTGCTTCTTTCAGATAGCTGATAAACGCCGAGCGCTGCTCAATATCATTCAGTTTAAGGTAGAACATGTGCGCATTTTGCTGGCAATCATCAGGTACGGATGGGAGCTCAACTTTGCCCTTTTTAGCTAACGGTAAAAACGCATCATAATAATTCTGCCAAAGCTGCAAACGGCGCTGATTGATCTTCTCAGCGGCTTCCAACTGAGCCCATAAATAAGCGGCCTGAAGGTCAGACATCAAATAGCTAGAGCCAATATCACGCCAGGTATATTTATCGACGAGGCCACGGAAGAACTGGCTACGATTGGTGCCTTTCTCGCGGATAATTTCAGCACGCTCAATCAGTGCAGGATCGTTAATCAGCGTCGCGCCGCCTTCACCACCGGCGGTGTAGTTTTTGGTCTCATGGAAACTAAAGCAACCAATATGACCAATGGAGCCCAGCGCTTTGCCTTTATAAGTCGACATCACACCCTGGGCGGCATCTTCCACCACAAACAGATTATATTTTTTCGCCAGCGCCATAATGGTGTCCATTTCACAGGCCACGCCTGCGTAGTGAACCGGCACAATCGCACGAGTTTTATCCGTGATAGCGGCTTCTATTTTGGTTTCATCGATATTCATCGTATCTGGACGCAGATCGACAAATACGACCGTCGCACCACGCAGCACAAACGCGTTAGCCGTGGAAACAAAGGTAAAACTTGGCATGATGACTTCGTCGCCAGGCTGAATATCGAGCAGCAGCGCAGCCATTTCCAAAGAGGCGGTGCACGAAGGCGTCAGCAACACTTTAGCGCTGCCAAAGCGTTGTTCCATCCACTGCTGGCAGCGGCGGGTAAAACCACCGTCACCGCACAGCTTGCCGCTGCTCATCGCAGCCTGCATATACTCAAGTTCGGTCCCTACCACTGGAGGAGCATTAAATGGAATCATGTGTTCACCTGTATAGCCAGTACGCCGTGCTTTCAATCACGGCACCGCTGCGAATATAAAGCCGTAAAGCCGGAATATTGCCAATTTGCGTTGCAACATGCAGACGCGACAGGTTTTTATCCCGACACCAATTTTGTGCCAATAGCATTAACTGCCTGCCAACGCCAAGACCGCTACACTCTGGCGCAACCGCCAACAGACCAATTCTGGCCTCGCCATTATCAAGAGCTCGCAGGGTGACAAAACCTGCGGGTTTCATCTGTGCATTCAGAACTAACAGGCATTGATGGTCAAAGGTGCCCAGCACGGCTTTTTCCACCCACTCGGCGTAAAAACGTGCGCTATCGTCTGCTTGATACCAAGGCGCCCGAAAGCGACTGAGCGCGAAAGCCTGAGCAGCCTGAGTCCGTAGCCAAGGAATATCCTCCGCTGACGCAATGCGACAAGAAGAGCCCATCGGCTGTGAATTAGCAGGTTCCATGCCAAGTTGGGCTTTTTCTATAGAAAGAGAAAGATCAATTTCTCCTTCAACCAGACGAAAACCTAGATTTGCTAAGTCATCCGCCAGCGTGACTCGGTCGGCGGGAATTTTGGCCTGCACAATATCAAACGGCTGAAAATCAGCCGTTGTTAATATTGGTGCCGCCGTTGAAAAAGCTAACTTGGCGGTGCGGAGATGAAAATATTCACTCTCCCACGCCAAGGGTTCAATACTGGCGTGGACGCACATGTAATCGACCCATTAAGTTTTTGCCTTCCAATTTTCTTTAAGAAAAAATTATTGCAGACCCAAGCGCTCACCGGCGTAAGAGCCATCCTGCACGCGCTTCCACCACGACTCATTAGCCAGATACCATTGAACCGTTTTGCGAATGCCGCTTTCAAAGGTTTCCTGAGGTCGCCAGCCGAGCTCACGCTCAATTTTGGCGGCATCAATGGCATAACGCATATCATGACCTGGGCGATCGGTCACATAGGTGATTAAATCAGCATAGTGCTCAACGCCTTCTGGTTTGCTAGGAACAAGCTCCTCCAAAAGGGCACAAACGGTTTTCACAACGTCGATATTTTTACGTTCGTTGTGACCACCGATGTTATAAGTTTCGCCAATCGCACCTTCGGTAACCACCAGATATAGCGCACGCGCGTGATCTTCAACATAAAGCCAATCACGGATCTGGGCTCCGTTGCCATAAACCGGCAGCGGCTTGCCAGCTAATGCGTTGAGGATAATCAACGGGATTAGCTTCTCAGGGAAATGATACGGGCCATAGTTGTTCGAGCAGTTAGTCACGATAGTCGGGAAACCATAGGTCCGTAACCAAGCGCGGACTAGGTGATCGCTGGAGGCTTTCGACGCCGAATATGGGCTGCTAGGTGCATATGGCGTAGTTTCAGTAAAGAAATCATCGGTGCCATGCAGATCGCCATAAACTTCGTCAGTCGAAATATGATGGAAACGGAATGCATCTTTACGCGATGCATCAAGCCCATTCCAGTACTGACGAGCGGCTTCTAACATCGTATAAGTGCCAACAATGTTGGTTTCGATAAAATCAGCTGGGCCGTCAATGGAACGATCCACGTGGCTTTCAGCGGCCAGATGCATAACATAATCAGGCTGATACTGGGCAAAAACGCGATCCAATTCATTGCGGTTACAAATATCAACCTGTTCAAACGAATAGCGCTCGTTATCGGCTACAGGCGTGAGGGATTCTAAATTGCCAGCATAGGTCAGCTTATCAACCACAACCACGCTGTTATTCGTATCTGCAATGATATGTCGTACAACGGCCGAACCAATGAATCCAGCGCCGCCGGTTACAAGAATGCGTTTCACTTCCATACCCCTTTGGTATCAATGATATAAGTCTGAGCGACTTGCTCAGCAGGAATTGCTTTAAACTGTTTATGATCGACCAGCATTACAATCACATCCGCATCACGTAACGCATCATCAATGGTAGCCAGCTCGGCATGACCAATCAGTTTTTTCGGCAACTGCTCAATATTTGGCTCGACGACCATCGTTTTACCCACGTGCCACTCGGAAATCATATGGGCAATTTCCATCGCCGGGCTTTCGCGTAAATCGTCAATATCAGGCTTAAAGGCCAATCCAAAGCAGGCAATTTTAACTTCAGCGGCGCGTTTGCCACATTGAGCTAAACAATCAGCAACGGTGGCCTTAACGCGGTCAACCACCCAGAGCGGTTTACCGTCGTTCACCAAACGTGCGGTATGGATTAAGCGCGCCTGCTGAGGGTTCTGAGAAACGATGAACCAAGGATCAACCGCAATGCAGTGTCCGCCAACGCCTGGGCCAGGTTGCAAAATATTGACGCGTGGATGGCGGTTGGCAAGGGCAATTAAATCCCAAACGTTGATACCCTGAGTATCACAAATCAACGACAGCTCATTAGCGAAGGCAATATTTACATCGCGGAAGCTGTTTTCCGTTAATTTGCACATTTCAGCAGTGCGCGAGTTCGTTACTACGCATTCACCCTCGAGGAATATCTTATAAAGCTCGCTGGCTCGTGCGGAACATTTTGGCGTCATTCCACCAATAACACGGTCATTCTGGATCAGCTCAACCATCACCTTACCCGGCAATACACGCTCAGGGCAGTAGGCAATATTCACATCAGCCGCTTCCCCAACTTGATGCGGGAAGGTTAAATCAGGGCGAGACTCAGCCAACCAAGCAACCATTTGCTCCGTGGCACCGACAGGTGAAGTAGACTCGAGAATAACCAAGTCGCCTTTTTTCAGCACTGACGCAATAGATTTGGCCGCAGACTCAACGAAAACCATATCGGGTTCATGATCGCCTTTAAATGGCGTAGGAACCGCGATCAAAAAAGCGTCTGCCGCTTCAGGTTTGGTTACAGCACGTAGGAAGCCACCTTCAACGGCCTGCTTAACGACTTTGTCTAAATCTGGCTCCACGATGTGGATAGCGCCGCGATTAATGGTATCAACGGCGTGCTGGTTCACATCTACACCAATCACTTTCCTCTGGCGTGAGGAAAATGCAGCGGCTGTTGGTAAACCAATGTATCCCAAGCCAATAACAGAGATAGTTTCAAAACTCATAACGTCACCTGATGATTTTTTAGGGCTTCAAGGATGCGCTGACAGGCATGTCCATCGCCATACGGGTTATGTGCACGGCTCATCGAATGATATTCCTCTTCATCCGTGAGAAGCCGGCTGACTTGTTCTAATATATCCTGAGTATCCGTCCCTACGAGGCGCACCGTACCTGCATCCACCGCTTCTGGGCGTTCGGTCGTATCTCGCATCACCAACACGGGTTTACCCAGCGATGGAGCCTCTTCCTGAATACCACCAGAGTCTGTCAGGATCATATAGGAATGATTCATGAGATAGACGAAAGGCAGGTAATCTTGTGGCTCGATAAGAATCACGTTGTCGATCCCACGTAGAATCCGATTAACAGGCTCGCTCACGTTCGGATTTAAGTGCACAGGATAAACGACTTGCACCTCAGGATGGGTGCGAGCAATCTCAGCCAAAGCGCTGCAAATACGTTCAAAACCCCCACCAAAGCTTTCACGACGATGCCCGGTAACGAGAATCATCTTCTTGTTTTTATCTAAGAATGGATAACGTTGGTCGAGACTTTCTCTCAGTTCATTATCGCTAAACACACGGTCTCGCACCCAAATCAATGCATCAATAACGGTATTACCCGTTACGAAGATATTTTTATCGGAGATCGCTTCTCTAATCAGGTTCTGTTTAGACGTTTCCGTTGGCGCAAAGTGGAACATGGCCATATGGCCTGTCAACGTACGATTCGCCTCTTCTGGCCACGGCGAATACAGATTGCCAGTGCGCAGGCCAGCTTCAACGTGGCCAACAGGAATTCGCTGGTAAAAGGCGGCTAGGCTCGCGGCCATCGTGGTGGTGGTATCACCGTGAACCAATACGATGTCAGGTTTAAACTCTTCTAATACCGGCTTCAAACCTTCAAGAATACGACAGGTTATTTCGCTTAACCCCTGACCCGGTTTCATAATATTAAGGTCATAGTCAGGTACGATACTAAATAGATGCAATACTTGATCTAACATCTCGCGATGCTGAGCGGTTACGCAAACTCTCGCTTCAAAGGCACTATCCTTGGCCAAAGCGTGAACCAGCGGTGCCATTTTAATGGCTTCAGGACGGGTTCCAAATACAGTCAATACTTTCACTGTAGATCTCTTTTTATCAGTAAATTACGACCATTAGCCGTAGTTTGGGCACCTTTCGGTGCCCAATAGGATGAATTCAGATAACTTGCGGACGGGTTCGCCTTACTAAGGCAACACCAGCACCCACTAAAGCGCCAATCGCTCCCCACATCACCAACATAAATCCGCGGCGAGGACTATCGCGTTTAACCGGTTCTTCTGGAGTACGTAGGTAGCGATAGGTTTGGAATTTGCCATCTAATGTTGGCCCAACATTCAGAGTATTTAGCATGGCACGATTTTGATCGTAATCGAGATCGTAGCTTGGCCCTGAGGCCTGCAATGCCTCTAACCGAGCCTGCAACATTGGGCGCCCTAGCATGAATAAGTCGGCCGCAGGAAGCTGCTCAGCCGGAGTATCAGTGCGTGAACTGCTGATCCCTTGCTGTTGGGCAATTTTCAAACCTTGCTCAAGCCCTTTCACTTCGCGCTGGTAAATGGCGGAAGCCACTTCTTCCTGACGTTTAACCTGAGCTTTGAGCGAAATGGTTCGAGCGGCCCACGCGCCTTGAATCTCTCCATTCAAGTGGCCCGCCGCTTGCTGGCTGGCAAAAGCCACATATTGACGCAGTAACTGATTAGCATCAGCCGCCGTTTCAGCAATCAACTTAACGCTGTCATTGGTTTTCTTCGCATCATCACGCGGCTGGAAAATGATATTATTGACCAGCTCATCCAATAACGCGGCATCAGCTTTGGCATCGCCCTCTTTACGCTCTTGGTAATACTTGGTCTGTAGCCAGAAATCACGGCGAGTATCGTATGCGGCAAGTTGCATAATGAATTCATTATAGGCTTCATCTGCAATAGTCGGCTCTTGTGTTGCGTTAGCACCACTTCGCTGATCAAGGTTACGCAAAAACTGCTGCTGTGAGTAATAGCCACCCAGCATGTTAACCGTTGGCCTATCGGTAATCGCAGTTGCGCTCCACTCTTGCTTCATCAGGAACGAAACCAGTATTGCTACGATAGCAAAGGCCGCGGCCATACCAATAATCCACGTTTTGCCCTGCCAAAGGGTGCGGCATAACCCGCGAATATCTAACTCGTTTTCAACGAGCATTTCGTTCTGATTCGACATTGTCTCAATACCCATCACTACATCAGGTTAAGCTTTTTTGCGCTGTGCTGCGTTACGGAGTCGTCGCTTCATACGCTTTATATAACGAGCAACACGCCACGCGCGTTTAATACAGTACCCGTACATGAAAAATGCAAGCAAGAATAATGCCAACATTCCCCATTCAGGCATAAACGGCAGCTTTTCTCCCAAAATACCAATTCCTGCTAAAAGTGCAGCGGCAACGGTAATCAGAGCAAAAGCCTGACGAGAAGTAAAACCGGCACGCATAATTAAATGATGAATATGCTGGCGGTCTGGAGAGAAGGGGCTCATGCCTTTGCGTAATCGGCGGTACATGATCGCAATCATATCCATCAGTGGGATCGCAATCATCCACAAAGCAGTCACTGGGTTCATCGGATGAGATTTACCTTGTGTACTTTGCAGCAAGATCCAAATCACTGTAAAGCCAATCAAGGTGCTACCAGCATCACCCATAAATACTTTATACCGACGCCCTAAGAGACCGAGGTTTAACACGATATAAGGTAAAATCGCCGCAATAATGGCAAAGCACCACAGAGCCAGATCGCCTTGATGATCTTGGAAAAGCAAAATCCCCATCGCGCCAAAGGTCACGCAGGATAAGCCCCCCAGTAAACCGTCAATCCCATCAACCATGTTGAATGCGTTGATTGCGGCCCACACAGCAAACAGCGTCACGACATAGCCAAACGGACCGAGAGTTAACTCCCAAGGCCCTAGCACATGGCCAAGCGTCATGAGATACAACCCGCCATACACCATCATCGCCACAGCAATCAGCGCTTGAACCGTGGCTCGGAATTTCACGCTAATATCGAAGCGGTCATCCAAAGCACCTACAAACACCAAAATACCCGCGCAAATGAGATAGAGCTTAGCGTGGGGTATATATGGCTGGAAAAAGAGGAAAGTAAAACAGATGCCCGCATAAACGGAAATACCACCAACCAAAGGAATTAACCCCTGATGGCGTTTGCGATAGTTAGGCTTATCAACTAATCCTACTTTTTTTGCGACTTTTCGAGCAAAAAACAAGAACGCAAATGAGAATAGGAAAATAAGGAAAAGGCTCATACTCATATCGAGTAAATTCACGGTTAACTGCTCTCTGTGTTTATTGCTAACAAAAGAATTAGTTTGCTAAACAATGCCATAAAATTTGGTATCGATGGATAGTACACCGTCACACATACAATTCCCATGTGATAACACATGAACTGCAAAGTTGGCATGATGCATCAAGCATTAAGCAGAACAGACGCCATCGACGCCATCATCGCGGCGCGGCGCTTAGTGTACTAACACCTATTTTAGTGAACAAGCGTATCCGCTAAATGAGAAAAACGCCATGTTATCTCTAACATGGCGTTTCCCCGAGTTGTCTGAAAATTAAGAACGCTTCATCATATCGAAGAAATCGTCGTTCGTTTTCGTCATCGCAAGTTTATTAATGAGGAACTCCATCGCATCGATTTCGCCCATTGGGTGGATAATCTTACGTAGGATCCACATTTTCTGCAGCTCTTCTGATGTAGTCAGAAGCTCTTCTTTACGTGTACCAGAGCGGTTGTAGTCGATCGCTGGGAAGACACGTTTTTCTGCAATTTTGCGAGAAAGGTGCAGTTCCATGTTGCCGGTACCTTTAAATTCTTCATAGATAACTTCATCCATTTTAGAACCGGTATCTACCAGCGCGGTGGCGATAATGGTCAGGCTACCGCCCTCTTCCACGTTACGCGCAGCACCGAAGAAGCGTTTTGGACGGTGCAAGGCATTCGCATCCACACCACCGGTCAGTACTTTACCTGACGCAGGAACCACGGTGTTATAAGCACGAGCCAGACGAGTAATGGAGTCAAGCAGGATGATAACGTCTTTCTTATGCTCAACCAGACGCTTCGCCTTCTCGATAACCATTTCAGCAACCTGAACGTGGCGGGAAGCGGGCTCATCAAAGGTCGAAGCAATAACTTCACCTTTAACCAAACGCTGCATTTCGGTTACTTCTTCTGGACGCTCATCAATCAGCAGAACCATCAACGTACAATCTGGATGGTTGTAGGCAATGCTTTGTGCGATGTTTTGCAGCAGCATGGTTTTACCCGCTTTCGGCGGAGCCACGATAAGGCCGCGCTGACCACGCCCAATAGGCGATGCCAGATCCAACACGCGTGCAGTCAAATCTTCAGTAGAACCGTTGCCGCGTTCCATACGAAGACGAGAGTTTGCATGTAGAGGTGTAAGGTTTTCGAACAGGATTTTACTGCGGGCATTTTCAGGTTTGTCGTAGTTAACTTCGTTAACTTTCAACAGGGCAAAATAGCGTTCACCTTCTTTCGGTGGGCGGATTTTACCAGAAATAGTATCGCCAGTGCGAAGGTTGAAGCGACGGATTTGACTTGGAGAAACGTAGATATCATCAGGGCCAGCAAGGTAGGAACTATCACCAGAGCGGAGGAAACCAAATCCGTCCTGCAATATTTCTAGCACCCCGTCACCGAAGATGTCTTCGCCGCTTTTTGCATGTTGTTTCAGGATTGCAAAAATGATGTCCTGTTTACGCATACGGGCCAGATTCTCTAGGCCCATGTTTTCGCCAAGAGTAATTAGCTCTGAAACCGGCGTGTTCTTTAATTCGGTAAGATTCATAATGGTGGGTTCTTTAAACTCGGGGTATATCTCGAACGTATTGTGAATGGTATGACAGGGGTCATCCATGCCTGTTTGTGGACTTTCATAACACCCGATGTGGATTACAGCGCGGATAAATCGCACACATGAGAAAAGATTGCAGATCCAATTCGCGTGTACTCATTGATGATATGAAGGTGCCGTACGGTTTAAAACCTATGTTTTAGCTTGCTGCTCCCCAGCGGTGATGGCCGCAATACTTTGAAAAGGCCGCACTATGGGGTTAAAACACAGAGGTCTCAAAACAGAATAAAACTTAGATTCTAACTTTATGATTCAAACTACAGGTATGTACTGTATTGCAGTGCGATTAAACTTAACACGCTTATTCGCGGACGTCTAGCGGTCAGTCGCAAGAAAACGACTAACCGCTAAACAACATCATAAAGAACGCATTATGATGATTACAGATTCGCGTCCAAGAACTCTTTCAATTGAGTCTTAGACAAAGCGCCGACCTTAGTCGCAGCCACTGCACCGTTTTTAAACAGTAACAGGGTTGGAATACCGCGGATGCCAAACTTCGGCGCCGTAGCCGGGTTTTCATCGATATTCAGTTTAGCAATGGTCAACTTGCCTTCGTATTCAGTCGCGATTTCATCCAAAATCGGAGCAATCATCTTGCATGGACCGCACCATTCTGCCCAGAAATCAACCAGAATCGGGCCTTCAGCTTTCAATACATCGGTATCAAAGCTATTGTCACTCAGGTGAACAATTTTATCGCTCATGTTCTACTCCACAGGATTAAGTCTGCCTTTATTGGTATAATCTTAACCTACTAGACCGATCATCTTCCAATAAAGGGTTGACTTTATTTCAACGGATACGCGTTCGTAAAGCAATACTTTCGTGAACGTCTTTCGTGAACATAGCGTTAACTGTTATTCTACGACACTATGAGCAAAACACACTTAACTGAACAGAAGTTCGCCGACTTCGCCCTGCACCCTACGGTGGTCAAAGCCCTTGAATCTAAAGGCTTTCATAACTGCACGCCTATTCAGGCACTCGCATTACCCCTGACAGTGAACGGGCGTGATGTTGCAGGTCAGGCGCAAACAGGCACCGGTAAGACGCTGGCTTTTTTAGCGTCAACTTTCCATTATTTACTTACTCACCCTGCCGCAGAGAACCGTAAAACCAATCAGCCAAGAGCGCTGATTATGGCTCCGACACGTGAGTTAGCCGTTCAGATCCACTCCGATGCTGAAGCTTTAGCGCATGAAACTGGCCTGAAATTAGGCTTAGCTTACGGCGGTGACGGCTATGACAAACAGCTTAAAGTGCTCGAAAGCGGCGTTGATATCCTGATCGGCACCACCGGTCGTCTTATCGATTATGCGAAACAAGGCCATATCGACCTAGCCTGTATTCAGGTCGTGGTTCTTGATGAAGCTGACCGCATGTTCGATCTGGGCTTTATCAAAGATATACGCTGGCTATTCCGTCGCATGCCTGCGACCAATCAGCGCCTCAATATGATGTTCTCTGCCACGCTGTCATACCGCGTGCGTGAGCTGGCTTTCGAGCACATGAACAACGCCGAATATATTGAAGTCGAGCCAGAACAAAAAACGGGTCACCGTATTAAAGAAGAGCTGTTCTATCCTTCTAATGAAGAAAAAATGCGTTTGCTACAAACGCTAATAGAAGAAGAGTGGCCAGATCGCTGCATTATTTTCGCTAATACCAAACACCGCTGTGAAGACATCTGGGGCCACTTAGCCGCAGACGGACACCGCGTTGGTTTGCTGACCGGTGATGTAGCGCAGAAAAAACGCCTGCGTATTCTTGATGATTTCACCAAAGGCAATCTGGATATTCTGGTTGCGACCGACGTTGCGGCACGTGGGTTACATATTCCACTGGTTACACACGTCTTTAACTACGATTTACCTGATGACTGCGAAGACTACGTTCACCGCATTGGTCGTACGGGCCGTGCTGGCGAAAGCGGTTATTCCATCACGCTAGCGTGTGAAGAATACGTATTAAATTTACCGGCAATTGAAACTTATATTGAGCATTCAATTCCAGTAAGTAAGTACAACAGCGATGCATTGCTAACTGATTTACCTGCGCCGAAGCGATTAACTCGCCCTCGGAGTAACAACGGCCAACGCCGTAGCTCAGGCCCGCGCCGTAACAACGGTTCGATGCGTCAAAGCCGTAAACGTACGAGTTAATTATTTATGCGTAGCTCCGCCTCATTGTATGCCGCTATTGATCTTGGTTCTAACAGCTTTCATATGCTGGTTGTGCGTGAGGTGGCGGGGAGTATTCAGGTACTCGCCCGAATTAAGCGCAAAGTACGTTTAGCTGCGGGTTTAGACAGCGAGAATATGCTCTCTGACGAAGCGATGCAGCGTGGTTGGCAATGCCTACGGTTGTTCTCTGAACGTTTGCAGGATATTCCGCGTGAACAAATCAGGGTGGTAGCCACGGCGACGTTGCGTATAGCAAAAAATGCGCAGCAGTTCATCACCCAAGCAGAAGAAATCCTTGGTCGCCCAGTACAGGTGATCAGCGGAGAAGAAGAAGCTCGCCTGATTTATCAAGGCGTGGCGCATACCACCGGGGGTTCTGCACAACGCTTAGTTGTCGATATCGGCGGTGGTAGTACCGAGTTAGCCGCAGGCAAAGGCGCAACGGCGGATGTTCTTCACAGTTTACCTATGGGCTGTGTGACATGGCTTGAGCGCTATTTTAGCGATCGTAATCTATCGCAGGAAAATTTTGATCGTGCAGGATCTGCTGCACGTGAAATGATTTTACCGATAGCCGATAGCCTAAAGCAGCACGGCTGGCAAATTTGTGTGGGAGCGTCGGGCACCGTTCAAGCGCTGCAAGAAATCATGGTTGCTCAGGGAATGGATGAGCGTATAACCCTGAAAAAACTGCTGCAAATGCGCCAACGCGCTATCCAATGTGGAAAGCTTGAAGAGCTAGAAATTGATGGTCTTACGCTAGAACGTGCGCTGGTTTTCCCGAGTGGGCTATCTATTCTGATCGCGATTTTTGAAACGCTGGATATTGAAAGTATGACGTTATCCGGCGGCGCGCTGCGTGAGGGATTGGTGTATGGCATGCTGGACCTGCCGGTAGAACAAGATATTCGTGCTCGTACTATCCGTAATATTCAACGGCGATATCAGCTTGATATTGAACAGGCAGAACGCGTTAGCCTGTTAGCGGAAAATTTTGTCTTACAGTTATCTAAAGCCTGGCCAATTGATAGCCGCAGCGCAGAATTACTGCACTGGGCATGTCTGTTGCATGAGGTTGGCTTAAGCGTTGATTTTAAACAGTCAACGCAGCATGCCGCTTATCTGATCCGTAATCTTGATTTACCGGGTTTCACGCCTGCACAAAAGAAACTTTTGGCTGCCCTGTTGCAAAACCAAACCGGCACGCTAGATATGCAGGCACTCAACCAGCAAAATGCCGTTCCACAGGATATTGCTCACCGGCTATGTCGCATTCTGCGTCTGGCAATCATTTTTGCCAGCCGTCGCCGCGACGATACGATGCCACTTTTGAACCTCAAGGCCGAAGGCGATACATTGCACCTCGTCCTCCCTGCGGGTTGGCTACATGCTCATCCTCTGAGAGCCGAAAACCTGCATCAGGAAAGCCTGTGGCAAAGCTATGTGCATTGGACTCTGCTCGTGGAAGAGATTGAGTAAGACAAATCGTAGTGGTATTGAAAAGGCGTCACATAGACGCCTTTTTTGCTTCAGAATTTAGTTACAGAGGATTAGCCGCCGCCTTTCGCCTTCTCCATCATCGCCCGGATATTCGCTATGCTGGCCTGTCCTTTTTGCATTCTTTCTTGTGGGCTAACCACTTTGCGCTCGGTTTCCCAATTCAGATCGTCTTGCGGCAGTTCAAGCAAGAAGCGGCTCGGTTCTGGACGTACTAATTCGCCATATTGGCGACGTTCGCGGCACAGCGTGAACACCAGTTCTTTTTGCGCACGTGTAATGCCCACATAGGCTAAGCGGCGCTCTTCATCGACATTGTCCTCATCGATGCTGCTCTGGTGTGGCAATAATCCTTCTTCCATCCCCACCAAATAAACGTATGGAAACTCAAGCCCTTTAGAGGCATGCAGCGTCATAAGCTGCACCTGATCGGCCTCATCTTCGCTTTCACCACGCTCCATCATGTCGCGCAGGGTAAAACGAGTGACGACCTGAGTCAGCGTCATAGGCTCATCAATATCGCTGCCATCCAGCATTTCTGTCATCCAGCTAAACAGCTGATTGACGTTTTTCATCCGCATTTCAGCGGCTTTCGGGCTGGGTGATGTTTCAAACAGCCAGCTTTCATAGTCAACGCCGTGAATAAGATCGCGCACCGCGGCGATCGGCTCACGTTCAGACAGTGTGGAGATTTCCTGCATCCAGTGGGTAAACCGCTGTAGCGATTCTAAGCCGCGCCCAGTCAGCGTTTGGCTCAGACCAAAATCAAAGCTGGCGCGGAACAAACTGATACCACGATGGTTAGCCCATTCACCGAGCTTTTGCAGCGTTGCAGGGCCGATCTCACGCCGTGGGGTATTCACGATGCGCAAAAATGCGCTGTCGTCGTCTGGATTGGTCAATACACGGAGATACGCCAGCAAATCTTTAATTTCTGGACGCGAGAAGAACGACGTGCCGCCAGAGATACGATATGGAATACGGTTTTGCATCAGCATCTTTTCAAACACGCGTGACTGATGGTTACCGCGATACAAAATCGCATAGTCGCTGTAGGAGGTTTTATTAATAAAGTGATGAGCGATTAGCTCACCCACCACGCGTTCAGCCTCGTGATCTTCATTATTTGCCGTAATAATTTTCAGCTCTTCACCGTAGCCTAGCTCAGAAAAAAGCCGCTTTTCAAAAACATGTGGGTTATTGGCGATCAAAATATTGGCAGACTTCAAGATACGCTGAGATGAACGATAGTTCTGCTCCAGCTTTATCACCTGCAAAGCCGGAAAATCTTCTTTAAGCAGTACCAAGTTTTGCGGCCGAGCACCGCGCCACGAGTAAATCGACTGATCGTCATCACCCACCACGGTAAAACGCGCACGATTTCCCACCAGCAGTTTAACCAGTTCATACTGGCTGGTATTGGTATCTTGGTACTCATCCACCAGCAGATAACGAATGCGCTGCTGCCAGCGTTCACGCACCTCTTCGTTGCTGCGCAGCAGCAGCGTTGGCAACAGGATTAGGTCATCAAAATCCAGCACGTTGCAGGCTTTTAGCTGCGCGTCATACAGCTGATAGCAGTGCACAAACAGCTTATCGCGCTCAGAAAATGCATGAGCCGCGGCCTGTTTGGGATCGATCAGATCGTTTTTCCAATTTGAGATCGTCGAAATCAGCTGCTTGAGCAGATCTTTATCTTTCTCGATCCATTGTTCAGTCAAATCCGTCAGCAAAGCCAGCTGATCCTGATCGTCGAACAATGAGAAATTAGCTTTCATTCCCAAGGCTTTGTATTCACGTTTGATAATCTCCAATCCCAATGTATGG
The DNA here is from genome assembly GCF_036648275.1 of Hafnia sp. Lineage (NCBI taxonomy): Bacteria > Pseudomonadati > Pseudomonadota > Gammaproteobacteria > Enterobacterales > Hafniaceae > Hafnia > Hafnia sp. The sequence continues at coordinate 17,247 of NZ_JAVXIQ010000020.1, read as the reverse complement.
AAAGTAGAAATCATCAGACCGCGCGCTTCTTTACGCCCGAGCGTTTGCGCCACACGCTCTTTCATTTCGCGAGCGGCTTTATTGGTAAACGTCACGGCGGCGATATGGCGTGCTTGATAGCCACATTCTCGGATCAGATGCGCAATTTTGTTGGTAATAACACGGGTCTTACCCGAACCGGCACCAGCCAGAACTAAACAAGGACCTGTAACAAATTCGACAGCCTGCTGCTGACCGGGATTTAAACGCATGGATGACTTAACCTGAATATGATGGCGACAAGATAACAACGAGTACAGGGCGAATTGTAGCAGAAACCCTGCGACGAAATTACACTCCGCGCGTAGGTTCCACCTTCAATGCGTTATACACCGAAGCACGAGAAATCCCCAACTCATCGGCCACGATTTTCGCGGCACCTCGCAGTTGTAAAAGACCAGACGTCGCCAGATGACGAATCAATACCTTACGCTGCGAAGCTGAAAGCGCCCGTGGTTGACTCGACATCGCTGCCGCATAATCTTCGATGGCACGCTTCACGTCTTTCGAGCCGAAACTACTGCGCAAACTTTCCTGCGTCGGTGCCTGTTCGCTGTCTACCGACGTCAATTGCGACAACACACGCTGAACGGAATCAAGCAGAGAAACATCCATATTCAGGCATAACGCCGCCACGTATTCGCCCTGACTGTTACGCAGACCAATCGACGTACTTTTTGCCGGTCGACCATCGGGGAATCGGTTGCCGTAGTTTTGCACCACGTCTGGATATTGCGGATCGCGTATACGTGCCAGCCCCATTTCCGTTGATGGATCGCCGATTTTGCGCCCAGAAAGGGGCTGTTCTATCGCCACAATGGAATGTAGGGGGTTACAGAGATCGTGCAAAACGACTTCGCAGGTCGGGGCAAACATTTCACCTAATGCCTTAGCGATTTTGGCCCCTTCTCGCAGCAATAACTGGTTTTCGCTTAAGGTTTCTATCGGGATCTCTTCATTATTTTTCATATAGCACTTTCCTTTTTATTTTACTGATCGTATAAAATTATACAAAATGACAAAGCAAATTGCACCCCGAGGAGAAAATCATGCCCCTGTTACCTATGGCAGTCAGCGCAGATGATGTGCGTGAAGCTGCAAATATCATTAAAGCAGCTGCGCACCGCACGCCGGTTCTGACCTCTACTCAAGCCAACGCTTTAACCGGCGCAAGCCTGTTTTTCAAGTGTGAAAACTATCAACGTATTGGCGCATTTAAATTTCGCGGCGCTTATAACGCGATAAGCCATTTGACGCCGGAGCAGAAGAAAAACGGCGTTGTCGCATTCTCTTCAGGGAACCATGCCCAGGCGATGGCGTTAGCAGCTCGCGAGCTCAACGTTCCCGTAACTATCGTGATGCCACACGATGCACCCGCAGCTAAACTCGCCGCCACACGCGGATACGGTGCCGAAGTCATTATTTACAATCGCCAAACCGAAGATCGTGAGGCGATCGCCGCCGATCTGGCAGCCAAGCGTGGTTTAAGTATTATTCCTCCCTACAACCACCCTCACGTTATTGCTGGCCAAGGCACCTCCGCACTAGAATTATTCGAAGAGGTTGGCGAACTCGATTTCTTGTTCGTCTGTACCGGCGGCGGTGGGCTGCTTTCTGGATGTGCAATCGCCGCGAACCACATGGCACCAAACTGTCGCATATTTGGCGTTGAACCCGAAGCCGGCAATGACGTGCAGCAATCGCTGCGTACGGGGGAACGCGTAAGTATTGCGGTTCCCGATACCATCGCTGATGGCGCACAAACCCAATGCGTCGGTGAGCTCACCTTCCCGATCATTCGTAATTTCGTTGAAGACATTCTTACCGTTAGCGATCAACAGCTATGCGATCAAATGCGTTTCTTTATGGAAAGAATGAAAATTGTCGTTGAGCCGACAGGGTGTTTAGCCGCTGCCGCCGCAATGAGTGGTGCCATCGATATTCGCGGCGCACGCGTGGGGATTATCGTCAGCGGAGGCAACGTGGATGCTGAGTCCTATGCTGACTTCCTTAAGCGCGGGAAAAACATACTATGAAAATCATCCATTCAGATCGGTTACCCACACCCGGTGGACATTATTCACCCGCGATAATTTCAGGTAACAGCCTGTATATCTCTGGGCAGTTACCCATCTCGCTCACGAGTCCACGACCGCAGGGTGAATTAGCCGAACAGGCACAGGTCGTTTTTGGCAATATCGACATCCTGTTAGAGACGATCGGAATTAATAAACAACATCTGGTGAATGTGCAGGTCTATCTTAGTGATGTCGCATTGTGGCCAGAATTTAATCGACTTTATGCACAGTGGATAGGCGATCACCGCCCTGCTCGTACCGTCGTGCCATGTTCTGCGCTGCATTATGGAGCACTGCTGGAAATGAGCGCCATTGCGGAAATAGCCCTAGGCTGAGTACACTAGGGAAAATTTCTCTAATGCCTTCATCTGGAGTATCCCCGATGGCTAAAAACGCGGCAGCATTGCATATCCTTGTAAAGGAAGAAAAACAAGCTCTGGATCTTCTTGAGCAGTTAAAAAACGGCGGCGATTTCGAGAAGCTGGCCAAGAAGCATTCAATCTGCCCGTCAGGCAAAAAAGGCGGTCATTTGGGTGAATTCCGTCAGGGTCAGATGGTTCCTGCGTTTGATAAAGTGGTGTTCTCCTGCCCGCTGCTGGAGCCTTATGGCCCGCTGCATACCCAGTTTGGCTACCACATCATCAAAGTGCTTTATCGTAACTAGTTTAGTTGTAAGCAATAAAAAAGGCGCCTAGGCGCCTTTTTTGCTATTTTTTAGCTATATCGCGAAATTAACCTGCAACGGCAATGCGCTTCATATCTTTCATGTAGCCACGCAGTTTATGACCAACGGCTTCAATTGGATGATTACGAATCGCTTCGTTCACATCGCGCAGTTGAGCATTATCCACCGCCGTTGTTGTGCCTGCTGCTTTGCCTAAGTCGCCGGTTTGCAGAGAAGCCATGAATTTCTCTTTCAGCAAAGGCACTGCCGCGTTAGCAAACAGATAGTTACCGTATTCCGCAGTATCAGAGATAACTACGTTCATTTCATACAGACGTTTACGCGCAATGGTATTCGCGATCAGAGGCAGCTCGTGCAGCGATTCGTAATAAGCAGACTCTTCAATGATGCCGGAAGCCACCATGGTTTCAAAAGCCAGCTCAACGCCTGCTTTTACCATCGCAATCATCAGAACGCCTTGGTCGAAGTAATCCTGCTCGGCAATTTTGCCTTCAAACTGCGGCGCAGTTTCAAACGCAGTTTTGCCGGTTTCTTCGCGCCAGGTCAGCAGTTTGATATCGTCTTCAGCCCAGTCAGCCATCATGCCACCCGAGAACGCGCCAGAAATGATGTCATCCATATGTTTTTGGAACAGCGGAGCCATAATTTCTTTCAGTTGCTCTGACAGTGCGTATGCGCGCAGCTTCGCAGGGTTGGATAAACGATCCATCATCAGCGTGATACCGCCCTGTTTCAGCGCTTCGGTAATGGTTTCCCAACCGAACTGAACCAGTTTCTCGGCATAAGCAGGCTCGGTCCCCTCAGACACCAGCTTATCGAAGCACAGCAATGAACCCGCTTGTAACATGCCACACAGAATAGTTTGCTCGCCCATCAGGTCAGATTTTACTTCTGCAACGAAAGAGGACTCCAGAACACCGGCACGATGGCCGCCGGTTGCCGCCGCCCACGCTTTAGCAATCGCCATGCCTTCGCCTTTAGGATCGTTTTCTGGGTGAACAGCAATCAGAGTCGGTACACCAAAGCCACGCTTATATTCTTCACGTACTTCAGTTCCCGGACACTTCGGTGCCACCATCACAACGGTGATGTCCTTACGAATTTGCTCGCCAACTTCAACAATGTTGAAACCATGCGAATAGCCCAACGCCGCACCGTCTTTCATCAACGGCTGAACCGCTTTCACTACCGCAGAATGCTGTTTGTCTGGCGTCAGGTTAACCACCAGATCGGCCTGTGGGATCAACTCTTCGTAGGTGCCTACTTTAAAGCCATTTTCAGTTGCCTTACGCCATGATGCGCGCTTCTCAGCAATCGCCTCAGCACGCAATGCGTAGGCCACATCCAGACCCGAGTCACGCATGTTCAAACCTTGGTTCAAACCCTGCGCACCACAGCCAACGATCACCACTTTTTTACCTTTCAGGTATCCCGCTTCATCGGCAAATTCTTCGCGTCCCATAAAGCGACACTTACCCAGTTGCGCCAGCTGCTGACGCAGGTTCAATGTGTTGAAATAATTAGCCATGGTTTGCTCCATTGTTTGGTTGTTTGACGTTGTGTTTTCGCTCAAAGGCGACGTCTGCAAGTTCATTATTTTTTACTTCCCCACCTGTCTATTGGGGAGGTTCTCATCGAGGAGAATGAATCCATCATATGATAGGATTTGCATTGCTTAAATTGATATATTACGAAGATGTCATTGCATTTTTTGCAACGTAATGAGCGGAAATCACCCATGGATCTTCGAGACTTAAAATTATTTCTTCATCTGGCTGACTCGCGCCATTTTGGCCGCACCGCACAGGCGGTGCATGTGAGCCCCTCAACGCTTTCTCGCCAGATACAACGGCTGGAAGATGAACTCGGGCAACCGCTCTTTCTACGCGATAACCGCGATGTACGCCTCACCAGCGCAGGTGAACAGCTCAAGATCTTTGCTCAGCAAACGCTGTTGCAATATCAGCAGTTGCGTAACGCTCTCGGTCAAACGGGCCCTGCATTAACCGGCGAACTGCGTCTGTTCTGCTCGGTAACCGCTGCCTATAGCCATTTGCCTTCTGTGCTCGATCGCTTCCGAGCGTTGCATCCGCTGGTTGAAATCAAACTCACAACCGGCGACGCCGCCGATGCCGTCAGTAAAATACAGTCAGACGAAGCCGATCTCGGCATCGCTGGTCGACCAGAAACGCTGCCCACCAGCATTGAGTTCACCAAAATTGGTGAAATACCGCTGCGCTTGATTGCACCAGCGCTTCCGTGTCATGTCCGCACGCTAGCGCTAGTTGAGCAGCCGGATTGGTCGCAAATTCCGTTTATCCTGCCGGAACATGGTCCGTCGCGTCAGCGAATAGACCTCTGGTTTCGTAGACAAAAAATCAGTAATCCGCAGATTTACGCTACCGTTTCTGGTCATGAAGCGATTGTATCCATGGTCGCTCTCGGCTGTGGTATCGCCCTGTTACCCGACGTAGTTTTAGATAACAGCCCAGAATCTATTCGCGCACGTATTACCGAACTTGATCATGTGGCAATGGTGGCACCTTTTGAACTCGGCGTTTGCGTACAGAAAAAACGCCTAGAGGAACCGCTTATTCATGCGTTCTGGCAGCTGTTATAGCCACCAGAACGCAATCGCCAATTAGCCTTTTAAGAAGAAACGAAATGCCGGATTATCGGTTTCATCGTGGCATTCATAGCCCAGTTCATGCAGGCGCGATTCGAAATTTGGATCGCTATCTGCACGTTCAAACGCAGCAAGAACACGGCCAAAATCCGTACCATGGCTACGGTAGTGGAAAAGAGAAATATTCCAATGAGTGCCCAAGGTGCTTAAAAACTTCAGCAATGCGCCCGGCGATTCAGGAAATTCAAAGCTATAAAGGCGCTCTTGCAGCGGCTTAGACGGGCGGCCTCCGACCATATAGCGCACGTGCAGCTTCGCCATTTCATCGTCGGAAAGGTCTACAACCTGATACCCACCGTCTTGCAGCAGCGCCAAAATTTCCTGACGCTCCACCAAGCCGCGCGTTAAGCGTACGCCAACAAAAATGCAGGCATTATCCGCATCAGCGTAGCGGTAGTTAAACTCCGTTACCGCACGCCCGCCTAACAGCTGGCAAAACTTGAGGAAACTCCCCTGCTGCTCAGGAATGGTAACGGCCAACAGCGCTTCCCGCTGTTCACCTAATTCACAGCGCTCAGAGACATAACGTAAACCGTGGAAATTAAGATTCGCCCCTGACAGCACATGGGCCAAGCGTTCGCCCTGAATCTGATGCTGTTGAACATACTTTTTCAGCCCTGCCAGCGCCAAAGCGCCTGAGGGTTCTGCGACCGCACGCACATCTTCGAAAAGATCTTTTACCGCAGCGCAGATCGCATCACTATCCACGGTGATCACATCATCTAGATATTCACGGCACAGGCGGAAAGTCTCATCGCCGATGCGCTTAACCGCCACGCCTTCGGCAAATAATCCAACGCGAGCTAAATCCACCGGATGACCCGCATCCAGTGCGGCACGCAGACAGGCAGAATCTTCCGCTTCAACGCCGATCACTTTGATCTGTGGCATCAGTTGCTTGATCAGCACGGCCACGCCAGCGGCTAAGCCACCGCCGCCGACGGGGACAAATACGCGATCTAAATGAGCATCTTGCTGCAATAACTCCATGGCCAAAGTGCCTTGACCAGCGATAACCGCAGGATGGTCGAACGGAGGAACAAAAGTAAGATTCCTGGTTTTGGCTAACTCAATGGCATAGGCTTTGGCTTCATCAAAGTTCGCACCGTACAGCACGGCCTCACCACCAAAACCTCGTACTGCGTCCACTTTAATGTCAGCGGTTGAAACCGGCATAACGATGGTAGATTTGATGCCTAAGCGTGAAGCAGAAAGCGCCACACCTTGTGCATGATTTCCCGCTGATGCCGTCACGACACCGTGAGATTTCTGCTCTTCATCAAGGCCTGCGATCATCGCGTAAGCACCGCGCAGTTTGAAACTATGTACGGGCTGGCGATCTTCGCGTTTTACTAAAATGGTATTACCGACGCGTTCAGACAGTTTCGTCATGGTCTGCAACGGAGTGACCTGCGCGACCTCGTAGACTGGCGCTCGAAGTACTGCGCGTAGGTATTCAGCCCCGCAGGGCTGGCTGGGAAGCACTTCTTTTTGCATATTTGCCGGAGAAGTCATAATTAGCCTCCCAACTTAGATTTATCACGCACAGCGCCACGGTCAGCACTGGTCGCCAACATCGCATAGGCTCGCAGCGCAAAGGATACCTGACGCTCACGCGCTTTCGGTGTCCATGCGGCATCACCACGCGCCAGCTCTTGCTCACGACGACTCGCCAGTTCACTTTCGGCAACGTCTAATTGAATGCCGCGCTGTGGGATATTGATATCAATCATGTCACCGTCTTGCACCAACGCGATGATGCCACCGCTCGCCGCTTCCGGCGAAACGTGCCCGATCGACAAACCAGATGTGCCTCCAGAGAAACGCCCATCGGTAATTAGGGCGCAGCTTTTACCCAATCCCATCGATTTTAGATAGGTGGTTGGATACAACATTTCTTGCATCCCAGGGCCACCTTTCGGGCCTTCGTAGCGAATGACCACTACGTCACCCGCCACCACTTTACCGCCCAGAATAGCGTCTACCGCCGCATCTTGGCTTTCATATACTTTCGCTGGACCACGGAAAATCAGGCTCTCTTTTTCCACACCGGCGGTTTTCACGATGCAGCCATTTTCCGCGATATTGCCATACAACACGGCTAATCCACCGTCTTGGCTATAGGCAAATTCGCGGGTTCGAATACAGCCTTCTTGGCGGTCAGTATCCAGAGAATCCCAGCGGCATTCTTGTGAGAACGCTTTGGTGGTACGGACACCCGCAGGGCCTGCGGTATACATCTTTTTGACGCTTTCATCTTCTGTGACCATCACGTCATAAGCAGCCAGTGTTTCAGGCAGCGTCATACCCAGAACGTTGTTCACTTCGCGATTTAACAGCCCCGCACGATCCAACTCACCCAAAATACCGATCACGCCGCCCGCGCGATGCACATCTTCCATATGGTATTTCTGCGTACTTGGCGCCACTTTGCACAGATGAGGGACTTTGCGCGACAGGCGGTCAATGTCCGTCATGGTGAAATCAACTTCACCTTCCTGAGCCGAAGCCAACAGGTGCAGAACGGTATTGGTAGAGCCGCCCATAGCAATGTCTAACGTCATCGCATTCTCAAATGCCGCTTTGTTAGCGATATTGCGTGGCAGCACGCGGTCGTCATCTTGCTCGTAGTAGCGCTTGGTCAGGTCCACAATGCGTTTGCCTGCATTCAGGAATAGATCTTTGCGGTCTGCATGGGTCGCCAGCAGAGAACCATTGCCCGGTTGAGATAGGCCCAGCGCTTCGGTTAAACAGTTCATGGAGTTCGCGGTAAACATCCCAGAGCAGGAGCCGCAGGTTGGGCATGCAGAGCGCTCAATTTGCTCGCTGTCTGCATCCGACACATTCGGGTTTGCGCCCTGAATCATGGCATCCACCAGATCCAGTTTAATGATCTGGTCGGATAATTTGGTTTTACCCGCTTCCATCGGGCCACCAGAAACAAAGATCACCGGAATATTCAAGCGCAAAGACGCCATTAACATGCCTGGGGTGATTTTGTCGCAGTTGGAAATACACACCATGGCATCAGCACAGTGAGCATTAACCATATATTCTACGGAGTCCGCAATGAGCTCACGGGAAGGCAGGGAATACAGCATCCCGCCGTGCCCCATGGCAATACCGTCATCCACCGCTATGGTATTGAATTCTTTGGCTACGCCGCCAGAAGCCTCGATCTGCTCTGCAACCAGTTTGCCCAGATCGCGCAGATGAACATGGCCCGGCACGAACTGGGTAAACGAGTTAACCACGGCAATAATCGGCTTACCGAAATCCGCGTCTGTCATTCCTGTTGCTCGCCATAATGCGCGAGCGCCCGCCATATTACGGCCATGTGTGGTTGTTGCGGAACGATACTTTGGCATGCTTAATTCACTCCAGCGTGAGCCTGTGTTCAGGCTTTTATCTATTTATGCGGGCGGGAACGAACCGCCCGACTTGTCCTCGTCCTACTTCGAGCTGCATGTGTGTTGATTGCGGCAACTCGGCGTATTTCGAGGTTATATTTTTGTTAATACCCTGTCTGTCACTTCAATTACTTCGCGTTAACTAAATCCAACCAGCCCCACTGATCTTCAGTTTTGCCAGTGAACAGGCCGAAGAACGCTTCTTGAATCTGTTTGGTGATTGGGCCACAGCGGCCAATACCTACCTGAATGCCGTCAACGCTACGTACCGGCGTAATTTCCGCGGCGGTACCAGACATAAAGACTTCGTCTGCCAGATACAGTGATTCACGTGACATCACCTGCTCGCGAATTTCAAAACCGGCGTTTTTCGCCAGCTTGATAATCGCATCACGCGTAATGCCCGGCAGTGCTGCCGACGTAAATGGCGGAGTGAAAATCACACCGTCTTTCACCATAAATAAGTTTTCACCTGCACCTTCAGACACATAGCCATGAACATCCAGAGCAATACCTTCTTGATAGCCATGACGACGAGCTTCAGAACCCACCAGCAGAGAAGAAAGATAGTTACCACCGGCTTTTGCCGCCGTTGGAATCGTATTCGGCGCAGCGCGATTCCATGAAGAAACCTGTGCATCGATGCCCTGATCCAGCGCATCAGCACCCAGATAGGCGCCCCATGGGAATGCAGCGATAATCACATCAGTGTTGTAACCTTCCGGCGGGTTAACGCCCATACCCACATCACCCACAAAGACCAATGGACGAATATACGCGCTGGTCAGATTGTTTTTACGCAGGGTTTCGCGGCAGGCTTCCATCAGTTCATCGACGCTGTAGGAAACAGGCATACGGTAAATTTTGGCGGAGTCGCGCAGACGCTGCATATGCTCGCGATGGCGGAAAACAGCAGGGCCATTATTGGTGTCATAGCAGCGCACGCCTTCAAATACGGAAGTACCGTAATGCAGCGCATGAGACATAACGTGCACTTTAGCTTCTGCCCATGGAACCATCTCGCCATTGAACCAAATGTAATCCGCTTTCTTAGTGGTCATTCTTTTTTCCTTGTTGCGTCTGATGCGCGATATTTAATTAATATTATTCGTTTCTAGAGCTAGCGTAGGCCGTTAACCGGCCGCTTGCTGATGCGCCGCGTGCGGCTGCACTTCAACGCAAGCAACATCCATCAATTTACTCAACTGCGACGAAAGCAGGTTGATTGGACGCTGGCTAGACACCGTTAGTTCAATGTTCACACTGTCTGAATCCAACATCTGAGCCATATTCATAGCACAAACTTGGAAGCCACGGTGACGGATAACGCGGAGTACCCGCTCTAAAACCTCTGGGCGGAAACGTGCCTGGATCGCCAATTGATGTTGCAAGGATGTTAACTGCATCATGATATTTTCTCCATCATAGATTCATTGCCTGCGCCCGGCGGAACTAAAGGCCAGACATTCTCTAATTCGTCGATGGAGACATGGAGCAGGTACGGACCTTCGCTGTTTAACAGCGCATCCAGTGCGGCGTCGACTTGATCTTTACGGGTAATGCGCTGGCCTGCAATGCCAAAAGCGCTGGCCAGCATTAAGAAATCAGGGTTATCGGATAAATTAGTTTCGCTATAGCGTCCGTCAAAAAACAGCTGCTGCCACTGACGCACCATGCCTAACCGCTGGTTATCCAGCAGAACTATTTTTACCGGCAGTTTTTTACGTTTGATGGTGCCTAATTCCTGCACGTTCATCATGAAAGAGCCATCGCCTGAGACACAGATGACCATATCGTCTGGACGCGCCATTTGCGCACCGACAGCCGCAGGGACACCAAATCCCATGGTGCCTAAACCGCTTGAGGTGATGAAATTTTCTGGACGAGTAAACTGCATATGCTGTGCAGTCCACATTTGGTGCTGGCCTACGTCGGTAGTTACAACCGCGCTGGCGGGTTTACGGTCAGATAACTGTTTCAGGAACAGCGGGGCATAAATAGCCTGACCGGGGTGATCGTAACGCCACGGGTGCTCGGCTTTCAGACTTATAACGTCATACTGCCATTCTCCGATGCTCAACGGCTGGCTCAGCGCTGGCAGCATGATATTTAAATCACCGCACAGCTCAACATGGGCCTGACGCAGCTTACTCATCTCGGCAGGGTCGATATCCATATGAATAACTTTGGCATGAGGAGCAAAAGCGTTTAGCTTGCCGGTAACGCGATCGTCAAAACGCGCTCCCACAGCAATCAGCAAATCACATTGCTGCACGGCCAAATTAGCAGCCTTGGTGCCGTGCATGCCTAACATCCCTAAATAGCATGGATGATTAGCATCTGGCGCTCCCAAGCCCTTTAACGTCACTACCGTAGGGATACCGGTTGCATTAACGAATTCGCGCAATGCAGGAACAGCCTGAGCCATCCCAACGCCACCGCCGGCATACAACATCGGTTTTTTAGCCTGAGCTAACAATTCACGCGCCTGCATTAAGCCGGTTTCACAGGCAGGCATGACTTCGGCGACGGCAGACAAATGCGCAGCCAGCTCACCTTCGGCCAGTTGAATATCTTTAGGGATATCGATTAAGACAGGGCCTGGACGCCCGCCCATAGCAACGGCGAAAGCTTCAGCCATAATGCAGGGCAAAGCATCCAGCGACTCAACTAAGAAACTGTGCTTGGTACATGCCAATGACAGCCCTAAAACATCAATCTCTTGAAAAGCATCGGTACCAATCAGAGCAGAACCGACTTGCCCAGTGATGGCGACAACGGGAACAGAATCCAGCATGGCGTCCGCTAACCCCGTAATCAAGTTAGTTGCGCCTGGGCCTGAAGTTGCAATGCACACCCCTGGTTTTCCCGTGGCGCGGGCATAGCCAATAGCGGCGATCACAGCGCCTTGCTCGTGGCGGCACAGTAGGTGTTCCACACCACCGTCATACAATGCATCGTATACCGGCATGATTGCGCCGCCTGGGTAGCCGAAAACTTTATCAACACCCTGTGCACGCAACGCTTGTACTACCCACTGTGCTCCATTCATAGATTAATTCCCCGCCCTTTTACTGGGACAACAGGATTTTATTCTGTTAGCCATTTGCTGTTCCCTATCACTTTTTCATTGCGAAAAAAAACCCCCGGACCTTTCGGTGCGGGGGTTCTCGTTTGATTCAGGCCTGATTTTTAAGCCTTTCTTCGTCCAAGTGCTGCCCCGCACGGTGGGATAATAATCACCACCACACTAATCACGACGAGGCTGAGTACTTGAACGAGAGTTTTCATAAATAGTTTTTTCTGTTGCCTTCTGAGCTAATGCTTAAAGAGTTATCACAGTTCTTTGCCGCCTGACAATAATTTTTTTGCGTAACCAATAAACAAAAACGGCTCAAATCACGTCCAATGATATGATTTAACATCATTTTATTGTGGTTTCTTCGGTCGAAATTTTTCTCCCTAAAGAAGCGCCTTGAGTATCTCGACCAAAAGAAATCAGCACAATGATTGCCACTGCAACACTGCCCGCAATAATCGCCATCGCCAAACCATAGTTCTGCCCATGGCTTTCAGCAATCGTCGCCTGAAGCGTGGCGTTTACTGAAGCAATCAGGTTACCTAGTTGATATACAAACCCCGGTAACACCGCGCGCGTATTAGCGGGAACCAGCTCATTAAGGTAAGTAGGAATAACGCCCCAAGCCCCTTGCACCATGAACTGCATTAAGAATGCGCCAATGCCTAACATGAGCGAGCCCCCAGAAAACGCCCACAGAGGGATAACAGGTAAGGCCAGCGCCGCCGCGATAATAATCGCCTTTTTACGGCCAATTTTTTCAGACAGCACGCCAAAGAACACACCACCGATAATTGATGCGATATTGTAGCTAATAGCGATGATACTGACGGTTTTGGGATCGAAACCATGCTGAATTTTCAAAAATGCCGGATACATATCTTGAGTGCCGTGGCTGAAGAAATTGAACGCAGCCATCAACAAAACGAGGTAAATACAAAGCTTCCAGTGGCTCTTCAAAACGGGGAGAAGCGCTGTGCTTTCTTTGCGCTCACGAGCGGCCAGCCAAACCGGTGATTCGGGTACTTTAAAGTAAATAAATGGCAATAAAATAATCGGAATAGCACCAATCACAAACATGCCACGCCAGCCGACAATTTCAAATAATGAACCGTACACCACCGCAGCTAACAGATAGCCGAAGGGATAACCTGCCTGAAATATCCCGGACATTAATCCACGTGAGCGGTCTGGAATGGTTTCCATCGCTAAAGATGATGCAACGCCCCAGATACCTCCCATTGCCACGCCATACAGCACTCTGAGCACTAAGAACATGGTCAGAGATGGCGCTGCAGCGGAGAGCAACTCGAAAATCGAAAAGAAGATAATATTGACCATCAAGATTGGCCGACGACCATACTTCTCGGCAGCTCGCCCAAATAGCAATGCGCCAATCGGACGCACGGCCAGCGTTAGCAAGATCGCCAACGTGACTTCTTCCATACCAACGTTAAACGCCTTGGCGATATCACTGAGTAAAAATACGAGGATGAAAAAATCGAAAGCATCGAGCGTCCAACTAAGAAAGCTCGCAATAGCAACGTTACGCTGCTGGCTTGACCAACCAAACATAATGAATTCCCTACCGTAGAGTATGAGGCGTTTTTATTAGCATTTTTATTAGTGACGACTGCACAGCCTGTTATTTGTTATGCAGAATGTCATTTTGTATTACTAATGTTAAATATAACCCTCTTGGCGACAGGGCCAAAATAATTAGCATGCTATCTTTGTTAAATATTGTATGTGAAATGTTAATTTTTGTTGCCAGTACTAAATCTAGCTCGCAGTTTCAAGTCGACTGCATTATGCAAGACACTGAAATGCTGGAATCAATAACACAAAGCCAGTATCTCGTTCTGACGCCACTCGCTATTCGCCACATGATGCTCTTCAACATGGAGGTAACTATGTCAGTGGCGATGATTAATACCCGTGCAGCAATCGGCGTGCAGGCACCCGCCGTGAGCGTTGAAGCACACATCAGCACCGGACTCCCCGGTTTTACATTAGTAGGTTTGCCTGAGGCGACAGTGAAAGAGGCTAAAGATCGCGTAAGAAGTGCCATCATAAATTGCGGTTTTACTTTCCCTGCAAAACGTATCACGGTGAATTTGGCTCCCGCAGATCTTCCCAAAGAGGGCGGTCGCTACGATCTTCCCATCGCAATCGCCATTTTGATTGCTTCTGAGCAGCTTAGCGCGACTTCGGTGGAAGGATTAGAGTTACTCGGTGAATTGGGCCTTTCAGGCGCACTACGGCGCATTCAGGGCGCTATACCAGCAGCTATGGCCGCACAGCATCATCAGCGCAAATTAATCGCGCCAGAGGAAAATGAGGAAGAGCTTGGCCTGCTTGGAGAACAACAGCCCCATCTCATTGCCAATCATCTTCTTCAGGTTTGTGATTTTCTCAGCGGTGAATCACCGCTTCTCCCACCGAAGGTCTCTCAGCGATCCCCCCTATCTCCCAACACAAAGGATATGCGGGATATTATTGGCCAAGAACAGGCACGAAGAGCTTTAGAAATCGCCGCCACAGGCGGGCATAACTTACTGCTGTTAGGGCCACCCGGAACAGGTAAAACGATGTTAGCCAGCCGCCTCAATAGCATGTTGCCACCGTTAACCACCGAAGAAGCTTTAGAGAGTGCGGCGGTCGCTAGTTTGGTACATCAATCAACCACGGGGCAATCTTGCTACCAGCGACCATTTAGAACCCCACATCACAGCGCTTCAATGGCAGCACTCATTGGAGGTGGATCTTTGCCAAGACCGGGAGAGATTTCTCTCGCACATAATGGGGTATTATTTTTGGATGAACTGCCCGAGTTTGAACGGCGAGTGTTGGATGCTCTGCGCGAACCGCTTGAGTCTGGCGAAGCATGCATTTCAAGGGCGCTGGCAAAAGTCACTTTCCCTGCAAGAGTACAATTAGTTGCTGCTATGAATCCAAGTCCGACAGGACATTACAAAGGCATTCATGCTCGTACACCACCACAGCAGATACTCAAATATCTATCCCGCTTATCAGGCCCATTTTTAGATCGTTTTGACCTATCTATTGAGGTGCCCCTGTTACCCGCAGGCGTTCTTAGCATTCAAAAACGCGTTGGAGAAAGCAGCGAGGTTATTCGCCAAAGAGTCTGTTTAGCACGAGAAAAACAGTATCAACGATCGGGAAAGCTCAACGCACACTTGGCAGGCAAAGAGATGGACAGGGTATGCTCACTATCTCAAGAAGATGCGTCATTTCTGGAACAAGCGCTAGAGAAGATGGGATTATCGGTAAGAGCTTGGCATCGAATACTAAAAGTTGCTCGTTCTATTGCCGATCTTGCACAAAGTGACAACATCAGCCGAATTCACATTGCAGAGGCACTCAGCTACCGCTCAATGGATCGTTTGATCCAACATCTCCATCAGGCACTGCAATAAAAAACGGGGCCAAGGGCCCCGTTTTTTTAGTCATCACTGTCAGTGTATTCTTCCACCGTATCCATCTGCGGTTTACCGCCGGATAAGGTGTGGAAACGCTTAGGACGACGAATGCGTGCAATATACTTCGACCAAATCTTCTCTGCTTCTGTCGCAGGCTGACGTTCGCCACGGCATACAGCAACAAAGAGTTGTTCTTCTTCAGTTTGTGGCTCACGAGTCCCTAAATCGAGCTCGTTAAACGCATAACCAAAACGCTCAAGAACCTGAGCTTCTTTAATTGTGAAATCGCCGTGACGTGAAAAACCACGAGGATAATGTTTATTGTCAAAAAAACGATGATTGGTGCTGAAGCTTTCCGCCATCTGACACACTCCTAAATTTTCTTATTGCTGTACCACTTATGGCGCGGAGTATTAGTTAGGCTTGACAACGTGTAAAACAAAACATTTAAATCATCATGATTAATATTTTTATTGGAGACACAGTGGATAGCGAATTATTAAAAACCTTCTTAGAAGTGAGCCGAACAAGACACTTTGGCAAAGCCGCTGAAACGCTTTATCTAACACAATCAGCGGTTAGCTTCCGTATTCGTCAGCTTGAAACACAAGTTGGTGCCGATCTTTTCACTCGCCACCGCAATAATATTCAGTTAACCGAGGCAGGAGAACGACTCGTTCCCTACGCAGAAAAGCTGATGGAAACCTGGCTATTGGCTAAAAAAGAAGTTCTTAAGAGCCGACAGCACAAAGAATTATCGATTGGCGCTCCAGCAATGATGTGGGAATCGCTGCTTATTTCATGGCTATCAAGTGTCTATAAACATAAACCCGAACTCTTGCTAGAAGCCCGTATTGGGCAAAGGCATACCCATGTTAGACAGCTGCATGAACGCCATCTGGACCTACTGATAACAACAGAGATCCCAAAGATGGAGGAGCTATCAACAGAAAAAGTCGGCGAGTTCACACTGCAACTTCTTACATCCGCAGGAGAAGGAGCAACCGATGACCTTCCCTATATTCGCTTAGAGTGGGGGGCGGATTTTGCCCGTTTTGATGAACAGCTTACTAGCAACAATAATCCCCCAATGTTAACGACCAGCTCAATCGCGCTTGCCGAACAGGTCATGACCCAAGCAGGAGGAAGAGCATTTTTCCCAGCACATTGGCATCCGAATCACTTCCAAGTTGATAGCTCTCAGGAAGCCCTAACGCGGCCAATTTACGCCGTATGGCTCCACAACAGTGATAGGAAAGAGGAGATTAAGTATTTAACGCAGTCGTTGATAAATTATCATCTAGAGCAGCCAAAGTAATTTTTGGCATTGTAGAGCGTCAATGTTGGGGGGTGATAGTATGAAATTGCCCCAACAACTTAGAACATTTAGGTAGGTATTTTGGAAAACCGCTGAAGGGTAAGTCTTAATTTTAAGTTTTTTCTGCGCTAAAACGCAAAAAAGCCCTCCGCAAGCGGAAGGCTATTTGTATGGCAGGGGCGGAGAGACTCGAACTCGCGACACCCGGTTTTGGAGACCGGTGCTCTACCAACTGAGCTACGCCCCTAAAGAACGCTTACTATTATCCCCACGTTCAAGCAGGCATAACATAAATAAGTGGCGGAACGGACGGGGCTCGAACCCGCGACCCCCTGCGTGACAGGCAGGTATTCTAACCAACTGAACTACCGCTCCACCGATTCTTTCTCTCACATCAGCATTCGTCTGATGTCAGTTTGTTCCTGTTATTTTCCGTGTCAGGGAAAAGGAACTAATTTAAAGCCTGGCAGTTCCCTACTCTCGCATGGGGAGACCCCACACTACCATCG
>NZ_JAVXIQ010000019.1:0-81406 GCF_036648275.1 Hafnia sp. | reverse complement strand
CCCGGATGCAAGGCGGCGGCGATTGAGCCGCCTTGCTCGGACGCCTGCACAGTGTATATGTATGCTTCGGTGCGTGAGGCGTACGAAACTATCACACTCGCGAGCTATCTCTATTCAACTGGCACTGCCCATTCATATAATCCTATGCTTCTCCAGCATCTCACGCCGAGCTTCCTCACGCGCCATACGCTTTTTGCGCGCGTCGCAGGGTTCGGGGCAGTCGCAGACTTTCTCCAGACCGAGGCTGGCGATGCCGCCGCAGCTGCCGTGAATGCTTTTACGCTTGATGATATAGCCGATAGACATTCCGGCAACCACCGCTAAAAACACCACAAAGGTCGCAATAAATACCGTCGCCATATTATTTACCTTTTTTTGCCTGCACCAAATAAGGCTTAAAGGCATCCGAATAACGATCCTCAAAACCGTTTTCAGTTTTCACAATCATAAATACCGGAATACCCAGCAGGTTTGCCAACGCCATTCCGCGTTCTGGCCCCATCACGTCTAACCCCGTCGACAGGCCATCAGCCGTCATACAGCTCGGCGCAAGCACGGTGATCGAAACCAGATGATGCGTAACCGGACGCCCTGTTTTAGGGTCAATTTCATGCGAGAAACGCTGGCCATTCTGCTCAAAATAGTTGCGATAATCACCGGAGGTCGCGATAGCCATCTCGCCCGGTTGAATAATAACCTGAGCGCTTTGCTGTAATCCAGCCTGCGGTTTTTCAATGGCGATGCGCCACGGCGCGCCGTCTCCGTTGATGCCACGCGTTCTCACTTCACCGCCAATATCCACCATATAATTAGTGATCTTTAACGAAGCAAGATACTCCGCTACCACGTCCACGCCATACCCTTTCGCAATAGACGACAGATCGAGATAAAGCTGAGGAATATTCTTCACCAGCGCATTGCCCTGTACGGATAAATGCCCAATGCCGATCCATGCACGACGCTGGTTAATTTCTTCATCCGTAGGAATACGATCGGGGCGCCCTTCTGGCCCAAATCCCCACAGATTAACCAATGGCCCAACCGTGATATCCAGCGCACCATCGGTGACTTTATTAATCCGAATAGCCTCTTCAACCACTTTCGCGGTTGCGGCCGAAACAGGGAACGGCGTATTCACCTCGGTGCTTTGGTTAAAACGGCTCAGCTCAGAGTTAGAACGGTAGGTCGACATCTGGTCGTTAACCTGCTCCAAACGCTTATCCAGCTCGGCTTTAATTTTTTCCGGCGCGGGCATCCCTGATTCACTGACATACTTGATGGAGTAATAGGTCCCCATCGTTTTGCCTTCAATGTTGACCTGCTCCGGCCCACATCCCGTCAGCAAAAAAGCCAGCCCGCAAAAAGCCAGCCAGCGTGTATTTCGAATAAAAAACGCGGTCGCCCGCGCAGTATTATTTTTCATTATTTTCAACCCATTTTTTGGATAACCATGGATTTCAAGATGCAGGAAGGCGGCAACTGAACGAATCCCTAGGAGCTTACAAAAGTAAGTGACTAGGGTGAGCGAAGGAAGCCAACGCACCTGCAGCTTGAAAGACAGTGGCTATCAGCCGCCGAAGTCATCGAGCATGATATTCTCGTCTTCTACCCCGAGATCTTTCAGCATCTTAATAACCGCAGCGTTCATCATCGGCGGCCCACACATATAGAACTCACAATCTTCCGGCGCGGGATGCGCACGCAGATAGTTTTCGAGCAACACATTATGGATAAAGCCGGTGTAACCCGTCCAGTTATCTTCGGGTTGAGGATCGGACAATGCGATGTTCCACGTAAAGTTTGGATTCTCTGCCGCAAGTTTGTCGAAATCTTCAACGTAGAACATTTCACGCGTTGAACGTGCACCGTACCAGAAACTCATTTTACGCTTGGAGTGCAGGCGCTTGAGCTGATCGAAAATGTGCGAGCGCATTGGTGCCATACCCGCACCGCCGCCGATAAAGATCATCTCAGCCTCAGTTTCTTTGGCAAAGAACTCACCAAATGGCCCGGAAATGGTGACTTTATCACCCGGCTTTAACGACCAGATATACGAAGACATAATCCCTGGAGGCGCATCTGGCACACCCGGAGGCGGCGTGGCGATACGCACGTTCAGCATGATCAGGCCTTTCTCATCAGGGTAGTTTGCCATGGAGTAAGCGCGGATCGTTGGCTCGGTGACCTTGGACTCAAAGCGGAACAGATTGAATTTGTCCCAGTCGCCACGGTATTCCTCTGGTACATCAAAATCGGCGTAGCGCACATGATGCGGTTCACATTCGATTTGGATATAGCCACCGGCGCGGAACGGCACCGCTTCACCGTCAGGGATGCGCAGCTTGAGCTCTTTGATGAAAGTTGCCACGTTATCGTTAGAGATAACTTCGCACTCCCATTTTTTCACGCCGAAAATCTCTTCTGGCAGCTCAATTTTGAGATCTTGTTTGACGCTAACCTGACAGGCTAAACGGCAGCCTTCTTTGGCTTCACGCTTAGAGATATGCGCCAGTTCAGTAGGCAAAATATCGCCGCCGCCTTCTTTAACGTGCACACGACACTGGCCACATGAGCCACCACCGCCACAGGCAGACGAAACGAAAATGCCCTGATTTGAAAGCATATTCAGCAGTTTGTCACCGGCCGGAGCATCAAAGCTTTTCTCCGGATCGTGGTTAACTTCCACATGTATGTCGCCGGTATTCACCAGCTTAGATTTGGCGAACAAGATCAAGACGGTCAGCGCCACCACGATCAGGGTGAACATCGCCACACCCAGAATAATTTCTTGCATAGGTTCCTTCCTGTCCTATCAGAGGTGTACGCCGGAGAAGGACATAAAGCCCAACGCCATCAGGCCCGTGGTCACAAAAGTGATGCCCAGCCCACGTAGCCCAGCAGGCACATTGGCATATTTCATTTTTTCGCGCAGACCCGCCATCGCCACGATAGCCAACAACCAGCCGATCCCTGAACCAAAACCATAAACCACGGATTCAGTGAAGTTGTAGTCACGCTGAACCATGAATGACACCCCACCAAAGATGGCGCAGTTAACGGTAATCAGCGGCAGGAAAATCCCCAGCGCGTTATAAAGCGATGGGAAGAAACGGTCGAGGATCATCTCAAGGATCTGTACAAGTGCCGCGATAACGCCGATGAAGGTGATAAAGCTTAAGAAGCTGAGATCAACGCCATCCACCAGCGCACCGTCGCGGAGCACGTAGTTATAGACCAGATTATTGGCGGGAACAGAGATCCCTAACACCACCGTTACCGCAATGCCTAAACCGAAAGCCGTGGTAACTTTCTTGGAAACGGCCAAAAAAGTACACATCCCCAAGAAGAACGCTAATGCCATGTTTTCAATGAAAACGGCGCGTACAAACAGGCTGATATAATGTTCCATCTGCCCTTACTCCTTTTCCATCTGTTCAGGTTTCAGCGTACGCAGCGCCCAAATCAGCAGACCGATAATAAAGAATGCGCTCGGCGCTAACAGGAACAGGCCGTTTGGCTGATACCAACCGCCGTTCTGCACGCTTTCTAACACGGTAATACCAAACAGCTTGCCTGAACCAAACAGTTCACGCAGGAAGCCCACTAGAATCAGAATAACGCCGTAGCCCAAGCCGTTGCCGATACCATCCATAAAGCTTTCAATCGGCGGCGACTTCATCGCATAGGCTTCAGCGCGCCCCATCACGATGCAGTTGGTGATGATCAAGCCAACAAATACCGAAAGCTGCTTGGAGATTTCATAAGCATAGGCGCGCAGGATCTGGTCAACCACGATAACCAGCGAGGCGATAATCGCCATCTGCACGATAATGCGCACGCTGTTTGGGATCTGATGACGGATCAGTGAAATAAAGAAGTTAGAGAATGCCGTCACCAGCGTTACCGCAATCGTCATCACGAAGGCAGTTTCTAACTTGGTGGTCACCGCCAACGCCGAGCAAACCCCGAGGATTTGTAAGGCGATAGGGTTGTTGTCGAGCAAAGGCCCTAACAGGACTTTTTTAATCTCTTTAGTATCAGCCACGATTCAATGCTCCTTCACGAACGCGTTTTAGGAACGGCCCATAACCATTGTCGCCCATCCAGAAATCGAAGGTATGCTGCACGCCGTTAGCGGTCAGCGTCGCGCCTGATAGTCCATCAACACCGTGTGGGTCCTGAGGATTTGCGCCCCCTTTAACGATACGGATCGCCGGATGGCCGCCGTCATCAAACAGCTGCTTACCCACCCATTTTTCACGCCATGACGGGTTTTCGATTTCACCGCCCAGACCTGGGGTTTCGCCGTGCTCATAGAACGTCAGCCCTTTCACCGTGTTACCGTCGGTGTCGATAGCCACGAAGGCATACATCACCGACCACAGACCGGTGCCATAGACAGGCAATACGACTTGGCCGATGTTGCCCTGCTCGTTTTTCACCAGATACACTTCAACCACGTTGCTGCGGCGTTTAATGCCCGCCGGGTCCTGCGCTGCATCCAAGACCATGCTGGTAGCCGGATCTTTTAACGCTTTGCTCATGTCGAAGGTATACGGATCGCCGGAGGTGAACTCGCCGGTTTTCAAGTCAAGCAGACGCGGTTCGATACGCTGGCCGAACAATGTTTTCACCTGCTCGCCATCGAGCTTTTCGCCCTGCATCAGCCCGGCAACGGCCAGAATGTTGCGCTGTTTATCCAGCTGCTTTTGCTCTTCCTGCATCGGCTTCAAGCCCACCGCTGCACCAGCAACAATCACTGAACATACCAAGCACAACACCACGACCACCATCAGCGTTCGGCCGATGCTGTCGTTTTTACCTACGCCCGCTTTATTTACTGAATCCTTAGCCACGTGCTTTTCTCCTTTTGATGTTGGCGCGCATCACCATGTAGTCGAACAATGGAGCAAACAGGTTTGCGAATAGGATCGCCAACATCATGCCTTCTGGATAGGCGGGGTTAATCACGCGAACCAGAACGCACATCACGCCAATCAACCCGCCGTACCACCATTTACCTTTGTTGGTAAAGGAAGCCGATACCGGATCGGTTGCCATAAAAATCATACCGAATGCAAAGCCACCCAAAACCAAGTGCCAATACCACGGCATAGCAAACATTGGGTTAGTGTCTGAGCCGATGAAGTTAAACAGCGCTGACATAGCCACCATCCCCACCATCACGCCCGCAACGATGCGCCATGAAGCCACGCGGCCAAACATAATGATAAGGCCGCCGAGAAGGATCATCAGCGTGGAGACTTCGCCAATTGAGCCGGGAATGTTACCGATGAAAGCGTCCATCCACGTCACGTGCTGGCCGGTGATGGTATTCATCAAACCGCTCTGTCCAGTTGCACTCCACTGTGACAGCGGTGTCGCACCTGAATAGCCATCTGCGGCGTTCCACACTAAATCACCGGAGATCTGCGCCGGATAGGCAAAGAACAGGAATGCACGCCCCGCCAATGCAGGGTTTAGGAAGTTACGTCCGGTGCCGCCGAAGATCTCTTTGGCAATGACCACGCCAAAGGAAATACCCAGCGCGGCCTGCCACAACGGCAGCGTAGGAGGAACAATCAGCGCAAACAGAATGGAAGTAACGAAAAAGCCTTCGTTGATTTCATGTTTGCGGATGATAGAAAACAGCACTTCCCAGAAGCCGCCCACCAAGAACACCACGGCGTAAATAGGCAGAAAATAGACCGCGCCTAGCGTCATCATGCTGACCCAACCGGCGTTGGCCTGTAGGCTAGCGCCTAACATTTCGGCGAGCCAATAATGCCAATCCGAGGCAATGACCTGAGTCAGTTGCTCTCCCTGATACAGCTGATTGAGAGCACCAATGGCCTCATGGCCCACGTTGTACATTCCCCAGAACATGGTAGGGAATACCGCCAGCCACACTAAAATCATCATGCGTTTTAGGTCGATGGCGTCACGAACGTGCGATGCACCGTGCGTCACTTTGCCTGACGTATACATCAGCGTTGCGGCCGCTTCATACAGCGGATAATACTTTTGCAGCTTGCCACCCGGTTCGAAGTGGTGCTCCATATTCTCGATAAAACTCTTCAGACCCATGAATTATCCTTCCTGCTCAATGGTCGTCAGCACGTCGCGCAGCACCGGGCCATATTCGTATTTGCCCGGACACACGAAGGTACAGAGCGCAAGATCTTCCTCATCCAGCTCTAAACATCCCAAAGCCTGGGCGCTTTCACAGTCGCCAGAGAGCAGATCGCGCAGCAGCATCGTTGGCAAAATGTCTAATGGCATCACGCGTTCATAGTTACCGATTGGCACCATGGCGCGTTCACCGCCGTTCATGTCGGTCGAAAACGCGAACAGTTTGCGCTTAAAGAAATGACCCAGCGTAGTTCGGGTAATGGAGAATTTATTCGCGCCCGGCATCATCCAGCCCAGCAGCTCTTTCTCACGCCCTTCTTTCACCACGGAGATTTGATGGTGGAAACGACCCAAGAAAGCCTTGGTGCCGCTGGCCTGTGTTCCACTCAGCACTGAACCGCTAATCACACGGTTATCGCCTGGCTTCAAGCGGCCTGCGGTAATTTCATCCGTGCTAGCGCCTAATCGGGTACGCAGCAACAGCGGTTTTTCTACCTGTGGCCCTGCCAGTGCAATCACGCGATCGGTATTCAGTTCACCGGTGGTGAAAAGTTTGCCGACGGCGATAACGTCCTGATAGCCCATGTGCCAAACGGTTTTGGTTAAGCTAACCGGTTCAAGGAAATGGATATGCGTCCCCACCAACCCTGCTGGGTGTGGGCCGGTAAATTCGTTATGGGTAATATTTGGCGCAGACTTGGTTTGCAGCCCCGCACCGGCCTGTTGGCAAACGTAAACTTTGCCTTCGGTTAAACGGCTTAGTACGGTCAGTCCATGTTCGAAATCAACCATATTTTCACGCAGGATCAGCAGCGGATCGGCGGCTAACGGCTGAGTATCCATAACGCTCACGAAAATCGCTGCGGCGTTAGAGCCCGGTTTTGGCGCATGGCTAAATGGACGCGTGCGCAGTGCCGTCCACAGCCCCGATGCCAGTAGATTGCTTTCAACCTGAGCGCGGGTGAGATTCACCAGCTCAGACACATCGTAATGGGAAAATGGCACCTGCTCATCGCCATCAACGGCAATAACGACCGACTCCAGTACACGTTTTTCACCGCGGTTAATCGCAATAACCTGCCCTGCGGCGGGTGCGGTGAACAAGACGCCAGGATTCTTTTTGTCTTCAAAAAGCACCTGACCTTTTTTGACCTTATCACCTTCTTGCACCGCCATGGACGGTCGCATTCCGACATAGTCGCCGCCTAAAATAGCAACGTTTCGTATAGCCGGGCCTTGTTCAATGATCGGGGCGGGCGCGCCCTCGATAGGCAAATTAAGCCCTTTTTTAATTTTAATCATGTGGTTGCACTATATATATCGTCATGACATTAATGATGTGAACCCTGCAGGCGTTCCTCTACCCTCCATCCGGATGTCACTCCAATGATGTTGGGTATGATGGCCTTCCCGTTGAGAAAAAAGCGCATCGTTGCATGCAGATAAGAGATCGCTCATAAGTACCGGAGAATATTAACCCGAGGTATTACATGGATTAAAAACGATGTTACCGATAACTGTGCGATTTTACCATTTTACGCCGCCTGCATCAGCAACATTGCCGTGACCTACATCAAGCTAATTAAACATAGCCATGAACCATTCATTTTTAGTAGGCGAACAATTCGGTTTTTATATAACTATCGTTCACTAATTCTTAAAATTAATTTTTGCTACATGTAGATTTCATCCCAAATGAGTTAAAAAACACTCACTACAGATCCGCTCTCTGGATTAAACTGATGCTGCTTTGGGAGCTGTCAACAGACTTAATCTGAAGATCTTCTTTCTATGATTTATTAACAGGGTTATCAATGGGCAAAATCATCGCCTTGTTGGCCGTATTTTTTGTACTGCCACTGACTTCATGTAGTTCTTCTGCCAGTGAGCAGACGCAAAATACACCGCTGACAAAACAGCAATTAATGGGCTCTCCGGTTTATATTCAGATATTCAAAGAAGAAAGAAAGCTCGAACTGTTTGCCAAGGTTCAAGACAAATATCAGCTGGTGCAAAGCTTTAATATTTGCAAGTTTTCTGGCGGATTGGGTCCAAAACGTACCGAAGGGGATTTTAAAAGCCCTGAAGGGTTCTATCAGATTGATGCCCGACACCTAAAACCGAACAGCAAATATTACCAAGCAATTAATATCGGATATCCGAACGCTTACGATCAGGCGCACGGTTATTCAGGCAAATATCTGATGATTCACGGTGACTGTGTTTCCATTGGTTGTTATGCCATGACCAATGAAGGTATTTCGCAGATCTTTAGCTACGTGCAAAGCGCATTCCGTAATGGACAAACTTTGGTCGATATCAATATTTATCCATTCCGTATGACCGAACAAAATATGCAGCGCCATCGCAACTCTGACTATTTGCCGTTCTGGAAACAGTTGCAGCCGGCCTATGCTTATTTCAATGAGTATCACCAAGCGCCGCAGGTGAATGTCATCGGTGGCCAATATGTGGTTAACCGTCCATCGCAAAGCAATGGACTGTCTTCCTCACAGCTGGCGTTCACCCAAGCAAAATAAGGCAAACTCTCCCGGCTCGATGCGATTCCACATCTCATTGCTAGTCAGAGGCTGAGTTGCAATCACGGTGACGACGTCATTTGGCGTCGTCTGTGATTGAAAATCAATTTCGACATCCTCATCCAACAGCGTCGCCTTACCGAAAGGCGCTCGACGCGTGATCCAATACAGATTGGTCGAGCAATAGGCCATCACAAAACGCCCATCAGACAGCAGCATATTGAATACGCCTTTGGCGCGAAGCTCATCGGCGCACTGCGCAATAAAGCGAAATACCGCAGGCCAATTACCCGGCGTTCTAGGATATCGCGTCGCCATTTTATTCAGCAGCCAGCAAAACGCATATTCACTGTCGGTTTGACCCACAGGCCGGAAATGTCCCGTCTCTAAGCCCTTATATCCGGTCAATTGTCCGTTATGTGCAAACGTCCAATTACGTCCCCAAAGTTCACGGGTAAACGGATGGGTGTTTTCCAGCGCTACGGTGCCACGATTTGCCTGACGAATATGCGAAATCACCGCACAGGATTTGATCGGATAATCTTGAACTAAGCGGGCAATCGGAGAGTTGAAACTCGGGTGCGGATCTTTAAATGTGCGACAGCCATTACCTTCATAAAAGGTAATTCCCCACCCATCCTTGTGTGGCCCCGTTCTTCCGCCACGCTGTACCAAGCCGGTAAAGCTAAAGCAGATGTCCGTTGGGACATTGGCGCTCATACCGAGTAGTTCACACATACCGACCTCCTGTTCCAAACGTCGACGGATATACATCAGGCACCGTCTGCCTTCTTTATGTTGCCACTGAAAAGGATTTCGCTCGCCAGTCAGCAAATGTGTTTCTCTGCAACGCTGATTAAGGCGAACGAGTCGGGTGCGCTAGCGCGCGCCCCCAACACCCGCGCGCTTTTATCCGAGATGGCATTTCCGCTCCGGTTTGGTATCGCCCATCCAGGGCGCCCCAAACTCCTGCGTGACGTCCTGTCACGCAGGCTCGTCCTACCAAAACTTCAATACCGAAATAAGCGTTATCGGCGCAGTCAATTTGAGTGCAGACAGCGCGCAACCACCGGAGCGTACACATAGTACGTGAGGATGGTGAGCACTGCTCAAGCTCAAAGTGGCAAGTAAGATAGCTTATTTAACCATCTCTTTTTCGATCAACTGAATCAGGATATGTATCGCTTTGATGTGGATTTCCTGAATACGGTCTGCGTAGCCAAAGTGCGGTACGCGGATCTCAACGTCTGCGCTTCCGGCCATTTTGCCGCCGTCTTTGCCGGTCAGGGTGATGACTTTCATGCCCTTGGCGCGTGCGGCTTCGATCGCTTTCATGATGTTGCCAGAGTTACCTGACGTGGAGATGCCTAACAGCACATCACCTTCACGGCCCACGGCTTCTACATAACGAGAAAATACATATTCGTAGCCAAAATCATTGCTCACGCAGGACAGGTGGCTTGGATCAGAAATCGCAATCGCAGCATAACCTGGGCGATTTTCACGATAACGACCGGTTAACTCTTCGGCGAAGTGCATGGCGTCGCAGTGTGAGCCGCCGTTGCCGCAGGAAAGCACTTTGCCCCCCGCTTTGAAAGAGTCTGCCAACAACACTGCTGCACGTTGGATTGCCTCAATGTTAGCGTCATCGCTGATGAAATTTTGCAGCGTTGTCGCCGCTTCGTTCAGTTCACTACGAATAAGATCGTGGTACATAGCAGCCTCTTTATTACATAGAAAATGGCACAGGAAATATTGTAAGAAGTGTAACGGATAGCTCTCCCCCCGAGAAGCACCGCTCGCCGCGTTTTCCATGATTCTGCACTTTCTTTTTCGCTCACCAACGCTCATCGACGAAAGGATTTAGCTTGGAATGCGGTTTGAGGACTAAATTGTGAACTGCGTTGTAATTAATATGTAAACACATTGCTAAATAAAATTAACTCAACTACAACCTATATTATCTACAACAGGTCAGACCTCCTACAACTTGGTCCCCTAACCCGACCTCTGAACACGCAGGAGCATTAATATGATGGTTCTTAGTCTTGTGGTTTTTTTGATAGCGATTGGTGTGCTGTTCTATCACCAAGTTAACCTCTATCTGAGCAGCGCCATTTTGCTGGCATACACAGCGGCAATGGGTGCCATTGGCCTTTGGTCATTCTGGGCTTTAGTCCCCGTTGCCGTGGTATTACTGCCGCTGGTGCTGGTTTCAGTCCGTCGCTCGCTGATTTCAGGCCCTGCGTTAAAGGCATTCCAAAAGGTGATGCCGCCGATGTCTCGCACGGAGAAAGAAGCCATCGACGCAGGCACAACCTGGTGGGAAGGCGATATTTTCCGTGGTACTCCCGATTGGAAAAAACTGCACGACTATCCGCAGCCTAAGTTAACGGAAGAAGAACAGGCGTTTCTGGATGGCCCAGTAGAAGAAGCTTGCCGTATGGCAAACGACTTCCAAATCACCCATGAACTGGCGGATTTACCTCCTGAGCTGTGGGCCTATCTGAAAGAACATCGCTTCTTTGCGATGATCATCAAAAAACAGTACGGCGGTTTAGAATTCTCTGCGTATGCACAGTCTCGCGTGCTGCAAAAACTGTCTGGCGTATCCGGCATTCTGGCGATTACCGTGGGTGTTCCTAACTCCCTCGGCCCCGGAGAACTGCTGCAACACTACGGCACCGAGGCGCAGAAAGATCACTATCTGCCACGTTTAGCGCGTGGTCAGGAGATCCCGTGCTTTGCATTAACCAGCCCTGAAGCAGGATCTGATGCCGGTGCGATCCCCGATGTCGGCATCGTCTGTATGGGCGAATGGCAAGGCAAGCAAACCCTGGGGATGCGCCTAACGTGGAATAAGCGCTACATCACTCTTGCGCCTATCGCTACCGTGCTTGGCCTAGCCTTCAAGCTTTCTGACCCTGAACGTTTACTCGGCGGTGAAGAGCATTTGGGTATTACCTGTGCGCTGATTCCAACCGATACCGACGGCGTTGAAATCGGCACTCGTCACTTCCCGCTGAACGTTCCTTTCCAGAACGGTCCAACGCGCGGTCAAGACGTGTTCGTACCTATTGATTTTATTATCGGTGGCCAGACTATGGCTGGCCAAGGCTGGCGTATGCTGGTTGAATGTCTGTCGGTTGGTCGCGGCATCACCCTGCCGTCTAACGCAACAGGCAGCCTGAAAAGCGTGGCGCTTGCCATCGGTGCCTATGCCAATATCCGCCGCCAGTTCAAAATTTCCATTGGTAAAATGGAAGGGATTGAAGAGCCGTTAGCACGCATTGCGGGTAACGCCTATGTGATGGACGCTGCGGCTACATTAGTCACCTACGGCATCATGCAGGGCGAGAAGCCTGCGGTGCTGTCAGCGATTATCAAATATCACTGTACCCACAGAGGCCAACGTTCAATCATTGATGCGATGGATATTGCTGGTGGTAAAGGCATTATGCTCGGCGAATCTAACTTCATCGCCCGTGCTTATCAAGGCGCACCAATCGCGATTACCGTTGAAGGCGCGAACATCCTGACCCGTAGCATGATGATCTTCGGCCAAGGCGCCATTCGTTGCCATCCATACGTTTTGGATGAAATGGCCGCCGCGCAAGACAACAGCGTTCCACGCTTCGATAAGCTGCTGTTTAGCCACTTAGGGCATGTAGGAAGTCATAAGGTGCGTAGTTTCTGGCTGGGCTTGACCGATGGCCGTACCAGTGCCACGCCAACTAAAGACGCAACACGTCGCTACTATCAGCAGATTAACCGTATGAGCTCAAACTTAGCGCTGCTGTCCGACGTTTCTATGGGCGTGCTGGGTGGTTCTCTGAAACGCCGTGAGCGCATCTCTGCGCGTCTCGGAGACTTACTCAGCCAGCTGTTCTTAGCCACCGCCGTGCTGAAACGTTATGAAGATGAAGGACGTAACGAAGCTGACCTGCCGCTGGTTCACTGGGGCGTACAGGACGCGCTGCATCAAGCCGAGCAGGCTATCGACGATCTGCTGCGCAACTTCCCGAATGGCTTGGTTGCCGGTGTGATGCGGGCGGTGATCTTCCCATTAGGCCGTGCGCACTCTGCACCGTCTGATTATCTGGATCATAAAGTCGCTAAGATTTTGCAGGTTCCATCAGCAACGCGTAGCCGTATCGGGCGTGGCATGTACCTCACGCCAAGCGAATATAATCCGCACGGCCTGATTGAAGCCGCGCTGGCAGACGTGATTGCCGCAGACCCTATCCATCAGCGTATTTGCAAAGCGTTGGGTAAAAATCTGCCATTCACCCGTTTAGACCAGTTAGCTAAAACCGCGCTGGATAAGGGATTAATCAACGCCGAAGAGCAGGCCATTTTGGTCAAAGCCGAAGAAAGCCGCCTGCGTACCATTAACGTAGATGAGTTTGAACCGGAAGCTTTAGCCGCCGCCGTAATACCTGAAAAAAATCAGATCGCGCCTGAACAAGCGGAGAAAAGCCTGCCGGAAAAGCACAACGGCCTGCCAAAAACGGAGGCCGCATAACCGAACAAGCGTAATTTAATTCAATAAATTACCTGTGTCAGCGGCTCCTTCGGGGGCCGTTTTTTGTTTCAATTGATATTACGGCTAAGCCAATACGTTTACTTTGTCATTGGCGTTCGGTTAGGGTGGGTAAATTCCCAAGCTCACTCGTTATGGAAATCATGAATGAAACCAATACGCTTTTCATTGGCGCAAATCGAAGCGTTTGCCAGCGTCTGTGAATGCGGCACCTTGACGCACGCCGCCAAAAAGCTAAAAAAAGATCGCACCACCATCAGCGAGCTCGTGGATTATCTGGAACTGGATCTGGGCTATGCCCTCTTTGACCGCAGCACCCGCCCACTCAGCCTTACCGATGCAGGCAAACTCTTATATCGCCAAGCACGGCTGTTTTTACATGAGGCTCAGGCCTTTGGGCAGATTGCAGAGCATATTCCACAGCAGCTCAGTACCCAGCTCACCCTTTGCTACGATGCCTTTACGCCGCGTGATTTTTTACTTCGCTTGGCTGACAAGCTGCACGGCCAACAGATCCATCTCAATTTAATTGCCACCGAGCGCGCCAACGCCGAACAGATGCTCGAAAAAGGCGAGGCAGATATTGGCCTATTCCAAGCCATGAACCGTTCGATCAATGAGCGTTTTCAATGGAAAGCCATCGGCGGCATTTCACTCGCCGTTTATGCCAAGGTGGGATATTTCCACGTTAAGCCGGTTTCGCTGCTGAGCTTAGCCTCTGGCGTACAGCTCATGCCGTTTAAGGATTTGCCGCCTCATATGGCTCAACGCCTACAAATCGCCGACAGAATTCAAAGCGTGACGGAAATCAGCATGCTAAAAGCGTTGCTCACCGCGGGCTATGGCTGGGGATTCTTACCGACTCATCTACATGCTGAACAGTGGCCTGATGTTGAAAGGCTCGAGGCCGAATTTGGCGATGCCGGTTTATCCCACCCGCTGGTGGCGTTATGGGATCCTGCACAGAAAAATCAGCCTACCGTGCTTCATGCCCTTTCGTTAATGTCTGAGTTGTTTAGTCACCCCGAAGACGTGATCGAGGCAGCCGAATAGACAACAAAAAAGCCCCTGATTTTCATCAGAGGCTTTTTGACTAGCATAAGGTGATCATAACGTCAGTCTGACGCGAATTAGATCGCTTCTTCGTCTTGCTCACCGGTACGAATACGCACCACGCGCGCCACGTCAAAGACAAAGATTTTACCATCGCCAATTTTGCCGGTTTGAGCGGTTTGCATAATGGTATCTACGCAGGTGTCGACGATATCATCGGCAACTACAATTTCAATTTTTACCTTCGGTAAAAAATCGACCATGTATTCTGCACCGCGATAAAGCTCGGTATGGCCTTTCTGGCGACCAAAACCTTTTACTTCAGTGACGGTCATGCCAGTAATGCCCACTTCAGCCAGCGCTTCACGAACGTCATCCAGCTTGAATGGCTTAATAATTGCGTCAATCTTCTTCATTGCTAATCCCTTTACCAGTTTTTGCGGCCAAAGCCAGATGTAATCGGATAGCGACGATCTTTGCCAAAGTTGCGCGCGGTAATACGCGGGCCAACCGCAGCCTGACGGCGCTTATATTCGTTAATATCAACCAAGCGGATCACTTTTCGCACCACCGCTTCATCAAATCCAGCGGCAACCAGATCGGCCACGGATTTATCTTGCTCGACGTAACCTTCCAGAATCGCATCCAAAATGTCATACGGCGGCAAACTGTCTTGATCAAGCTGATCGGGAGCCAGTTCCGCTGACGGTGGACGATCGATAACGCGCTGCGGGATCACGTAGGATACCGTATTACGATATTCTGAGAGCTTGAACACCAGCGTTTTTGGCACATCTTTCAGCACATCAAAACCACCGGCCATATCGCCATAAAGCGTGGCGTAGCCGACGGCCATTTCACTCTTGTTACCCGTGGTCAGCACCAAACGACGGCGTTTGTTAGACAGCGCCATCAGCACCACGCCACGGCAGCGTGCCTGCAGGTTTTCTTCCGTGGTATCGCGCTCAGTACCCGCAAACATCGGCGCCAACTGCCCCATGAACGCATCAAACATCGGTTCGATGGAGACAATATCAAATTCAACGCCAAGAATTTCAGCTTCTTCTTTGGCATCCGCGATACTGATATCCGCGGTATAGCGGAACGGCATCATCATCGCCTGAACTTTGTCTTTACCCAGCGCATCCACAGCAATCGCCAGCGTTAACGCCGAGTCGATACCGCCAGATAAGCCAAGTACCGCGCCTTGAAAACCATTTTTGGTCACATAGTCGCGAACGGCGAGAACCAGCGCTTCATAAACCTGAGCCAAATCTGGCAAGCTTGCCGCTGGCGCAAGCATCGGTTCAACCTGCAACTCATTGAGATTGAACAGCGCGGTCTGTTCAGCAAAGCCCGCCAGACGGTGAGTCATATTGCCAGCTGCATCAAAGGCTTTTGAGCAACCATCAAAAATCAGCTCGTCCTGACCGCCAATCTGATTCAGATAAACCAAAGGCAAACCGGTGCGCTGGCAGTGGCTGGTCAATAACGTTTTGCGAATATACGGTTTCTCGCGATTGTAAGGCGAGGCGTTGATCGACAGCAGCACTTCGGCACCAGCGGCGGCAACCGCATCAACCGGGCCGTCAAACCACAGGTCTTCACAAATCAGCAGGCCTAAACGGTAGCCTTTCAGCTCAACCACACAGCTCTCTTGACCAGCGGAGAAATAACGTTTCTCGTCAAACACGCCGTAGTTTGGCAGTTGTTGCTTGAAATAGCGGGCAACTAACTGACCATCAGAGAACAGAGATAGCGCATTGTATAAGTGCCCACCTTCACGCCACGGATGCCCAACCAATACGGCGATATCAGCAGATGCCTGCTGCAAACGATCCAATTGCTGCTGGCAGCGCTGATAAAAATCATCGCGATACAGCAAATCTTCAGGAGGATAGCCCGAAAGCGCCAGTTCAGAAAACATGACCAGATCGGCACCGGCATTGCGCTGCTCGTGCAGCGTGTTCAGCATGCGTTCGGTGTTACCTTCAATATCACCCACCAGCCAGTTGAGCTGGGCTAACGCAATAGAAAGAGATCGACTCATAATTACTCACTTCCTTCGTATTTGAAGCTGCGACAGCGCTCGCTGCCTTGTTGCCACTTCAGCTACTTTGGATATAAAAAGAGGCTGGTTGAATTCGCCAAGTGTAAAACATTCTCAACGCTTTGTTTAGCGCCCTAAACGCACAAAGGCACCTGAATCCCCCTCCTAGCCTCCCCCTTCACAGGGGGAGGAACCGTTCAGCGCAATCTTTTATATCTGTGTGCTCAAACCTAACGCTGTTGTGCCCCCTCCCCTACGAAGGGGAGGGCTGGGGTGGGGTTTCTGAGAAAATTATTCTTTGAAGTCTGCCGCATCTAACTCATGCCGCGCCAGTAGCTTATAAAACTCGGTACGGTTACGACCTGCCAAACGTGCGGCGTTGGTTACGTTGCCTTTGGTTATTTGCAGGAGTTTGCGCAAATAGTTGAGTTCAAAGTGGTTACGCGCTTCCGCAAACGTCGGCAGTACCGTATTTTCGCCTTCCAGCGCCTGCTCAACTAAGGCTTCGCTGATCACTGGCGCGCTGGTTAACGCAACACACTGTTCGATAACGTTAACTAACTGGCGCACGTTACCAGGCCAACTGGCAGCCATAAGACGGCGCATCGCATCGGTAGAGAAACTGCGCACAAAAGGCTTATGTCGTTGAGCCGACTCACGCAGTAAGTGATTGGCTAATAATGGAATATCTTCAGCACGTTCGTTCAGAGCTGGAATTTTTAGACTGACGACGTTCAGACGGTAGAACAAGTCCTCACGAAACTCACCTTTGGCCATCGCTTTCGGCAAATCGCGGTGAGTCGCCGAAATAATCCGCACGTTAATATCAATATCACGGTTGCTACCCAGAGGGCGAACCTTGCGCTCTTGTAAAACGCGCAGCAGTTTAACCTGCAACGCCAGCGGCATATCACCAATTTCATCGAGAAATAACGTGCCACCTTCGGCAGCTTGGAATAGCCCTTCTCGGCTGCTGACCGCGCCGGTAAAGGCGCCTTTGGCATGTCCAAAGAGTTCAGATTCAAGCAGCTGCTCAGGCAGTGCGCCACAGTTGATAGCAATAAACGCCTTTCCTGCTCGCGGGCTAGCGGCATGAATTGCCTGCGCCAGAACCTCTTTACCGGTGCCGCTTTGCCCGTTAATCAGCACGCTGACGTCTGATTGCGCCACCATGTTTGCCTGCTCAAGCAAACGCAGCATAGTTGGGCTGCGGGTCACAATCCCTTCTCGCCAGGTATCATCACCCGCTGCGGGCATCGACTGAGCCAACGCTTCATCAATGGCTTTGTACAGCGCATCACGATCGACGGGTTTGGTTAAGAAACCAAATACCCCTTGCTGCGTAGCCGCAACGGCATCAGGGATAGAACCATGAGCCGTCAGTATAATCACCGGCATCCCCGGCTGACGCTTTTGGATTTCCGCAAACAGCGCCATGCCATCCATCTCGTCCATGCGCAAATCGCTGATCACCAGATCAATCTGCTCACGCCCTAACACACGTAACGCATCATGCCCACTCTCCGCCGTCGTCACGCGAAATCCTTCGCTGCTTAAACGCATCCCAAGCAGTTTGAGTAGGCTTGGGTCATCATCCACGAGAAGTAGGTTAGCGGGTTTACGTTGTGCCATGGGTATTGCTCCTTAATGGGCTTCCGTTTTTTCTGGTTCAGCCACGGGCTTGTCGGTGGCATCTGCCGGAGCTTTGTTCTCAGGTTTTCCCGCATCAGGCGTATCGTCTTTCGCTGCGGGCTCGGGCATTTCACCTGAAATCTGTTTGCGTGACGACAGCTGGCGCTCAATATCGGTTAAATTTTCGAGTTTGCGCGTGGTGTCATCCAACTGGAACTGGAGACGCCCTTGAGTTTCACGCAGAGCATCTAGCTGAGAATCACTGCTGGCTTGGAGCTTTTGATAGCGAGCTTTCTCATCAAGTAAGTTGATCGTCAGCATCTGTTTTTCACGCCAAATTTGAATAAGCGGACGAACCGACGCAGGGAATTCAGAGCGATAACTGTTTAAGCGGTCGATGATCTGCCGACGTTCGGCGGCAGTCGGATCGGCGCTGCCAACCAGTAAGCTTTGTTTAAACACACGCTGCCAGTTCTCGCTGCCCAGAGAGCGTGCTTGTAGACGCGCATCCTGACCGCTGAGGCGATCGGCGCAGTCCATCGCACGCAGCCAATAAAGCCCGTTATCAACGGCGTCTTTATCGTCATTGAGCCAAATGGTGTCACAGGACGCCGTTTGGTAATCAACCACTTTGCTATCAGGAATTATTGCCTGTACGGCATGAGCGACGGGATTTCCCGCACCATTCTTGGCGCATCCGGTCAATAAGAAAGGAACCAACAACACAGCGCCCAAAAGGCTTAATGGACGCAAAGCAGACGCTTTACGGCATGAGCCGTCAGCGTCAAACAGATGTTCGTTGAATAGGGCGCGAACAGACCACTTATTCATTAGTTATGAGATCTCTGCGGTTAATGGTAATTCAATGCGAAAACAGACGTCGGCTCCGTCTACGGCCACCAGATGTAAATCGCCCTGCATACGTCGGATGCAATCACGAGCAATACTCAGCCCTAAACCGCTTCCTTTGACAGCGCCTTTACGTTGAAGACTTCCCTGATAAAAAGGCTCGAAGATCATGGCCTGTTCCGCGCGCGGGATGCCCGCTCCGGTGTTTGCCACGTCGATCTGTATTTTATCTCCAGCCAAACGACTGCGGATCCAGATGGTACCGGATTCCGCCCCGTAGTGCACCGCATTGGAATAGAGATTATCAATAACGCGTTCTAATAGCGTAGGTTCTGCCCAGCAAAGGTCAATGTCTAGCTCAGTAAGTGTACGAATAGATTTGGCACGCGCAGGTAAACTATGAGCAGAAACCACCAGCTCAATCATCTCGCCCAGATTTACTCTCTCTTTTTCCATTGGCGCATCGGCCAACTTGCGGTTGTAATCCAAGAGCTGTTCAATAAGCTGCTGAAGATGACGACTGCTGGAATCCAGAATGCCCACCACCTCTTTTTGATCCTGCGTCAACGGCCCCGCGACCTCATCGGCCAGCAGTTCAGTTCCCTCTCGCATGCTAGCAAGCGGCGTCTTTAACTCATGTGAAATATGGCGCAGGAACTCATGCCGTTGCGATTCCAGCCATGATAGGCGCTCGCTTAACCAGACGATCCGCTGAGCCAGTGACCTAATTTCACGCGGCCCGCGAAATGCCACCATATTGCCGACGCTTTTTCCTTCGCCTAGCCGGTTGATCATACGTTCAACCCCTTTCACCGGCCCGATGATCATGCGTGTAAACAGGAAAACCAACAGCACGCTGACTAAAAACAGCACCAGTGACTGCCAGCCAAAGAACTGACCGCGCTCGGCAATCGCCTGCTGAAGTTGCTGCCCTCGGGTAAAAATCACGTCTCGAGTGGCTTGAACCATCTGCCCATTCGCCACGGAGAAAGCGGCTAATAAAGCCGATGCCTGAGTCACCGGGGCATTATTTTGGCAATTAAACACCGCCAGTTGGTCAATCAGCCCATTCAACTTTTGGTAGTAACGTGGATCGGGCAACACGGAAGCCTGACGCTCTAGCATTTGGGAATATTGACCACGCTGTTTTTGATACAGCTTAGAGAGCGACTCATCGCCTAAAACGCAAAATTGCCTGTAGCTGCGCTCCATCTCTACCGCAAGGCTCGCCATCGCCTCGCTGCGGCGGGCGTCAGAAAGCGTGGTGCGGTTGATATCCGCAGCCTGCGAGCTCAAATTGTTGAGCCCCTGATACGCCTGATACGCCAGCACCAGTAAAGGAAGCAGGACTAATAAGAACGCCAGCAGAACCAACTGACGCAGGGAGCGGGGAAATAAACGCCATCTCTTCAAGGAAATCATCTCATTACCCAAAGGTTTGCTCAGATGCTAACTGAGTCCGGCGAGAGGAGCAATTTTCAGATCGCAGATAAACAAAAACCCGAAGTCAGATAGCTGGCTTCGGGCTCTGTTATTTGAATGATATCGCTAATGCAATTCTCGTCTTCAGTTTGATGAGGTAGAACCATCATCGGTGCCGTACAACGGCGGATAAGACGAATGTCATTCATTTTATGTCCCAGGCTGATGAACCAATCATCACAGTCGGACATTAAATAGGTGGTGCCTCACTCAACGTGTCGCCCCGAGTTTGATAAAGCGCATAAGCGACTGTTATCGATAATTGGACGGTAGGCACCTTACTTTGGCGTCATTCGATGTCTTATGTAGCCTGACTCGCTATTGCGGTCGCTGACATAAAAGAGTGAATGAGCAACTGCGTTTTATAATGCAGAAGTCGTGCCAACTTTAAAAAACAATTAATAACACACTGATTTAAAACACCTTAAATAAAAAACATTGCCTCAACCATTAAATAAACATCACTTTTGGTGATAGGAAATGGCATAACCATGCTTGTTTTTCCATCAATACGTCGCTAAAAGTAGACAGACATGCTCAAAGGCGAAGATACGCATATAAATCAATTAGTTAAATGTCACCTATCAGCGACATTGCTAATAGTGGTTTGTTGTCTTTTTGCGACAACGGAGACAACTGCAAACATGGAAGGACAGGAAGCTAACGCTATACATATCAAGAATGACGTTAGCTCAAAGCAAGTTATTTATCGATGAGACAGAATATCTTCGTCACCACCTACCCGCATTTTGATACTTTCCAGTATCCATAAGATCAGCTCTTCACCGCTGATTTTGTCGCGGTATTCAGAAGGTAAATCACGAGTATCAATTTCACCGTCAATCATAATCAGCGGCTTGAGACGATTGCCTAGCTCGGTGCCGCTAGGCAGCCATTGAAATTCACGCCCTGTCGGATTGAGTTTATCGTGGCTGGTATAGAGTTCCCCTTTAATCCCCCCAACAACAACCGTGCTGCTTGGGAAGAAGGTTCTGAGTAATTTACCTTTGGAAGTGCGCTCTTCTAGCACTGATTGTTCATCTTTATTAAGACTTTGAATATCGATGGTGATATAGCTCGAGGTATATTTTCCGCCTGTAATACCGCGCCACGTAATTTCATAGCTGTCCTGTTTCTCAAGGCGTCCCGGATAATATTGATACTCATTGTTAAGACAGTAGCCTTGCTCATAGTGGGGGTAGGCATGGTAGGAAATTTTCGCTACATCACGTACTTGCGCATCCATCCGGCGCTTGACTTCTATATCAAGTTTATCCGAAGGCTGTGGACGTGGTAGTTCTATCGGGCTCCCCGTTACAAGCATCCATTTTTTCCTTTCTGGAAAAGACTTCAGATAGTAGGGTTTAAACATATAAATAGAACCAAGCGATATAGAGGGATCTTTGGATGTATCCATATACTCTAACATTACTCGTGTAGCCGATTTCATATTTTGGTAAGTGAGTTTACTTCCAGGCCAATTAGAAATATCAGTCGCAATTTTTTCGTTAATAAAATGCACCCAATCTTTTTCTATTGAGGGATAATCAGAACGTACAGCTTTTGAAATCTCTATATCAAAGTTTTCAAAAGAATAATTACCGCTCTCCATATACATAAAAATGGGTAATTCAATTTCATAACGGCCAAAGCAGTGTTTCTGTGTGGGAAGTTGAGTACTCATACTAGTATCCTTACGAAGAGAATGTGGCCCACAGCCGGTTGTTGATAACACCAAGGTGCCAAGTAATAACCACGATAAATGCCGCATAACTAATTCCTTTTATTTTTTAAGCGCGCTAATTTCTGAGTTATAGGCCCAACTGGCGGTTTGCAGCTCCTTATATACGGCTGCACGGATTTTTTCGTCTTGATACAGGCTGTCGTGATATTCACTGCATTCGACTTCCGTAGCCCCTTTTGCCGCCGACAGCGGTAGCTCGCCGTCACCAACACTGCCACCCTTTTGCAATACAAACTCGGTTGGCAACACGGTTAAACGAGCCGTTGCTCCCGTGAGATATAACGTGCCCTGCCCGCTATCTGCTAGGGAGCTAAACAGATGGGTGCCTAATACTGAGTCAATACCGTTGAGCAGACCGCTAGCGTTAGCCACTCGTTGTCCAAATTTCTGCCAGCTCTCTGATGCTCCCGGTGGAGTAACGCTCTGTGCCTGCCAAACCGCTTTATCTCGCGACATTGGCTTACTGTTCTTGCCGCTCAATTGCTGAGTTTTATCTAAACCACTTGAGCCCAAACTTGAATGAAAGGACGAGGATTTGGCTAAATAGCTATGCACAAAAGATAAGTTACTTTGTTGTAACTTTTTATTCTTGCATAAGAGATCTTCATTAATCGCTTTATACCAATGCTTATCACTTTTATATTCAACATATACATCTTCCCCTAAAGCCATCACCACCGGAGCTGGCGCTTTTTCGCCTTCCACCAACGAAATAGACGGCGGTTGATAGCAAATCCATCCTTTCTCATAGCTATTATTGGGTAATACCTCTAGCGCACTTTGGCTATAACTCAATACCATGGTAATTTCTGCCGCATTAGCACCCAGTACCTGATTACTGATATAGGCTAAGGCCTTGTCTTTCGCTGCCTGATCGGGCTTGCTCCAGTCCACCGATACCGGCGTTTGCATACCCGCACGAAACCAACAATAGATATCTGGCATACCGTTTATCGGCAGGCCAGCATGCACTGCTTTGAGCAAGTTTTCTTTGTTGAAAGATGGAGTCGCTTTTTTGATTGCAGCAGAGGTGCTGCTTGATGAGTTTTTATCAGCCGCTGCCTGCTCGGGATTTTCTTTAGCGTCATGGCTATCAAAACTCCCTCCGCCTCCAGTGCTTGAGTTTTCTTGGGAAGTTGCTGAGTTTGCTCCACCCGACGTCTCCGGTGATAAATCCGCCAGCATCGCTCGCACCACTTGCCCACCAGCACCGTGCGAAATAATCAGTACCTTTTCAACCGGCTTTTTGGTCATCCACGTACCGTCACCGCCGTCATCTGAGGTTTTGTACATCGCCATAATCTGTGCAATACGGGTCGTGAGCCGCTGAGCACCGTCGGCACAGCCCTGCATCCAGTTAAAACCCACCGCGTGTAAAGGAAACGCGTAGCCTCCCATCACCTTAGCAAAGTTGGCATCCGCTCCCCAAGGCAGTGGCGATTGTTTGCTTGAACTGCTCACAGGAGCTGCCGAAGGCGTTGGGGCTGGCGTTGACACTGAGGTGACCGTTTTAGGCACGGCCGCCGCGGCAGGCTTGGATGCCGATTTATCGCTGAAATCAAACAGCGCTTCAATCGCAGCCAATAAGTCTTTAAGTGCTTTCCCCGTTGGCATCGCTGGCTGGGGGATATCACCCGGCAAATTCTGCCCCGCAACGCTAACGTCTTTGATATTAAAACGCGCATCCAAATGCCGCTGCAGCGTCATCAAAAATTCACCGTATTGATGCCAGCACACTTCTCCCCATCCCTGCTTAAATCGCTGGTCAATATCCTGCACGCGCACCGAGGTCATGGTGCTGAAATAGAGGGTATCTGCGCTGCCTTTGGTTGCATCTTGGCTGATTTCAAGCAGGCTATCATCACGACCAACCTGCGCCCCCACCAACATTTCCCGCCGCTTGCTCGCATCGCGAAACATCCATTCCAATACCGAAATGGCTCCCCATACGTTACGCCCAATACGTAATATATCTTCAGCTTTCCCCATAGCCTCGAATACATGGGTAATTTCTTTTTCAATATGGGCAATTTTGGTTTTTATCTCTGCAAGCTGGGCTTTAAGCTTGGAGGTAGCCTCTTTGCTATCGTCTACCGCATCGGTGCTGGCTCCCTCAAGCCGCTTGCTGAGGCTATTAAGGCCGAGTGCCTTGGCAATTTTCTGGCTCATCTGATACAGCGCCATCAACGCACCGTGTAACTTGGTCAATTTTTCCTGCAGCGCCAGCAGCTTTTTGACCAAAGGGGAGGCATTAGCCATCGCTGTTTGTTTGGTGATCATCCCGCTTAAATCAATCGCGGCGGTCCCTAGCGGCGTGTGATAACTGCCCATTCCCGCCATCGGATCCCACACCGTCTTATGATCTCTGGCATTAGATAAACGCGTGCCTAAAATATCCGGCACAAAAATCACCGGAATAACCACTTTCTTACACTGGCATTCGCCACGACATTCATGATCGCTCATTAAACATATCCCTCCTGTTTATGGGAACATTACGCAACCATTAAAACGGAAAAATAAGTAAATAAGCCGAACATCAATGATAAGTTTTATTTAAGTATTTTTAGTTCCAAGAAACTAGGGGCGATGCGATTAAAGACACGAGATCATTGCGGAGAATATTTATAGATCTGTGGCAAGAAGGGAGAAAAAACAAAAGCCTTTGCCCAGAAGATCTGAGCAAAGGCAACAGAGAGAGAATATAACTACCCCAACTGCTTACGCGCATTGCGGAACATGCGCATCCAAGGGCTGTCTTCACCCCACTCGGCTGGATGCCAAGAGTTGCTGACCGTACGGAACACACGCTCTGGATGAGGCATCATCACAGTGGCACGACCGTTTGAGCTGGTTAGTGCGGTAATGCCGTTTACGGAACCGTTCGGGTTAGCCGGATAGGTTTCTGTCACTTTACCGAAGTTATCGACAAAGCGCAGCGCAACCAGACCATGGTGCTCAATCGCGGCCAAATGCGCATCGTCACGCACTTCAACATGCCCTTCGCCATGTGATACCGCAATTGGCATACGCGAGCCTTCCATGCCCTGCAATAGCAGAGAGGGGCTGCTCGCCACTTCAACGAGGCTAAAGCGAGCTTCAAAACGCTCGGACGTATTGCGCACAAAGCGCGGCCAAAGTTCAGCGCCAGGGATCAGCTCACGCAGGTTAGACATCATCTGGCAGCCGTTACACACGCCCAATGCCAAGGTTTGTGGACGATGGAAGAAGGACTCAAACTGTTCGCGAGCACGCTCATTGAACAGAATAGACTTCGCCCAGCCCTCACCGGCCCCCAACACGTCGCCATATGAGAAGCCGCCACAGGCGACAAGCGTGTGGAATTCATCAAGCGTAATACGCCCCGCCAGAATATCGCTCATGTGAACATCCACCGCTTCGAAACCCGCACGGTGGAAAGCAGCAGCCATTTCCACATGGGAGTTCACACCCTGCTCGCGCAGCACCGCCAGTTTAGGACGGCTACCCTTAGCGATGTAAGGCGCAGCAATATCATCCTGAGGATTGAAGGTGAGTTTCACATTCAAGCCTGGATCGGATTCTACCTGTTTGGCCTGATGTTCTTGATCGGCACACTCAGGGTTATCGCGCAGGCGCTGCATCTGCCACGTAGTTTCAGCCCACCACAAACGCAGCGTCGAGCGCTGTTCATGGTAAACTTCTTTGCCATGAGACTGAATCGCAAGGTGATTTCCGCTAGAAGCATGCCCAATCTGGTGCGTGATATCGGCGATGCCTTGATCTGCTAACACGGCTTTCACCATGTCTAGATCGGCGTTACGTACCTGAATCACTGCGCCAAGTTCTTCATTGAACAGCGCGGCTAAGTGATCTTGCCCCAGCGCGCTGATATCAATATCCAAGGCACAATGACCAGCAAACGCCATCTCAGCCAGCGTAACCAGCAGGCCACCGTCGGAACGGTCGTGGTAGGCCAACAGCTTGCCTTCCGCCACCAGCGCCTGCATGGCGTTGAAGAAGCCAGCCAGTTTCGGCGTATTACGTACATCGGCAGGTTTGTCCCCCAGTTGGCGGTAAACCTGTGCTAATGCCGTTGCGCCTAAAGCGTTATGCCCTTCACCTAGATCGATCAGCAGCAGCGTATTTTCGCCCTGATCGACATGTAGCTGAGGTGTCACGGTACGACGAACGTCTTCCACGCGGGCAAACGCGGTGATTACCAGCGACAATGGCGACGTCATTTCACGCGGTTGATTACCTTCCTGCCAACGCGTTTTCATCGACATCGAGTCTTTACCCACCGGAATGGTTAGCCCCAGCGCCGGACACAGCTCTTCGCCCACGGCTTTCACCGCTTCGTATAATCCAGCATCTTCTCCTGGGTGGCCCGCCGCAGACATCCAGTTAGCCGAGAGCTTAACGCGTTTAAGTTCACCCACCTGAGTGCAGGCTAAGTTGGTCAACGCTTCACCCACGGCCAAACGTGCCGAGGCGGCGAAGTCAAGTAACGCCACCGGAGCACGTTCGCCCAGCGACATGGCTTCGCCGTAATAGCTATCTAAACTGGCCGTGGTCACCGCGCAATCGGCGACCGGGATTTGCCAAGGACCAACCATCTGATCGCGCGCCACCATACCGGTAACGCTACGGTCACCGATGGTGATCAGGAACGTTTTTTCCGCCACGGCAGGAAGATGCATCACGCGTTTTACCGCGTCAGCAATGCTGATAGTGCCACGGTTCAGTGAATCTCCCAGCGCTTTGAGCGTGGTGACATCGCGCGTCATTTTTGGCGTTTTGCCTAGCAATACGTCCAGCGGCATATCGATAGGCTGATTGTCGAAGTGACGGTCATTCAGCGTTAAATGCAGTTCTTCTGTCGCTTCGCCGATAACAGCATAAGGCGCACGCTCACGGCGGCAAATCGCATCAAACTGAGCCAATTTTTCTGGTGCCACCGACATCACATAGCGTTCCTGCGATTCGTTACACCAAACTTCCAGCGGGCTCATGCCCGGCTCATCGTTAAGAATATCGCGCAGTTCGAAACGACCGCCGCGACCACCATCGCTCACCAGCTCTGGCATCGCGTTAGACAGTCCACCCGCGCCAACGTCGTGAATAAACTGAATCGGGTTCTCATCACCCAACTGCCAGCAGCTGTCGATCACTTCTTGGCAACGACGCTCCATTTCTGGGTTGTCGCGCTGTACCGAAGCGAAATCCAGATCGGCATCTGACTGACCTGAAGCCATCGAAGACGCAGCCCCGCCACCTAAGCCGATATTCATAGCCGGGCCGCCCAGTACGATAAGCTTCGCGCCTACAGTGATCTCGCCTTTCTGTACATGGTCGGCGCGAATATTACCAATACCACCCGCCAACATAATCGGCTTGTGGTAGCCACGTAACTCAACGCCGTTGTGGCTCTTCACCTGTTCTTCATAGGTGCGGAAATACCCCAGCAGTGCTGGACGACCAAACTCATTGTTAAACGCGGCGCCGCCCAGTGGCCCTTCCGTCATAATGCTCAGCGCATTGACGATACGATCTGGCTTGCCAAAATCCTGTTCCCATGGCTGTTCAAAGCCCGGAATTCGCAGGTTGGACACGGAGAAGCCGACCAGTCCAGCTTTAGGTTTCGAACCTCGGCCAGTTGCTCCTTCGTCGCGGATTTCACCGCCGGAGCCCGTTGCTGCGCCC
This sequence comes from Hafnia sp., assembly GCF_036648275.1. Taxonomy (NCBI): domain Bacteria; kingdom Pseudomonadati; phylum Pseudomonadota; class Gammaproteobacteria; order Enterobacterales; family Hafniaceae; genus Hafnia; species Hafnia sp. The sequence continues at coordinate 53,696 of NZ_JAVXIQ010000019.1, read as the reverse complement.
GGCCATGGGGAAATCGCGGTTGGATGGTTGTGAGTTTCCACCTTCATCAAGATGTGCGCCTCTTCCTGATGGAAGTCATACACACCCGATTCTGGATTCGCAAAGAAACGGCCAACCGACGAGCCTTCCATAACGGCGGCGTTATCTTTATAAGCAGACAAAACATAGTCAGGCGTCTGCTCATAGGTATTTTTAATCATTTTGAACAGCGACTTTGGCTGTTCTTGCCCATCGATAACCCAATCGGCATTAAAAATTTTGTGGCGACAGTGCTCAGAGTTTGCCTGAGCAAACATGTAGAGTTCGATATCGTTAGGATTACGCCCTAAGCGCGTGAAGGACTCTAGCAGGTAGTCAATTTCATCATCTGCCAAGGCCAGACCTAAGCGCACGTTGGCATTAACCAGCGCGTCACGGCCTTCGCCCAACATATCCACGCTTTGTACCGGAGCCGGAGACTGGTGCGTAAACAGCTTCTGCGCATCCTGTAGCTCGCTGAACACGCGTTCCATCATGCGGTCGTGCAGCAGGTCTTGCAGCTTTTGCCACTGGGCATCGCTGAGCTGTGGTGCATCAACAGCGCCTGTGGCGTCTACGCTTATATAGTAAGCCAAACCACGCTCTAAACGGATGACCTGAGGAAGATTACAGTTATGAGCAATATCAGTCGCTTTAGACGACCACGGAGAAATAGTACCGGGGCGCGGCGTCACTAACAGCAAGCGGCCTTTCGGTTCGTGTTCAGCCAAAGAAGGGCCATATTTCAACAGGCGCTGAAGCGTTGCTTTTTCCTCAGAAGAAAGAGGCGCGCTGACATCGGCAAAATGCACGTATTCAGCGTAGATATCGTTGACTGGAAGATTAGCGTCCCGACAAGCAGACAGCAGTTGGGTAACACGAAAAGCCGACAAAGCGGGTGAGCCACGCATGATTTCCATAGGAAATGAGTCCGTCATCTAGGTTCTCTCGTCTTCGAGATGGCTGTGAGAGGTCAAAAAACCTTGTCTACAACCGCCTCAGTGGGCGAAACAGGGGGAAAGCGGAGGACATTATAGAGAATCTCTGCGCCATACGAAACCGTTTGCGTAGCCTTTATTTCGGATTGACGATTTATCTGCCCGATCAACTTTATGTGCTTTTTGAGTTGCACGCTGACGCTTTGTTGCGCAAAATGCCGCCTTCCTGTTGATTTAGCCATATACTATCCTGCGAACACAGCACCACAATTCGATACACATTCATGAGATAACTATTTGAAACGTATAAAATATAATTATTATCTTATCGGTATCGTTTCTGCCCTGCTGGCGCTTGCGCTATGGCCGAATATTCCGTGGCGTAGCGGAAACGAGAGCCAGCTACAGCAGATTCTCGACCGTGGTGAGCTGCGAGTCAGCACCATTAATTCCCCCCTCACCTATCAAACCGATGGGAAGAACATCAGCGGGCTCGATTATGAGCTGGCAAAACGCTTTGCTGATTATCTGGGCGTGAAGCTAAAAGTTCGCGTGCGCGGCACGTTGCCAGAATTATTTGATGATTTGGACAGTGGTAAAAGCGATCTGGTTGCCGCGGGTCTACTTTATAATACCGAACGCCTCAGCCGTTTTCGCACTGGCCCTTCTTATTATTCAGTATCACAGCAGTTAGTTTATCGTCAGGGCAAACCACGACCGAAATCGCTTAAAGATTTGAGCGGTATACTCGCCGTGCAGTCGGGCTCTGCGCATGTCACCACCCTGAGCCAATACAAGCAGACCAAATATCCCAATCTGACCTGGGAGTCGTCTACTGATTTGTCCTCAACCGATCTTATGCAGCGCGTGGTACAAGGTACGCTGGATTATACGATTGCCGACTCTGTGAGCGTGGCGCTTTTCCAACGCATTCACCCGCAGTTGGCCGTAGCTTTCGATATCAGCGATGAAGAACCCGTAATGTGGTATCTCAACCGCGACGATGATGACAGCCTGTATGCCGCCGTCTTGGATTATTTCAGCAAGATTGTGGATGATGGTTCACTGGCACGCTTGGAAGAAAAATATTTGGGCCACGTGGGCGGATTTGATTATGTTGATATCAAAACATTCTTAGCGGCAATTGATAATGTGCTGCCCGACCTGAGCGAGATCTTTAAAAAATACGCCCAGAAAATCGATTGGAAACTGCTGGCGGCCATTGCCTATCAAGAATCACACTGGAACCCTCAGGCCACGTCACCGACCGGCGTCCGAGGCTTAATGATGCTTACCCGCGCCACGGCAGATGGGCTAGGGGTAAAAGATCGTCTTGATCCCGAGCAAAGCATCGCGGGCGGTGCACTTTATCTCGAACGTTTGATGGATAAACTGCCAGATACCATTCCTGAAGATGAGAAAATCTGGTTTGCATTAGCCGCCTACAACATGGGCTACGGACACATGCTAGACGTGCGCCAGCTGACGCAAAAACAGGGTGGGAATCCTAATAGCTGGGTTGATGTGAAACAGCGTCTGCCTATGTTAAGCCAAAAGAAATATAACCAGAATCTAACCTACGGCTATGCGCGCGGGCATGAGGCTTATCAGTATGTGGAAAACATCCGCCGCTATCTGGTGAGTCTGGAAGGTTATTTGTTAGAAAAAGAGAAGCAGATTGCCGCCGAGCAAACTCGCCAAGCGTTATTAGGTCAAGGCTATCCAGCGGTGCCGCCTGAACAGGCGCTGGAAGGACGAACAAAGCGCAGCCCACGCGGACTGCTGCCGTTCTAATCGGTAGAGCCTGAAAGATTTTGACGCCGAGCCTCGCGCTCGGCTTTTTTCTGCTCGCGGCGCTGCTGGAAAAACTGACTCAGCATGTCCGAGCACTCGGTAGCCAACACGCCAGATGCGATCTCTATCTGATGATTCATGCCCGGATGGCGCAGAATATCCAACAAAGAGCCTGCTGCACCGGTTTTTAAATCACTCGCACCATAAACCAAACGTTTAATACGGCTGTGCACCATAGCGCCTGCGCACATCACACAAGGCTCAAGCGTGACATACAGCGTTGCATTTAGCAGCCGATAGTTCTGCACAATCTGCCCGCCCTGCTGCAACGCCATAATTTCGGCATGCGCGGTTGGATCGTGTCGAGTGATTGGACGGTTCCAGCCCTGCCCAATCACTTTATCATCCAGCACCAAAATCGCACCGACGGGCACTTCGCCCTGATCCCACGCTTTTTGCGCTAACGCTAACGCCTGCTTCATCCAGTAAGCATCATTTAGTTCGCTCACGTGCTCACCTCCATTAATTCAGGGCGCGCATTATACCCTTCTTATCTGAAGTTGCATCTTGGACTTTAATCATAGCGGGGAATCTCTTCGCTCCTGCCTATTACTCCCTTGATTGAACGTTTTCTCAATATAGTAGGGAGTACGCAAAGTTTTACGCACTCCGTTGGCGTAGTATGCATAAGGCGAAAGCCGTTATTTGATAATCACAAAGGAGATGTATCACGATGTTTGGTCAAACTCGAATGGTAAAAAAAGCGCTGATTGCCAGTGCGCTGCTGATGGTTTCAACTTCACTGTGGGCCGCAGAGCATTGGATTGACGTGCGTACTCCGGATCAGTATCAAGAAACTCATGTGAAGGGCGCGGTGAATATTCCGTTAAAGCAGCTAGATCAGCGTATTAGCGAAGTATCACAGGATAAGAACGACACTCTGCATCTTTATTGCAATACCGGCAATCAGTCAGGTAAAGCAGAGAAAATGCTGCAAAAAATGGGCTACAAAAATGCCGTTAACGAAGGCGGCTTGAAAGACGTTGAAAAAACGCAAACCTTGGTAAAATAATCACACCCTATCCCCTGATGCCAGATAACTACGCCTCAGGGGTTATCACCAATCCCCCCTTCGCTGAAGTACTTTTTACACCCGCGTAAAGATCGGTTAGCGGCGCTAACACATTTAATTACATCTCTATGTTTATAAATGCCACGCATCACACATGCCACAAATATATAAATCATCGATATATTAATTTTGCTATTATTTTATTCCTGCCAAATTTTGAGGAAGATCAGATTTCATCTACCCCTTGGATAGTATCGTGATTGTTAATTTTCTCACATTAAGGAATGACCCGATGACAACTTCAACCTTCTTTATCCCTTCAGTCAATATGATTGGCGCTGGCTGCTTAGCCGAAGCGGCAACCACCATGAAAGGCTATGGCTACAAGCACGCGCTGATTGTTACCGACAACGTATTGAACAAAATTGGTGTTGTCGCCAAAGTTCAGACTTTGCTATCCGATATGGGCATTAAGAGCGCGGTGTATGACGGTACTCATCCAAACCCAACAACGATCAACGTCGCTGAAGGCTTAGAAATTCTGCGCCAGCATCAAAGTGATTGTGTTATTTCCCTTGGCGGTGGTTCTCCACACGATTGCGCAAAAGGCATTGCCCTGGTCGCTGCCAACGGAGGTGACATCCGTGATTACGAAGGCGTTGATCAATCAGCCAAACCACAGTTACCGCTGATTTCCATCAATACCACGGCGGGTACAGCGTCTGAAATGACGCGTTTCTGCATCATTACCGACGTTGATCGTCACATCAAAATGGCTATCGTGGATAAACACGTCACGCCAATTCTGTCAGTAAACGATCCTGAGCTAATGGCTGGCATGCCTAAAGGCCTGACTGCGGCTACCGGTATGGATGCGCTGACCCACGCCGTAGAAGCCTACGTGTCTATCGCCGCTAACCCAATCACAGATGCCTGCGCGCTGAAAGCCGTCACCATGATCAGCCAGTCGCTGCGTCATGCGGTGGAAAACGGCAGCAGCATGGAAGCGCGTGAAACTATGGCCTATGCACAGTTCTTGGCCGGTATGGCGTTTAACAACGCATCACTCGGCTATGTGCACGCGATGGCGCACCAGTTGGGTGGTTTCTACGATTTGCCACACGGCGTGTGTAATGCGGTTCTGCTGCCGCACGTGCAGATCTTTAACGCGAAAGTGTCTGCTGCTCGCCTGAAAGATATCGCGGCAGCTATGGGCGTTGATGTGAGCAAGATGAATGACCAGCAGGGTGCGGATGCGTGTATCGCAGAAATCCGTAAACTGGCAAAAGACGTCAACATTCCTGCCGGTTTGACCGAACTGAACGTGAAAGAAGAAGATCTGCCAACGCTGGCAACCAATGCCTTAAAAGATGCCTGTGGTTTCACTAACCCAATTCAGGCTACGCACGAAGAGATCGTTGCTATCTTTAAAGCTGCGATGTAATCACGCTTTAAAGCCTCCCCTTTGTAGGGGAGGCTTCTTGATTCACTCTAACTGCTGTAACTCTCCCGTAGGACTCACTCGGAAGCGATGCTCGCAAAACGACAATAGCGGGTTGTCTTGCTGGCTGTCGCTGTACCCACTGTAAAGCTTAAGCGGTTTACCCAGCTCCTTTTCTAGCTGTACCACTTTTTCTGGCCCTAAACAGCGCAGTGTCAGCACCCAACCACCGCGTCGACGCACCATCCGGCTGCCAATCATGCGTACCTGATGAATAAAAGGTTCATCTGCATAAACTTGCTCCACCAAACGCTGCGGGGAACCGGTAATCAGCCACACTTCTGCTGTTTGGCTGCTTAAGTACTGTTTTAAACGCCCCATGACAACCGGGAAAGGCACCACGTCACGCTTAAATACCTGCACAAACTGGCGCTCAAGCGCATTCAACCGCGATTCCCGATGACCAAACGTGATAGCCCAAAGCAGCAGGCTTATTGGCCAGCGCGTTGCTCTTCCCTGAACGATCAAGCCGAAAGCAATCACCGGCAATAGAGGGATCACTAACAGCAGGTTTTGTGGCATATGCCAAAGCATAAAGCGTAAAAAACTGCCGAACATATCTTGCTGATGCAGAGTGCCATCAAGGTCAAAGAAGACCACGCGTTGTGCTTTTGTCGCTGACTGGCTGTCGGTCAAAATGGCTCCTTGGGAAAGCAAAATCCCATCCTCTCGTTTAAATCAGGTTAATTCATTGGAACTGGATCAATAGTATTAACGGTACCCAGCATCCTACAAAGATACAACCACGTAGCTAAACTAACGCTAACGTGGGAGAGATAACCCGAGTGAAAAAATTGGTGTATGACACATCTGGGGGTATAATCGCGCGCCCACGCGAGTATTTATCCGCCCCACATTGAGTGGTTTATTTGAAACCGCCCTGCAACGTTATGAGAGAGTTATGGCCCTACTGATCACAAAAAAATGTATCAACTGTGATATGTGCGAGCCGGAGTGCCCGAACCAAGCGATTTCCATGGGAATGGATATTTACGAGATTGATGCAGAGCGCTGCACCGAATGCGTAGGCCACTACGACGAACCGACCTGTATGAAGGTCTGTCCTATCGACAACACGATTATTCGCGACCCAGCTCATCTAGAAAGTAATGAACAGCTGTGGGATAAGTTCGTTGTACTGCATCACGCCGATAAAATTTAAACACTTCAGGGCCTAGCCCTGAAGTGCATTCATTTAGGCTCAGTTTGCACAGCCGCCTTTGGCATCAAAATGAGGCTGACCGTCAGGAACTAACGCTTTTTCCACCTGCCCTTCTTCCATCGAAGGCGTTACCGCAAAGTGCCCTTGGATTTCTAAGAACACAGGCTGTCCCGGCTCAGACTGCGCATGGCTATAGCCTTGCTCCAGCGCAATATTGTTGCTGACAGGGAATTGCTTACCGGTAGCACAATCACGGAAGATTGCCGCATCCGCCATGTAAACATACATGCCTTTAAACGTCATTGGCGTGACGGGCAAAGTGGCGTCCGTTGCCTTTAAGGTGTAATTCAGCGAAGAATCGATGTCGTTACCGCTAGCATCCAACATCGTCAAGTTGTTGCCTTTCGGACGAAAATAGCGCTTATTGCCATCAGTACCGGTTAGCACTAGCTTATCCGCGGTACGCTGCCAACTGCCATATTCTGCGAAAGTCTGATCGCCATCGCGTGCGCCACGATAGATCTCTTTCAGTACAAAGGTGCCGTCCTTTTCCAAGAACAGCGACGTATCCATGCCCTCGCAGTCAGCACAAGGCAATACGCCCTGAAAACTTTGCGCCATCGGCTTGAGAGGTTGTTCTACATATTGGGAACGAGCGTTACACCCGAACAGTGCCATAGCACCCGCTGCCAAAAACAGCGAAATAGCCAATTTTTTCACAGTTGTTCTCCTACTGTGGGTCCCTATTATTTTAATCTTCGGTGACATACCAAGCACAAACGCTAATCCGCACTCACCTTGCCACGTAAAGATTTCGTCACCCCGCGTCGGGTTTTGCTTTCTACCCGCTTACGTTTTGCATTTCGACTCGGCTTCGTTGGACGGCGAACTTTCTCCACCACGCCTGCCGATTTAATTAATTCCGTCAATCTTGCCAGCGCCGCTTCGCGATTCATCTCCTGACTCCGATATTCCTGCGCCTTGATAATAATGACGCCGTCGGGGGTTATCAGATGATGACTCATCGCCAGTAAACGCTCTTGGTACAAAGGCGGTAAACTGGAGCTGCGAATATCAAAGCGTAGGTGAATCGCCGTTGAAGACTTATTCACATTTTGGCCACCGTTGCCCTGCGCGCGGATCGCGGTGATTTCAATTTCGTCATCGCTTACGGATACTGTGTTGGTAATCTGCAACATCTCAGACTCCCGCAGGCTTCCAGTGATCAAACTGGATCTCAACGTTATTTTGCGCGTCAGATAGCCAGATTGCGCCTTCCTGAATTGTTGCCTGTAAGTCCATGGTGCGATTAGCAAACTTAGGCAGCAGCGCCATAATTTCATCGCTAACAAAACGAATGGATAGCGCTTTAAGCCCGCTCAGTTTTGCCTGATTCTGCTGCCACCACACACGCCCAGCGCGTTCACTATAAGCGTAGAGCACCACTTCCTGCGATAACGAACAGGCTTTTTTAAGACGTTTCTCATCAGGTAAGCCGAGTTCAATCCACAGATCGATCCCGTTGTAATCATTACGTAGCCATAATTCAGGCTCATCGTCGGCGCACAATCCTTTGGTAAAAGTCAGGCGCTCGTTTGCGTGGCAAATCCAGACTAAAAGCCGCAGCATCATGCGTTGTTCAGTTTCTGATGGATGCTGTGCCAGCGTCAAAGAAGCATCATGATAAAAATGACGATCCATATCTGCAATATTGACGTTAGCTTTGTAAATCGTTGCCTTTAATGCCATAAAATCCTCTCGTATAATTGTTAACAGTGTACCGTATCCCCCTTCTGGCAACTAGTCAGAGTGGGACTGTCACGTGTAAAGAACAGATTTATTACATCGCGTAGCAACTCAGCCTGCTTTCTAGTGAGGGCGGCTGTGCTATAGTCGATGAGATAAGCAGAGCTTATCCTCGTGCCGATTTTTTCAGACTAACCGTCACAGGGATAAGCTTTAGAGGAGGATAAATTTGCAGCAATATTCTGAGTTAGTACGCCGTATGTACGCCCAGATCGGTAGTGGGGATTTGGGATATATACCTGATGCGTTAGGTTGTGTTTTAAAAGCTCTGGATGAGGTTGCAGCCAACGAAGCGCTGCCCTCTGCCGTTAGGGAACAGGCGGCCTATGCCGCCGCTAACTTATTGGTGAGTGATTATGTCGAAAATTGAAGAGTATCAGCCAATCAACTGTGACGATTACGACAATTTGGAACTCGCCTGCCAGCATCATCTGATACTGGCGCTAGAACTGCGCAACGGAGAGAAGTTGCAAGCCAAAGCCAACGACCTGATTTCACGTAAACACGTAGAATATCTGGTTATTGAGCAAGACGGCGAGCCACGGGAGTTACGTTTAGACCACATTGCCAGCTTCAGTCATCCTGAAATTGGCACCGTCAACGTAAGCATGTCTTAACCCCTTTCGGCACACCTCTCCACCAAGATAGATTGACGAAACAGATAGACGAAGGGCGATGATTTCATCGCCCTTTTCATTATGGTTTCAGACTCGCGTAATACGCGGCTAAATCGCTGATATCCTGCTCAGAAAGATTGCCAACATAGGCTTTCATCACTTCAGCTTGTCCACCTGAACGCCCGCCGCTTTTATAATCCTTCAGCGCCTGCTCCAGATACATCGCGTTCTGCCCGGCTAAATTAGGATACATCGGCACCGTAACTTTGCCTTCCATGCCATGGCAAGCCACGCAGGTCATCGCTTTATTTTTTCCCGCAGCCGCATCACCCGCCGCAAATGCAGGTAGAGAAACCACCGCAGTCAGCACTACCGCAGTCATTAATTTTTTCATCATTATTATCTTCCTCGACATTGCCATCACTGTAACCAACGCATCTATAGCTTGAAGTATGACGGAGATTTATCCTCAACGTAATTGGAGCTGTATCCCCCAGACTAATCTCCTAAATAATTCAGGCTACAAAAAGGCGGCAAACACGTGAATCCCTAGGAGCTTACGCAAGTAAGTGACTGGGGTGAACGTGTGTAGCCAACGCATTTGTAGCTTGAAGTATGACGGAGATTTACATCCAGTCTTTGGTCCAGTGTATATTCCACACCGGCCGATCCGCCATCCCCTGCCCATCTTGGGTAATGAAAACGCCGAGTGCGGCGATTAGCGTTTCACCATAGTAGAGCATAGGTGTTCGTTCACGCTCCCATGGCGGAATGTTATGTTCTTGCCAGATTTTTTTTATTGGGCGTGAATGGCGGCGTCCGACGATGCGTAGTGTGCCATGAGCAGCAAAGCGGATCGAGACGACTTCATCCGATGTTGGGGCGCGCACGCATATTCCGCGCTCACCGAGCTGTAATTCACCGAGACCATCTGGCAGCGGCAAGGATTCACGCGGATCCCATGCGATGACTTCTGTTTTGAGCGAACGCAGCGGAGGCAACAGGTATAGATGCTGGCGATAACGGCGAACCTGATTTTTACCGAGTTGAAGCTGCGGCTCTGCGTCTTCACGTGCGGTTGCGACTTCGTTCCAGAGGCGTTGCAGCTGTTCACGAGTCGGCATCATGACGCCAAAGCAGGCAATCCAGCGGCGCAATAGCGCATAGCGCTTGGCCTCAGACATCGGCAACAGGCCTTCGATATTCAGCGAGTCATCTTCGCTCATCAGAGACTGTAGCGAGTCTAACAAGAGCTCATCGAGCAGCTGTTCCTGCTCGGCACATAGGCTGGCGCTGCGGGCAACGGCTTCAGGAAAGTGTGGCCAGCGGTCGCGTAGATTTGGGATCACGCGCAGGCGTAGGAAGTTGCGATCGAAGCGATCGTCTTGATTGCTGTCGTCTTCAACCCATTTGAGATCGTAGCTGGCGGCATATTCTTCTAGCTGGGCACGGCTGATGTCGAGCAACGGACGTATCTGTTCGGTGCTGAAAAACGGCATGTGGCTGGCCATCGCGGAAAGTCCCGTCGGGCCGCTGCCGCGTTTAAGTGCCAATAAAAAGGTTTCACACTGATCGTCGAGATGCTGCGCGGTCAGCAGGGTTTCGTGATTACCGATAAGTCCGGCTATCGCATGGTAGCGGGCATCACGCGCGGCGGCTTCAACACCGCTGCGCTGGGCATCCACTTTAACCCGTAGGACATGCAGCGGCACCTGCCATTGCTGGCACACTGACTTACAGTGATCGACCCATAAATCAGCGTAGCGGCTGAGCCCGTGGTGCACATGCGCAGCCCGTAGCTGTAAATGGGGGAAATTCTGCATACGCAACTGAACGAGCGCATGCAGTAAAACGGTAGAATCAAGCCCACCGCTGAAAGCAACCATCAGATGCGAACGCCCCTGAAGTTTGCTGGCAATTCGCATCTGGATTTCTGAGCTATTCATGACACTTTACGGCGCGGTCACCGCCCTGAACGATTGAATATCAGAACGTTAACCATCCGCTCTGTTGGAAGCAAGTCCTTATTCGCACGACTCGGCGGCAACTGTGTTGCGGCGCACCATAAACATATGACACAGCCAAATCACCGCAACCAGTCCAACGCAGCCAAGCGCGCCCCATGCGATATCGCTAAACACGCTGACATACGCCATAACGGAGTGTGCCGTCGCTTCGCCGCCTTGTTCAAATGAAACTTCAGCGGTTTGATTTGCGATAATACCCGCAAGATAGTTGGCTATCGATCCAGTTGCCAACATGTAGATCCCGGTAAGGACGCCCGTCACTCCCGGAATTTTCAGCCGAGTAATCTGTGCCATCGCCACTGGATCGATAAAGAGTTCTGCGCATCCCATCACCGCTAGGCCTAAAACGGTTAATGCCATTGAGCCTTGGCCATGAACCGCCGCCCAGCGAGCGTTGAAGGTGAGAATGCCGAAGCCTGCGCTAATCAGCGCCAGCCCAAGAGCAAACTTACCCCAAATGCGCAATATACGGTTGCCGTTGCTGTTTTCGCGAACCAGCCAAGCCAGAACCACGCCGCTTAGCATAACGGCAAAACCGTTAACCGATTGGAACACCGCCGTAGGAATGGTGAAAGAGAACCATTGGCGATTCACAAAGCGGTCTATGAACAAGCTGATTGAGCTGCCGCCCTGTTGGGCAAACGCCCAGAACAGCGTACCGAGCAGCATTAAAATCACAATTTGTAGCAGGCCTTTACGCTGATCCGGCTCTGCTCGACGATAAATGCTCACCATAATAATAATGGCCGCGGCACACACCAGCGCCAGCGCGTAGCTTGACCAGTCGCGCCAGAAAAGAACGGCGACAAAGAGCGGAGAAAGAACCACCGCCGCCAGCAACCATCCCCAGTTAGGAATGCGCAGCGTTTTATTTTTCATACCCTGATGGTTCACACCAACGGTATGGCGGAAATGTTTGTGTCCGCATAAGAAGATAATCAAACCGGCAAACATGCCGATTCCGGCTAATGCGAAGCCGACGTGCCAGCCATACTGCTCGGCAGCAAGGCCGCAGGCAATGGGGGCAACGATAGAACCAATGTTTCCAGCGGCATACAGCAAGGAGAAACCGCCGTCACGGCGCGGATCTTCAGGAGCATAAAGCTCGCCTAGCAGGCAGCTGATATTGGATTTGAACAGCCCGTAACCACACACGATGATGGCTAAGGCTAAATAGAGAGATGAAGGTGAAACCGCACTGACGCCGAGAACCACATGGCCTAACGTCATCAGGATAGCCCCGGCTATCACCGCCATTCGGTTGCCCAGCAGTTTATCTGCAAGGATCCCACCGATAATTGGGGTGACGTAAACCAATGAAGCGTAGGCGCTATAGAGACTGAAAGCGTGGGTGTCGTTATACCCAAGCTGATGGGTGAGATAAAGGATCAATAACGCACGCATGCCGTAAAAGCTGAAATATTCCCAGATTTGCAATGCTACGACATAGTAGATAGCGCGCGGTTGTGAGGGTGTTTTCATGTCATCTCCCATTTAAGGGGGTTGCATAATAAAAGGGGGCGTCCTTTAGCAGGACGCCCCCTCAGTCAGTCAATTACTTCTGGTCTTTGATAACTTTAACAGTGTAGCGACCGTCAGCCTGACGATATGCACCGTGGATATCAGTTTCAAAGCCTGGGTAATGTGCACCGATTTCGCACAGCATCTGCAAGAATTCCAGAACTGGGCGGCTTTCTTCGGTCAGCATTTCACCTGGCATTACCAAAGGAACTCCTGGAGGATATGGCAGGATCATGTTGGCATTAACTTTGCCGATCATCTCTTCCAGATAAACTTCTTCAGTCTGGCCACGCAGTTCTTTTTGGAACGCTGCATGTGGGTTCATAACCATGGTTGGCAACACTTCAAATGCACGGTACATCAGGTCCGGCAGGTTGTGGTGTTGGATCAGCGCATGGATGCCCTGTGCCAAGTCCTGAATACGCATGTTTTCATAGAACTCTGGATCTTCACGATACAGTGAAGGCAGCATGTTCTTAACGCGCAGGTTCAAGTCGTATGAACGTTTGAACTCGGTCAGCGCACGCAGCAGGCTCAGTGCTTTAGTTTTGTCGATACCGATGCTGAACAGGAACAGCAAGTTGTATGGACCAGTTTTCTCAACGATGATGCCGTGTTCGTCTAAGTATTTAGAAACGATAGACGCTGGGATACCGGTATCAGCCATTGAACCATCTTTCTGCATCCCTGGAGTCAACAGAGTGACTTTGATTGGGTCCAGATACATGTGGTCGTTATCGATATCTTTGAAGCCATGCCAGTTGTCTTTGGAATCCAAAGGCCAGCATTTCGCTTCGTCGATACCTTCTGGCTGCCATACGTCGAAGAACCAGCCTTCAGACTCGGAGTTCAGACGTTTGATTTCTTTACGGAAACGAATCGCACGTTCGATAGAACCGTTGATCAGACGTTTACCGGCATTACCTTTCATCATTGCTGCTGCGGTTTCGGTAGAAGCCACGATGCCGTAATGAGGAGAAGTAGAGGTGTGCATCATGTAGGCTTCGTTGAAGGTTTCTTCGTTGATATCACCTTTAACGTGAATCATTGAAGCCTGAGAGAATGCAGCCAGCAGTTTATGAGTAGACTGAGTTTCATAAATGACTTTGCCTTCAACACGGCCACCGCTCATACCGCACAGACCTTTGTAGATCGGGCTGAAGTTGGTGTAAGGAACCCATGCAGAGTCAAAGTGGATGGATTTAACGTCCAGCGCTTCTTTGATGTAATCAGTGTTGTACAGCAGACCGTCGTAAGTGGAGTTAGTCACTACGGCGTGAACTGGCCAGGTTGCATTTGGAGTTTGTGCAACGCGTTCAGCGATGGTGTCGTGCTGGAATTCACTCTTAGGAATACCACCCAAAATACCGTAAGCGTTACGGGTTGGACGGAAGTAGATAGGAGTGATGTCGCTCATCATCATCAAGTGAGTCAGAGACTTATGGCAGTTACGGTCAATCAGAACGGTGCTGCCAGCTGGTGCTGAGTACATACCAACGATTTTGTTCGCGGTAGAAGTACCGTTAGTCACCATGTAGCTGCGTTCTGCGTTGAAAGTACGCGCAATGTATTCTTCAGCTTCTTTGTGTGGACCTGAGTGGTCAAGCAGAGAACCCAGTTCACCCACAGAGATGGAGATATCAGATTTCATCGCGTTAGCGCCGAAGAAATCATAGAAGATGCTGCCCACTGGGGATTTCTGGAACGCAGTACCGCCCATGTGACCCGGAGTACAGAAGGTGTATTTACCTTCTTTAACGTAGTTGAACAGTGCTTTGGTCAACGGAGGCAGAATTTCGTCGATGTATGCGTCGGTGCTCTGACGGATTTTCTGTGCGATATCCTGAGCTGCGCCCAGTGCATATTCGAAGAACTCAACGTTCAGACGCAGATCGTTCAGGCTAACATCCAGAGTAGAGTGGGTGTTGGCGAACGCATAAACAGGCAGATGTTCGTTCATCGCGCTGATTTCTTCGCACAGGTCGAGATTGTAAGTATCCCAGTCGAAGATAACGCCGCACAGACGTGCATTGTTGTCGATGAGTTTCAGCAGGTCTTCACGGTCGTTTGGATAAACAATCTGAAAATCGAGTGCTTCCAGTGCCTTGTGCAGTTCACGGATAGGCTCTTCTTTGAAGTAGACGCCCATGTGATTCAAGATGGCAATAATATTCATACTCTAATTCTCCAGGCAAAAAGCTGGCCCCTCTCTACTTTTCAGTAGAAGTACTTCAAACAGAGAGAGGCTGGATAAATTAATTGTCTTGCTGTGTGTAATCGCGAGGATTACTCAATTCGTTGTGTACGTGGCGTTAGCCAAGTCACTTATGCGTTGCTGTCTGCGCTAGCTTGTGGTTTGCGAGAGTTCATTTTACGTGCATAGAACATCAGGATAACCAGGCTCACGATGAAGGTACCGGACAGTTCGAATGAACCCGCACCCATCAGAGCGATAAAGCAGAAGCAACAACCCAGAACCGATGCAACCAGGCTCAACAGGTTTTTCACGTTGGCGCCTTCGAAACGAATCAGGTCAACGCAAGAGTAGAAGTAAGGCAGCATAGTCAGCAGAACCGCGATACCTGTCAGTTCACCGAACAGGTCAGACGCTTTACCGCCGCTAGCGCTCATTACAGTAATCAGAACCATCAGTACGGTCATTTTCACTGCGGCTAACAACAGGCCTTTCTTAGGAATGCCGTTTTTGTCCAGCTCGCCGTACACTTTAGGGAAGTTACCGTCTTTAGCAGCACGCACACCGGCTTGACCCACCAGCATCATCCAAGAACCTAAAGAGGTTAAACATGCGAATGCGGTGAAAGCAGACACTACTGGAGCAGCCCAGCCGCCAACCATAGTTGAAGCACTCATTGCGAACGGTGCACCAGAAGCCGCCATTTGGCTCGCTGGGTAGATACCTGCGATAACCTGAGTTGCTGCGATATAAACGATACCTGCCAGAGCAGTACCCAACATGGTAGCCAGTGGAACGGTACGAGATGGGTTTTTCACCATACCAGTACTTACCGCTGCGGATTCAACACCGACGAACGCCCACAGGCACAGCAGGATACTTTTGATAACCGCGTGGCTATCGGTACCGCCAGAAGTGTTCCAGTTAGCGTGATAAGTAGCAGGGTCAAACCAAGCCCAACCTGCGATAGCAGTACCGATTACTGGGATTAACACCAGAACCAGACCGATAGTAGTTAAGCGGCTTACCCAAGTACCACCCAGCATATTCACGAAAGTGAAGATCCATACAATGGCGATACATGCTGCGCCAGCTGCAATTGGGCTATTCAATACTGGGAAGAAAGTAGATAGATAAGAAACTGCGGTAATACCGATTGCTAAATTACCAATCCAGTTTGCATGGTAATAAAGAACACCGGTTTGGAAACCGAATGCCGGACCAATTTCACCAGCATAAGCAATAGGGCCACCTTCCTGAGGGTTCTTAGTAGCCAAACGTGCATATACATACGCTAGAGACATTGCACCGATTAATGAAATGATCCAACCAAATATTGCGATGGAACCGAGACTCGCCAGGTTCGCAGGTAATAGTGCAATACCGCTCCCCATCATATTACCAGCTACTACGCCGGTGCAGGCAATTAGCCCGATTTTCTTGCTTGATGACATGGTCAGTTGCTCCTGATTAATTTTCAGAAAAGTCGTATTCACTCATTACCGCAGTTAGGTGTTCGACTTGATGGGATGCATGTTACTGACCGGCAAAATAAAAGTCCTAAAGGTAAAGTTAAATTATCAGCGTGTCCCAAGAAATGACATCTTGACCTTTTTATCCAGACAATAAAAAAACATCAAGAAAATAAAAATTAAACCAATAAAAACAGTATGTTGACATAAAAATTACCGCTGATTTTTTAAGGTAAAATAACGTTTAATGAAACAAAATTAACACATACAGAGAAACAAAAAAACAACACACTTAATGCATATATTTTTCATTGTCAGTGAAGAATCCGAGGGAGGTTTATAATTCTTTGGGGGTAAAAAAAGCCTGCTCCTTTATAAGGGAACAGGCTGGATTAAATATCATACAAATTAATTGTTATCGGAGAAGTCGTAATTCGCTAAGTAAGGGGCAACGCGGATAACATTGGTTTGGAAGACGCCATTTTTGATCCAATCCAAGGTATTATTTCCTGGACGTAAATTGAAAGCGGTAATATAAGCATCTGCAGCAAGGTTATTTTGTCCTTTCAATTCGTAGACTTTGCCAAGTAAGACATAGTTTAACCAAGACATCTCTAAATCTATGCCTTTATTAATCATCTTAAAGGCTTCATCGACTTTACCCTGACTTAAATAATCAACCGCATATATCTGCTGAATAATTGCGCTATTTTGCAATATTGGAATAGCCTCAACGTCAGTAATCTCTTTACGCAGAGCAGCGAGATCTGAGGCATTAAACGGCTGGTATGAATTCAGCAATATATCTACCAACGCTTTTTCTGCACGCGCATAAACAAAGTCCGGCGACTGTTTTGTAATCTGGGCAAGTAAGGTACTAGCTTGATTCAATGAATCGCTATCGCCCTGAATCAAAAGCTGGTGAGCCTGATAATAGAGCTGCAATATCTGACTATGCTGCGGCACCAGCGTTTCAATTCTCTGTACCATACTCGCAGGCTGAACCACTTTTAACGTTTGGAACATGCTATCGATGAAGTCTTTCTGCACCGTCAGCAAATTATCCGTCGTAATAAAGTAGCGTTTCTCCAGCATCACTGAGCTATCAGCGTTATCAATCAGGCGCACGGACAAGAAACACTGCTGTGCGCGATAGTGCCTCTGATTCACAAACTCAATGAACATAGACTTGCCTGAACTGCTCGGCCCGCCGTAGTTGTAGTTGGTTTGATCGTGCACTAAAAACGTTGAATGGGTATTCAGACCCTGCGCTAGCATTTCGCTCAGGCCAACGACGTACGAAAGCTGATTAGTCCAGTTGGTGCAACTATTCCCGCCCTGAATACGGATATCAATATCACGAGGATTCAGCAGCATGGGCGCAGGAGCAACAGGCACTCGCTGATTAAAAACGGCTAGCCCAATCAACGAGATACACAACACCAATGAGGATAAAAATGCAACCCACACCCAAAAACGTGAGCGCCACAGCTTAGACGAACGTTTTTTATCGCCCGTATCTTTCGGTGCGACGTCAGGGCTGGCCGTTTGGACATGGCTAAGCGATGATTGCTCAGGATGAACATCAGATGCAGTGACAGTATGCGAGATCGCGCTGCCATCTTCCGGCTCGTGCTCAATCACCACTTTGACCGGCGCTTGAGTCGGCAAAGTAAAATCAGCCCCGCCCTCTTCGCACCAGATAACCGGTTCAACCAGTTTGTAGCCGCGTTTAGGCACTGTCACGATGTACTCGGGCGCGTCAGGTCGCCCGTCTTTTAAATATTTCCTCAGCTCAGAGATACACTGAGTCACCACATGATTGGTGACAATATTACGTTTCCATACGTTATCAATTAGTTCATCCCTGCTTAGTACCGTATCGGGATGATGAGCAAAGTAGCTCAACATATCGATGAGGCGAGGCTCTAGCACTAATAAACGACCATCACGGGTGATCTTATTATCAGCGGCTAAAACCAACCATTCGCCAACGCGGAAAGTTTGCTCTTGCATGGTGTGCTAAGGCTCAGAGGGAAATGGAAAGAAGCGCGCAATAGTAGCACAGCGGGACTTGTTACACAGTAAACCGCTGCACCCTATGCACTTTTGGTATTATATTTTCAGCAATTGGTACTATTTTTCAAGTCATCACCCATTTGATAGAGCTCAAGCGGCAGCCCATCAGGATCCGAGAAAAATGTAAATCGACGTTCAGTATAGGGGTCAATGCGTACCTCTTCACAACGCACCGCATGATTTTCCAGATGTTTTACCGCACTATCAATATCATCTACGCTGAATGCCAGATGACGCAAACCACAGGCTTCAGGCCGAGACACGCGCGCGGGAGGCTTTGGAAATGAAAACAGCTCAATCGTATAGTCACCGTTCAGTGCTAAATCCCCTTTCCAAGAATCACGCTCTGCGCGATACACTTCGCTCAGTAACGTAAAACCTAAAACATCACAGTAGAAAGACTTACTGCGCTGATAATCTGACGCAATAATTGCGATGTGGTGGATTTTATTGAGTTTCACACAGCCTCCAAATGCAAACGATTCTCGGGGAAATTACCCCTTAACAATGCAGAAAGCAATTTTACGCTGACAAAAAGCGCTTCATAAAGTGTAAGCCAAACAAAAGAAACTGAACGAACGATAAAAACAACAAAGCCCGGCATAACCGGGCTTTAGAATGAACATTACTCGTGATGGCTATCAGCAGTAACCGTAGTTCATCAGGCGCTGGTAGCGACGATTCAACAGTTCTTCTGTTTCTAACACATCAAGATCGCCTAAATCTGCTAATAGCTGCGCTTTCAGAGATGCAGCAATCGCAGGAACATCGCGATGCGCACCGCCCAAAGGTTCAGGGATAACAGAGTCAATCAGCTTAAGTTCTTTCAGACGCGGAGCCGTAATACCCATCGCATCGGCGGCTAATGGCGCTTTATCGGCGCTCTTCCACAGAATTGAGGCGCAACCTTCCGGAGAAATAACGGAGTAGGTGCTGTACTGTAGCATGTTAACTTTATCGCCAACGCCGATAGCCAACGCACCACCCGAACCACCTTCACCAATCACGGTGCAGATAACCGGCACGGTCAAACCTGACATTTCACGCAGGTTACGAGCGATAGCTTCGGACTGACCACGCTCTTCAGCGCCAACGCCAGGATATGCTCCTGGGGTGTCGATAAAGGTAATGATTGGCAGTTTAAAGCGCTCGGCCATTTCCATCAGGCGCAGAGCCTTACGGTATCCTTCCGGCGCTGGCATACCAAAGTTGCGACGGATTTTCTCTTTGGTTTCACGTCCTTTCTGATGACCAATAATCATCACCGCGCGACCATTTAAACGAGCCATACCACCGACAATCGCCTTGTCATCAGCATAGGCGCGATCGCCTGCCAACTCATCGAAGTCAGTAAAGATATGTTCGATATAATCCAGCGTATAAGGACGACGCGGATGGCGCGCTAATTGCGCAACCTGCCATGCACCCAGATCAGAAAATATCTTACGTGTCAGTTCAACGCTCTTATCACGCAGGCGCTGTACTTCTTCGTCGATATTAATATCTAATTTTTCGTCTTGACGGCTGACTGAAGTTAGCGAGTCAATTTTCGCTTCAAGTTCTGCAATCGGCTGTTCAAAATCCAGAAAATTCAGACTCATAGTATTCCTATATTAGTCAAATTCCAGTTCAACCTGTTCATTACCCACCAGAGTACGAAGGTCAACTAGCAGGCGATCTGTCGGCGTTACCCGCCAGGCCGCGCCAAATCTTAACTTAGCGCGTGCATTATCACGTTGATAGTATAAATGCACTGGAATCGTCCCCGACCGATGTGGTTCCAACGAGTCGCGGAGACGGTTTAAAAGCTGGTCATCAATTTGCCTGTCAGTCAGCGAGATAGCAAGCCCACGCGCATATTTTTCGCGTGCTTCACTGATGTCCATTAGCTCGCGGGCGATCATTTTAAGCCCACCGCTAAAGTCATCAAAGCTGACCTGTCCGCTGGCAATCAGGATACGGTCTTTTTCCAGCAAATGTTGGTATTTATCTAACGCATCGGTAAATAGCATCACTTCGAGACGACCGGAACGGTCATCCAGTGTGCAAACGCCAATACGATTACCCCGCTTGGTGGTCATCACTCGTGCAGCTACCACGAGACCAACCGCAGTGGTCATTTTGCCCCGATCCGTCGGATGCATATCTTTTAGGCGCATGCCACCGGCGTAGCGCTCTATCTCCTTCAGGTATTGGGTGATGGGGTGGCCTGTTAGATATAAACCTAACGTTTCACGCTCGCCATCCAATACCACCTGAGCAGGCCACGGTGCAACGCTGCTATAGGATTTCTCAACTTGTTCAGGTGCTTCAGCCAGTACGCCAAACATATCCACCTGACCAATAGCCTCTGCTTTGGCATGTTGATCTGCGGCTTTCAATGCGTCATTCAGCGAGTTCATCAGCGCAGCACGGTGCGGACCTAAACGGTCAAATGCACCAGACATAATAAGCTTCTCCAGCATACGCCGGTTTAGCTTTTTAGTGTCTGTTCTAGCACACAGATCAAATAACTCTTTGAAATGACCGCCTTCGTTACGCGCGTCGATGATAGCCTCAATCGGCCCCTCACCCACGCCTTTAATCGCACCGATACCGTAAACAATTTCGCCATCGTCATTCACGTGGAAATGATACTGCCCGCTGTTAATATCCGGCGGCAGAACTTTTAGCCCCATGCGCCAGCATTCATCCACCAAGCCAACAACTTTTTCGGTGTTATCCATATCGGCTGTCATTACCGCAGCCATAAACTCAGCGGGATAGTGCGCCTTTAGCCACAGCGTTTGATAGGAAACCAGCGCATAGGCAGCGGAGTGCGATTTGTTAAACCCATAACCGGCAAATTTCTCTACCAAGTCGAAGATTTTAACCGCCAGCTCACCGTCAACGCCACGCGCTTTGGCTCCATCTTCAAACCCACCGCGCTGCTTAGCCATTTCAACGGGATTCTTTTTACCCATTGCACGACGAAGCATGTCTGCGCCGCCTAGCGTATAGCCGGCGAGCACCTGAGCAATCTGCATAACCTGTTCTTGATACAGGATAATGCCGTAGGTCGGCTCCAGCACGGGTTTCAGTGACTCATGCTGCCACTGAACATCAGGGTAAGACACTTCTTCACGCCCGTGTTTACGGTCGATAAAGTTATCAACCATCCCTGACTGCAAAGGACCGGGGCGGAAAAGCGCCACCAATGCGATCATATCTTCGAAGCAGTCAGGCTTCAGGCGTTTGATCAAATCTTTCATGCCGCGCGATTCAAGCTGGAATACCGCCGTGGTTTCCGAGCGTTGCAGCATATCGAAACTTTTTTTATCGTCGAGCGGAATAGCCGCAATGTCGATTGGCTCTTCGCCCGCTTTAGCACGGCGGGCGTTAATCATCTCAAGCGCCCAGTCGATGATCGTCAGCGTTCGCAGGCCCAAGAAGTCAAACTTAACTAGGCCTGCATACTCTACGTCGCTTTTATCAAACTGTGTGACGGGGTGATTACCTTCAGAGTCACAGTATAGCGGCGCAAAGTCAGTAATTTTGGTCGGTGAAATTACCACCCCACCAGCGTGCTTACCGGCGTTACGCGTGACGCCTTCAAGCTTACGAGCCATGTCGATCAGCGCACGAACCTCTTCATCCGCCTCATAAATTTCTGGCAGCTGCGGTTCAGCTTCAAAGGCTTTAGCCAGCGTCATCCCCGGCTCTGGCGGCACTAATTTTGATATACGATCGACAAAACCATACGGATGCCCTAATACGCGGCCAACGTCGCGGATAACCGCTTTCGCCGCCATGGTACCGAAGGTAATAATCTGCGATACCGCATCACGACCGTACATTTCAGCCACGTGATCGATAACCCGATCGCGTTTCTCCATGCAAAAGTCGACGTCAAAGTCAGGCATGGAAACACGTTCTGGGTTCAAGAATCGTTCGAACAGCAGATCGAACTCCAGCGGATCCAGATCGGTGATTTTCAGCGCATAGGCCACTAACGACCCCGCACCAGAACCACGCCCCGGCCCTACCGGTACGCCGTTATCTTTCGACCACTGGATAAACTCCATCACGATCAGGAAGTAGCCAGGGAATCCCATCTGGTTGATAACTTTGAGTTCAATCTCTAAACGCTCGTCATACTCAGGACGGCGTTTGGCGCGCTCTTCAGGATCGGGAAATAAAAACTCGAGACGTTCTTCCAAACCCTGCTTGGATTTTGCCACCAAGAAGTCTTCGGTCGACATCTCGCCAGTCGGAAACTGTGGCAGAAAATACTCACCTAACCGGATCGTCACGTTACAACGCTTAGCAATCTCTACGCTGTTTTCAAGCGCTTCGGGGATGTCGGCAAACAGCTCACACATCTCTTCTTCGCTGCGCATGTACTGCTGAGCACTGTAGTTTTTAGGTCGTTTTGGATCGTCTAAGGTGAAACCATCATGGATAGCGACTCGAATTTCATGCGCATCGAAATCACCGGTTTCTAGAAAGCGCACATCGTTGGTAGCCACGACCGGAAGATCGCGCTCTTCAGCCAAGGCCACGGCAAAATGCAGATAGCTCTCTTCATCAGGGCGGCCAGTGCGTATAAGCTCTAGATAATAGCGATCAGGAAAATATTGCTGATAAAAATCAACGCACTCATGCGCTAGCTGCTGATTACCACGCAGGAGCATTTTACCTACGTCACCTTGGCGTGCGCCTGACAGCAATATCAGCCCTTCACGGTATTCAATCAGCCAATCACGGTCGATGACCGGGCCATCGGCACCATAACCACGTTGATACGCATGTGAAATAAGCAGGGTTAGGTTTTGATAACCGGTGTTATTTGCCGCCAATATAGTTAAATGCGAAAGCTCATCGCCCAGCATTTCGCTTTTAACCAATACATCTGCGCCAATAATCGGCTTGATTCCAGCCCCGTGCGCCGCGCCATAAAACTTCACTAGCCCGCACATATTGGTATGGTCAGTAATCGCAAAGGCAGGCATACCTAGCGCAGCCACTTTCTTGACTAATGGGCCGACTTTCGCCAGCCCATCGATCATGGAATAGTCACTGTGAACGCGCAAATGTATGAAACGTGGTTCTGCCATATGTCAATTACTCGCCTAAAAACCGGTTACTAAAGTAGTACATAGATGGGGATTAATTATATTAACCCAAGAACACGTTTAACCGGCCCAAAGCTGCGACGGTGGTGTTCAGTTGCGCCCAACTGCGCTAAGCGCTCAAGATGGAAAGCAGTTGGATAGCCTTTATGCTGTGCAAAACCATAGTCTGGGAATTGGGCATCCAGAACTTCCATTTCACGGTCGCGGGTGACTTTAGCCAAAATAGAGGCCGCGCTGATTTCAGCCACGCGGCTATCACCTTTCACTACGGCCTGCGAAGCCATAGGCAATTTCGGGCAACGATTACCATCAATCAGCACAAAGTCAGGTTCGATCGACAATCCAGCCACTGCTCTTTGCATCGCCAGCATAGTGGCATGCAGGATGTTCAGCTCATCAATTTCGTGCGGCTCTGCGCGGCCTAAGCTCCAGCTCAACGCTTTCTCAATAATTTCGTCATACAGTGCGTTACGGCGCTTTTCACTTAATTTCTTCGAGTCGGCCAAGCCCACAATCGGACGCGCAGGATCGAGGATCACTGCCGCAGTGACAACCGCGCCAACCAAAGGCCCGCGTCCTACTTCATCAACGCCTGCAATTCGCTGCGCGATAGGATAGACAAAAATGTCACTCACTGAATTGGTGCTCATTGAATTACGGCCTATTGATTAACTTATTGATTAACTAAAGACAGTACCGCATCGGCCGCTTGTTCATCGGCGCCGCAGCGGATACTTTGGTGCAATTCGAGGAAGGTCTTTTGCAAGACTTTAGTGGCTTCGCCACCTTCTAACAGCGGCAATAAAGCAGCGGCTAATTTTTCAGGCTGGCAATCGTGCTGTAGCAGTTCTTGCACCAACTCACGGCGCGCCAACAGATTTGGCAATGAAACATAATCTGTTTTCACCAGACGCTCAGCCAACCAGAAGGTGAACGGTTTCATGCGGTAGCCAACCACCATTGGGCATTTCGCCAGCATACATTCCAGCGCTGCCGTACCAGAAGCTAACAGCGCCGCATCGCTGGCGTACATCGCATTACGCGCTTGTCCATCGAGAAGATGAGCGGTTAATTCTGGTGCCACTTCAGCTTTAATGCGTTCAAACTGTTCGCGGCGTTTGGCGTTAACCAGCGGTACGACGATTTCTAATGCCGGATACTTCTCCCGCAAGATCATCGCTGTTTTTAAGAAGTCAGCGCTCAACATCTCAACTTCGGCGCTACGGCTGCCCGGCAGTAAAGCTAAGCACAAAGCATCGGGAGCAATGCCCAATGCTTGACGCGCAGCCTGTTTATCCGGATTGAGCGGCATTGCATCTGCCATCGTATGGCCAATGAAACGGCACGGAACATTGAATTTGTCATAAAACGCTTTTTCAAAAGGCAGAAAGGCTAAAACCAAATCGGTTGCCTTGCCAATTTTGAAAACACGCTTCTGTCGCCACGCCCATACTGACGGGCTGACATAATGAATGGTTCGAATACCTTGCTGCTTTAAGCGGCCTTCCAGCGTGATATTAAAATCGGGCGCATCGATACCGACGAAAACATCGGGCTTAAGCTCGGTAAAGCGTTGGGTCAGTTCACGACGAATTTTAAGCAAACGAGGCAGGCGTTCGAGAACTTCAACAATCCCCATCACCGCCAGCTCTTCCATTTCAAACCAGGCTTCACAGCCTTCGGCCTGCATCAGAGGACCGGCTACGCCAACAAAACGCGCATTGGGATGACGCGCTTTCAAAGCACGGATCAAACCCGCACCGAGGATATCGCCGGAGGTTTCCCCGGCGACCAGACCAATCGTCAGCGGACGCGAAGCGCGATCCACCGACAACGAGTCAGAGGCTATCTGAGATAACGTCATGGCTTAGCGGATAATGCCGCGAGTCGAACGCTCAAAGAAATCAACGAACAGCTGAACAGCAGGATGCTGTTTGGCTAACTCGGCAATTTCTGGCTTGGCTTCTTCTAGCGTTTTTCCGCTACGATAAAGGATCTTGTATGCGTTACGAATCGCATGCAGAGACTCTTTTTCGAAACCACGGCGCTTCAGGCCTTCAATATTCAGGCCGAACGGAGTTGCATGGTTACCCTGTGCAATCACATACGGAGGCACGTCTTGCGCGACGCCAGAACAGCCGCCGACCATCACATGCGCACCAATCACACAGAACTGGTGAACCGCTGTCATTCCACCGATGATCGCAAAATCATCAACCGTAACATGACCACCTAACGTTGCGTTGTTAGCGAAAATACAACGGTTACCGATGACACAATCGTGCGCGATATGCGCATTAATCATCAGCAAGTTATCGCTACCTACTTTCGTTAGGTTACCGCCCTGTGCAGTACCACGATGAATGGTGACACTCTCGCGAATACGGTTACGATCGCCGATTTCTACGCGGGTAGGTTCGCCAGCATATTTCAGATCCTGATTCACTTCACCAATAGAGGAGAACTGATAGATCTCGTTATCACGGCCAATTTTAGTAATACCATTGACGACGACATGGGACTTCAGCACGGTACCTTCGCCGATTTCCACTTGGGAGCCGACGTAGCAAAAAGGACCGATATGCACACCGGCACCAATGACTGCGCCGTCTTCGACTATGGCACTTGGATGGATAAAGGCGGTTGGGTCAATCACGTATTAGGCCTCCCGGCTACGGGCACACATCATTGAAGCTTCGCAAACAATCTTACCGTCTACTTTGGCAACACCGTTAAAGCGAGCTACGCCGCGGCGCTCTTTGAGGAATTCAACTTCCAGAATCATCTGGTCGCCCGGCTGAACGGGACGCTTAAAGCGAGCATCGTCAATACCAGCAAAATAGTACAACTCGCCTGGCTCCAGTTTGCCCGCGCTTTTAAATGCCAGAATACCGGTGGCCTGAGCCATCGCTTCTAGAATTAACACGCCTGGGAAAATCGGTTTGCCAGGGAAGTGGCCCTGGAAAAACGGCTCGTTAAAAGTAACGTTTTTCACTGCACGCAGGAATTTGCCTTCTTCAAAATCAAGAACGCGATCCACTAAAAGGAACGGAAAACGGTGCGGCAGTAACTCTAAAATCTCGGAAATATTGAGAGTATGAGTGTCAGTAGTCAAAATACTCTTCCTGTAGGAAAACTAATTGTCATCAACAACACGGCCCGCCTCATGTCCATATAAAGACAATGATGCAGGCCGCAAATCGTTTTATACCCAGTAAAACAGGGTAAATGCCAGGAATATGTATTCACTGACAAAGGTATGGCTTTAGTCGTTAGTCATTAGTGACTTTCTTTTCAACGGCTTTTAGACGCTTATTGATTTCATCAATATTCATCACCAGAGCTGCCGTTTTACGCCATGCCTTGTTGGG
This sequence comes from Hafnia sp., assembly GCF_036648275.1. NCBI lineage: Bacteria > Pseudomonadati > Pseudomonadota > Gammaproteobacteria > Enterobacterales > Hafniaceae > Hafnia > Hafnia sp. The sequence continues at coordinate 27,010 of NZ_JAVXIQ010000019.1, read as the reverse complement.
TTGCAGCGGAATACCAGAGGAATAAATACCCGGTTCAGTGATAGGACGCATCACCATACCCATTCCCGTTACCACGGCTTTGTCGCAAATTTCCATGTGACCATTGATCACACTTGCACCGCCAATCTGGCAGTAACGACCAATCTTCAGACTGCCCGCCATGATAACACCGCCAGCAACTGCTGTATTGTCGCCAATCATAACGTTATGTGCAATCTGGCATTGATTGTCGATAATTACGCCGTTGCCAATAATGGTATCATCCAAAGCGCCACGGTCGATGGTGGTACATGCGCCAATCTCAACGCGATCGCCGATGCGTACCGTGCCGAGCTGTGGAATTTTAATCCAATTGCCGCGATCGTTAGCATAACCAAAACCATCAGCGCCGATAACGGTTCCTGACTGAATCAGACATTTGTCACCGATTTCGATCTGGTGATAAACGCTAACGTTGGCCCACAAGCGTGTGCCTGAACCAATTTTCGTGAACTTACCTACGAAGCAACCCGCGCCAATGATGACGTTGTCGCCTAACACGACGCCCTCTTCAATGACCGCATTGGCGCCAACAGAAACATTGTTGCCAAGCTGAGCCGTTGCATCAATCACCGCACTCGGCGCAATATCTTTTGCCGGAGCCGGTGTTGTATCCATAATCTGCGCCATCAGTGCATAGGTTAAGTAAGGGTTTCTTACTACCAACGCCGCCGATGTACAGAAAGGCAGATCCGCTTCAGTCAACACCACAGCGCTTGCATTACAAGCTGCTAATTGTTCACGGTAGCGACTGTTAGATAAAAAAGTGATTTGCTGCGATTTTGCCGAATGCATTGAAGCAACGCCGGTGATGACGATATCGCCATCACCGTGAAGCTCTGCATTCAACTGCTGAGCGAGATCAGCGAGTCGAATTGAAGCCATGCCTTATTTAACCTGTTTCAGCACTTGTGCAGTGATGTCGTTGGAAGAATCAGCATAAGCAACAGCATTTGCATCAATAACCAGATCGTAGCCTTTGTCTTTAGCAACGGCACGAACGGCATCCTGAATGCGGCTCAACAGCTTATTACGTTCTTCGCCCTGACGACGTCGGTTATCCTGCTCAAAAGCCTGAGCTTTCTGAGAGAAAGCGTCACGCTGTGCCATGATGTCTTTTTCCATCTTGGTACGATCGCTTGCTTTCATGGTAGAACCATCACGTTGCAGTTTTTGCATTTTTGACTGCAGATCGCGTTCCTGACCCTGCAACTCAGTTGCGCGGCTTTTGAACTCGTTCTCCAGTTGTTTCGCAACGGTTGCACGCTGTGGCAACTGCTGGAAGATGCTGGATACGTTTACAATTGCAATCTTATCAGCAGCTTGTACGTTAGCAGAAACTGCTAATGCCATGCCCAGACCTGCCGCATATAACCACTTTTTCAATTTAGACTCCTTACCATCACCCATATGTGTCGACGACACGTATACCGCATAGGCACCGACCCATAGTGTCTCTCACAACGTCCATTATAAAAGAACGCTCTGAGTGGAACTTATGCATTATGGTATGAGGACGTATCCCCATACCTTATACAGTAGCTTTTATAGAGTAGCTTATTACCAAGTCTTACCGATGTTAAATTGGAACTGTTCCGATTTATCACCGTCATATTTTTTAACTGGCTGAGCGTACGAGAACACCAACGGCCCCAGTGGAGACATCCACTGTAGTGCTAGACCCGCAGAGACACGAATGTTGCTCGGATCGCTGTAGTCAGGAATGCCCTGAGAACTACAGGAGGTCGCGCCACAGCCGTTGTTATCCCAGTTAGTATCCCAAACGGTACCCGCATCCATAAAGATAGAGGTACGCAGGGAGTTGGAATATTTCTCACCCACGAACGGCGTTGGCGTAATCAGCTCAAGGCTGGCCACTGCCATGGCGTTACCGCCCACCGCATCGTTGTCATCCGTTTTGCTGCTATCAATGCTGCCGTTCGAATTCAGATAAACCGCTTTAGGACCGATGTTATTCGATTGGAAACCACGTACCGAGCTAGAACCACCGGCATAGAAGTTTTCATAGAACGGCATCTCTTTACCGCCCAGACCGTCACCGTAGCCTAAACGGGAACGCCCCATCACAACCCAAGAACGATCGTCATCCAACGGCAGATAGCTTTGGCTATCGAACGTGATTTTGTAGTATTCGTTATCAGAACCAGGGATGGTCACTTTACCGTTCAGAGACGCTTTCGTACCCTGAGTTGGGAAGAACCCACGGTCAACGTTGTTATATGACCAACCTAAGGTATAAGTGAAGTCATCAGCGGTATAGTCAGCTTTCTTCGTATCATCCGGATGCTGTCCCATGGAGTCCAGATAACGCCACATAGCCACCTGTGGCTGCATATCAGACAGGGAGTTATGCACGTAACCCAGACCGGTACGCAACGAGTTATTTTCGTTGATTGGGAACCCTAAGGTGCCATCAAGTCCATAGCTGCTGTTGGTATAGTCAGACAGGTCCGCATCATCAGCTTTAAAGTCGTTATAGAAAATACGACCACCCAAGCTCACACCGTCAACGGTGAAGTACGGGTCTGTCATAGACAATTCAGCATAGGTTTGGTAATCGTTTTTGGTACCGCTAATACCGACGGTATTACCTGTACCCAACCAGTTTTCCTGCTGAACGCCGACTTGGAAGCTAACGCCACTTTCAGTACCGAAGCCCACACCGAAGTTGAAAGTACCGGTGTTACGCTCTTTCACCTTATAGGTAACATCTACCTGATCTGGCGTACCAGGAACACGCTGAGTATCAACGTCAACGGTTTCAAAATAACCGGTACGGTTCAGACGTTCTTTACCCTGGTCGACCAAGTCGCTGCCCAGCCATGCACCTTCCATCTGGCGCATTTCACGACGCAGAACGGAATCTTTACTGGTGTCATTGCCTGCAAACTTGATGTTACGAACGTAGTAACGGTTACCCGCATCAACGTTCATATGCAACTTAACGGTTTTATCCGCATCGTTGATTTCAGGCTGAGTCTGTACTTTTGGATAAGCGTAGCCGTAGCGACCGAGGAGTTTCTTAACGTCATCCTCCATCTTGGTCACTTTAGCACCGTTATACAGTTCACCCGGTTCAATCGTGGTCAAGCGGTTGATTTCAGTGCTATAACCCGCCATGTTACCGTTCACGTCAACGCCAGTGAGTTTGTACTGGTCGCCTTCAGTGATGTTAACAGTGATGTAGATGCCTTTTTTATCCGGCGTTAAGCTCACCTGAGTAGAATCAATGTTGAAACGGGCATAGCCGCGATCCAAATAGAAGCTTCTCAAGGTTTCTAAGTCACCAGACAGTTTTTGTTTTTGATATTTACGGTCACCAACCAAGTTCCACCAAGGAACTTCGTCGCGCAGTTGGAAACGAGCAATCAACTCTTCGGAGGTGAACGCGTGGTTCCCTACGATATTGATTTGCTGAATCTGAGCGGATTTACCTTCAGTAAATACCAGTTTCAAGTCAACACGGTTACGAGGCAGAGGTGTTACCACCGCTTTCACCGTCGCACTGTATTTACCGACGCTGTAGTAGAAATCTTCCAGACCCTTTTCAATGCTAGAAAGCATTGTGCGGTCCAGAGCTTCACCTACGCGCACGCCAGAAGCTTCAAGGTTCTGCTTCAGCATGTCGTCTTTTACAGACTTGTTACCGGAGAAGGTAATACTCGCGATCGTAGGACGTTCCTTAACCTGCACGATCAAGTTCTCACCATCGCGCAGCACCCGAACATCTTCGAAGTTGCCGGTCGCATATAATGCGCGAATAGTGTTACTGAGATCTTCATCGCTGACGGTATCGCCAACGCGAACCGGCATGTTAAGTAACGCCGCACCGACGGCGACCCGCTGCAGGCCTTCGAAATGAATATTTTTCACTACGAATCCATCTGCACCGTATACGGTTGCGCTGCCAAACAGCAGCGACGCTATGAGCAACTTTTTCATCGCCATCGTTGTTATGCGTTCTTCCTAACCTAAATCCCGTCCCTTAGAGGCGCGAGAAATCATTGAAGAGTGCAAGCCCCATTAACAACACCAGTAAAATAGAACCGATGCGATAACTGAAGTCTTGAACTCGCTCGGAAACCGGCCCTCCTTTTAGCTTTTCAATCGCTAAGAAGAGCAAGTGACCACCATCAAGTACTGGGAGTGGGAACAGGTTGATAATCCCTAAATTAACGCTGATAAGCGCTAAGAACATTAGGTAATACACAACACCGTACTCCGCTGACATCCCTGCGCCCTGCGCGATCGAAATCGGCCCACTCAGGTTATTCAGCTTCACATCACCAGTAATTAGTTTCCCTACCATAGAGACCGTTAGCTTCATCAATTGCCATGTTTTATCACTGGCCTGATAGATCGCCATAAACGGTCCATATTGTCGAATCGTCTTATACTCATTGGGTAAAGGAATAACTTTCGGCGCGATGCCAGCAAAGCCTTCCATTTTACCCGCACCAACAGCTTTGCTGTCTGGTGTTAACTGCAATGATTGAATATTTCCATTGCGTTCAATATCAAGTGCTATGCTTTCGTTAGGTCTTTCACGGACCTGTTTAACAAAAGTTTGCCAGTTCAATAACGGCTGACCATCGACTTTAACGATCCTATCGCCGACTTGCAAACCTGCTTTCTGAGCCGCTGAATCCTTCTGCACTTCAGCAAGGATCGGCTCAATCTGCGGGCCACGCGGCACGATGCCAAGCGAAACCACCGGATCTTGCTTATCTGGCTCAAACTGCCAATGCGTCAGATCCAGAGTTTTCTGCGTTTTATTGTCACTACCAAACGGTGCAACTTCAACGGTCGTCTCTTTCGCGCCAATTTTTCCGACCAGCGCTAAACGAACAGAATCCCAGTCAGGCGTTTCGATACCTGCAACGGACTTTAGTTCCAATCCTGGCGAAATATCTGCTTGAGCCGCTACCGATTGAGGAACAATTTCGCCAATAACCGGACGAACGCTAGGTACACCAATCACGAAAACAAACCAGTAGGCAACAATGGCAAACAAGAAGTTAGCAATAGGCCCTGCGCTGACAATGGCCGCTCGCTGCCACACCGTTTTGTTATTAAACGCCTGATGGCGAAACTCAGGGGCAACGCTCTCTACCCGCTCATCCAGCATTTTGACATAGCCGCCAAGCGGGATAAGAGCCAGCACATATTCCGTACCGCTGCGGTCTACGCGACGCCACAGCGCCTTACCAAAACCGATAGAAAAGCGCTCTACCTTTACGCCACAACGGCGAGCCACCCAAAAGTGGCCAAACTCATGCACCGTGATCAACACCCCAAGCGCCACTAAAAACGCAATCAGGCTCCAGAGTATATTGGTCATTGGTAAGCTCCCTGTCTCAAGCGGACTAGTAAAACACTAACAGCATAAGACATGCAAACACCGGTACTGCCGCAGTCAAACTATCAATACGGTCCAGAATGCCACCATGACCGGGGATTAAATGCCCACTGTCTTTGATGCCGGCTTCACGTTTGAACATGCTTTCGGTTAAATCGCCCAGCACAGAAACCAGAGCGGCCACAATAGAGCAAACCAGCAGCGTAGTTGGCACCACAGCGAGCGGGGCGTACAAACCAAAACCCCATGAAATTAGCGCTGAGGTAATCAAACCACCGATGAAGCCTTCCCACGTTTTACCCGGAGAAACCTTTGGCGCCAGCTTGTTTTTACCAAACAGTTTACCAAACATGTAAGCGCCAGAATCCGCACCCCATACCAGGAACATTACGTACAACAGCCACCACGCCCCTTGATAATGATCGGCGTCATAACCGTGTTGGCGTAGTGCAATCATTCCCCAAAAGAACGGAATAATGGTTGCTGCGCCAAAAACAATTTTGAGCACGCGAGAGTGTTTCCACCATCCCGCAGACTTGGGATAAAACAGCACTAAAAACAGCGCGACAATCCACCAAACAACTGATGCCCACAGCGAACCGGCAATTAACGGCAGGTGCACGCTTCGATTAAATTCAGGCAGGCTCAGCAACATCGCAGCCAGCACTAGGCCACAGATCACTGCGCCCCAAATACGCTGCGAATTAGATGTAAAACCAGCAAGTTGTCCCCACTCCCAAGCGGCTAGCATGCATATGACTAAGGTCACAATCGCAAAACCTACAGGAGGTAATAAAAACAGCGCCGCAATGACAATAGGCACTAAGATCAAAGCAGTAATAATGCGAGACTTCAGCAAGAGATCCCCCTAAGACGCATCTGATGCGTTGATAGGTGTAGTGCCTCCGAAGCGGCGCTCGCGTTGCGCAAATGCATTAAGTGCACCTTCAAAGGTAAGTTCATCAAAATCAGGCCACAGCACATCCGTGAAATAAAACTCGGAATATGCGATTTGCCACAGCAAAAAGTTGCTGACCCGATGCTCTCCACCGGTCCGAATGACAAGGTCAACCGGAGCCAGTTCATGTAAGCAAACTTGCTGGCTCAGCAAGTCCTCAGTGATATCTTCAGGTTGAAGCACTCCGGCCTTGACCTGCTCGGCCAGCGTTTTCACGCCCTGCATGATATCCCATCGCCCACCATAATTAGCGGCAATATTTAACGTTAGCCCATCATTATTTTCAGTTAATTGCTCAGAACGACGAATACGCTCTTGTAAGCGCGAGCTAAAACGGCCGATATCACCGATGATTTTCAGACGTACATTGTGCTTATGCAAGCTTTTCACTTCACCGTCTAATGCCCGAATGAAGAGCTCCATTAGCGCACTGACTTCCTGCGCTGGGCGGTTCCAGTTCTCACTACTAAACGCATACAACGTTAACGCCTTGATGCCATGGCTAACCGCAAAACGTACGGAACGACGTACCGATTTCACCCCAGCTTTATGGCCAAATACACGCATTTTGCCCTGACGCTTCGCCCAACGGCCATTGCCGTCCATAATGATAGCGACGTGCTGTGGACCACAGACCATCTCGTCAGTCATTGGTGATTGAGTGGAAGACATACGTGTAATCAATTCCTCAAAAGCATGGCACTAAAGTAAGCCACAACATCAAGCTCACCTTGCCCATGCGACATCAATTGCACAAACTGAACCGAGTATTAAATAACCAAGTGTTTAATGCGCAAAAAAGCCGTGTACTAGTCACGGCTAACCAATTAATCAGCAGCAAAATCAAAATCCTTAGCACACTAAACATCTCGACCCGCCAAAAGTTGTCGCAAACTATATCATTTCACCTGAACAGCCACAAACTACCTACACAGGGAATAACTAATCTATATTAGGAAGTTCGCGCTCAAACGAGTGGCTACTTCGCGCGCTTGGCGATCAATATCCAAGACTTCTGCAATACTTTGCGGCTCACAACAAGATAATGACGACAAAACATCCTGATTTAACGCCGCAATATCCGTAAAGCGAATTTGCCCGCGTAAGAATGCATCCACTGAAACTTCGTTCGCCGCATTCAACGCGGTTGTCGCTGCCTGCCCTGCCCGCGACGCGTCTATCGCCAGTTGCAAACAAGGATAGCGCACCATATCGGGTTGCTCGAACGTAAATGATCCAATTTTGCAGAAATCGAGAGGTTCGACACCGGTTTGCACGCGAGCAGGATAAGCCATCGCATGGGCAATTGGCGTACGCATGTCAGGCGAACCTAGCTGCGCAATGACGCTCCCATCGCGGTAGCGCACCATAGAGTGAATAACGGATTGAGGGTGAATAATCACCTCCATCTCAGACTCAGAGGCATTAAACAGCCAGCGAGCTTCGATATACTCCAGCCCTTTATTCATCATGGTGGCAGAATCAACGGAAATCTTACGCCCCATTGACCAGTTCGGGTGCGCACAAGCCTGATCTGGCGTGACCGCAGCGAAATCACTCATCGGCAATTGACGGAATGGGCCCCCAGAGCCAGTGAGAACAATACGCGATATGCCATTCTCATTCAGTGAGGCAAAGCCAAGATTCTTTTGTACAGCCTCGGGCAAACTCTGAAAAATAGCGTTATGTTCGCTGTCGATAGGCAACAGCTGAGCGCGACTCTGCTTCAGTGCATCCATAAACAGACGTCCACAGGTCACTAACGCCTCTTTATTGGCCAGTAAAACCTGCTTATTGGCTTTAATCGCGGCCAACGTTGGTAACAGACCTGCTGCGCCGACGATGGCAGCCATAACCTGATCAACGTCATCTAGCGCAGCTAAATCGCAGGCGGCCTGCTCTCCAGACATCACCTCAATGCCGCTGATCCCAGCATCTTGTAAGCGTTGACGAAGCGTCTGGGCAGCATGATCATCAGCCATAGAAACGTAGCGCGGAGCAAATTCAACGCACTGCTGGAACATGACTTCGACGTTTTTACCTGCCACCAGCGCGGCAACTTTAAAATTATCAGGATTTGCTCGCACCACAGCCAGTGTACTGGTGCCAATGGAGCCGGTAGAACCAAGAATAGTCAGTTGCTTCATGAGGGGTCTTCTGAATAACTGTTTAGAACAGGAGATGCATCAGTCTGAAACTAAGACGGCGGATTGTCTATGAGAATTAGCCCGTCTTCAGCAACAGCCTGAGGTTTCTCGGATAGCCCAAAAAACAAAAGCGCCGCCGGGGCGACGCTTTTTTCAAGCCAGTGAGGAATTAAACTTCCATCAACTCTTTTTCTTTGTCAGCTAATGCAGCGTCGATCTTTTTGATCATCACGTCTGTCATTTTCTGCACTTCGTCTTGCGATTTACGATCTTCGTCTTCGCTGATTTCTTTATCTTTCAGCAAAACTTTGACTTTATCGTTCGCATCGCGGCGTACGTTACGAACAGAAACACGACCCTGTTCAGCTTCAGCACGAACCAGTTTGATCAGATCTTTACGACGTTCTTCGGTCAGCGCTGGCAATGGAACACGGATAACCGCGCCCGCAGACATTGGGTTTAAGCCCAAATCTGAAGCCATGATCGCTTTTTCTACCGCAGCAGACAGAGAACGATCGAACACGGTGATTGCCAGTGTGCGAGAGTCTTCAGCAACCACGTTAGCAACCTGACGCAGAGGCGTAGCAGATCCATAATATTCTACAGAAATACCATCCAGCAGGTTCGGATGAGCACGACCTGTACGGATCTTGTTGATGTTTGACTTAAATACTTCAACGCATTTATCCATGCGCGTTTCGGCATCTTTTTTGATTTCGTTGATCACGTTGCGAACCCTTGAAAACGGTTAATTAAACTGGCGCTTCATCATGAGAAACGCCGATATATTTTCAATCAAGCGTAACTGGCAAGAAAGCCTGACGCAATATTCATCGAGTAAAAATGACGCGTAAGGCTCTCACGTTCGTAGAGCGCCGTTATGCTCCAAATTATTTGGAGATCAGCGTGCCTTCTTTCTCACCCATAACGACACGACGCAGAGCACCTGGCTTGTTCATGTTAAACACACGAATCGGCAGGTTATGGTCGCGAGCCAAGGTGAAAGCGGCCAGATCCATGACTTTCAGTTCTTTTTCTAAAACGTCCTGATAGGTCATTTGATCGAACAGCGTTGCATCTGGATTGGTGACCGGATCGGCTGAATACACACCGTCAACTTTGGTCGCCTTCAACACCACGTCAGCTTCGATTTCAATACCACGCAGACAGGCTGCGGAATCAGTCGTGAAGAATGGATTACCGGTACCGGCAGAGAAAATCACTACGCGGTTGTTACGCAGCAGGCTAATTGCTTCTGCCCAGCTGTAGTTATCGCACACGCCGTTAAGTGGAATCGCAGACATCAGACGCGCGTTCACATAGGCACGATGCAGCGCATCACGCATTGCCAAGCCGTTCATCACGGTGGCAAGCATCCCCATGTGATCGCCCACAACGCGGTTCATGCCCGCTTGTGCCAGACCTGCGCCACGGAACAGGTTTCCGCCGCCGATGACAACACCGACTTGAATGCCTAATTCGACCAGCTCTTTAACTTCCTGAGCCATACGATCCAGTACGCTTGCATCGATGCCAAAACCTTCTGCACCTTGCAGGGCTTCACCGCTAAGCTTGAGCAAGATACGCTGATATACGGGTTTGGAGTTAGTTGCCATGGTGTTCTGTCCTAAGAAGCAGTCAATAAATAGTCGGAGGTATTTCAATGCACGGTCGTAACCGATCATTGGGATACATTCTAATGCTGGCTGGGATACTTAATAGTGTAAACCTTTCTACGTTGGCTAAGGGCTATGCGCCTAACGTTTCCAGATAAAACAATGGAACCACCCTGCGGCGGTTCCATTTGAAGGCGATTAAGCGCCTTTAGTCATTGAAGCAACTTCTGCAGCAAAGTCTACGGTCGCTTTTTCGATACCTTCACCCACTTCGAAGCGGATGAAATTGGTAACGTCAGCATTGTGCTCTTTCAGCAGCTGACCAACAGTTTTGCTTGGGTCCATAACGAAAGCTTGACCAGTCAGAGAAACTTCGCCGGTGAATTTCTTCATGCGGCCTTCAACCATTTTCTCTGCGATTTCTTTCGGCTTACCAGACTGCATCGCGATGTCCAGCTGAACCTGGTACTCTTTTTCTACTACTTCAGCAGAAACGTCTTCTGGTTTAACGAATTCAGGCTTGCTTGCAGCAACGTGCATTGCCAGTTGCTTAGCCAGTTCTTCATCAGCGCCAGTAGCAGCAACCAGAACACCAATGCGAGCACCGTGCAGGTAGCTAGCCAGTACATCGCCTTCCAGAGAAGAAACGCGACGGATGTTGATGTTTTCACCGATTTTAGCAACCAGTGCAACACGCTCTTCTTCGAACTGTGCTTTCAGTACTTCAACGTCGGTGATTTTGCCTGCAAACGCAGCGTCCAGCACTTTCTCAGCGAATGCCTGGAAACCACCGTCTTTAGCAACGAAGTCAGTCTGGCAGTTAACTTCCAGAATCACACCGTAGTTGCCTTCAATCTTGGTTTTGATCACGCCATCAGCAGCAACGTTGCCTGCTTTTTTCGCCGCTTTGATCGCGCCAGATTTACGCATGTTTTCGATTGCCAGCTCGATGTCGCCTTGGGCCTCGGTCAGCGCTTTCTTACAATCCATCATGCCTGCGCCAGTACGTTCACGCAGTTCTTTTACCAGGGCGGCGGTAATATCAGCCATTGTATTTTCCTCGGTGGTCTCGTCGTGAAGAGCGAACCTCACGGAGACTGGTTCTCTCATCTAGGGATTGGTTCTTTATATCGCCGTGATAAAAAGGCGATTTTTACAAAGAAAGGGGGGGCCATAAAGGCCCCCTAACCAACATATTTTAATACCTGGTTAATAAGGGCTCAAATTTTGAGCTTGCCTTATTATTCAGCTTCTACGAAGCTTTCTTCCGCTTGGGAAACCAGATCCTGAGAACGGCCTTCACGGACAGTTGCCGCTACAGCGCTCAGGTACAGGTTTACTGCACGGATTGCGTCATCGTTACCAGGGATAACGAAGTCAACGCCGTCCGGATCGGAGTTGGTATCAACGATAGAGAATACCGGGATACCCAGGTTGTTGGCTTCTTTAATCGCGATGTGTTCGTGATCGGCATCAACTACGAACAGAGCGTCTGGCAAGCCACCCATGTCCTTGATACCGCCCAGGCTGTTTTCCAGCTTGGCCAGTTCACGAGCGCGCATCAGCGCTTCTTTTTTGGTCAGTTTTTCGAAGGTGCCATCCTGAGACTGGGTTTCCAGATCTTTCAGACGCTTGATGCTCTGACGAACGGTTTTCCAGTTAGTCAGCATACCGCCCAACCAGCGATGGTTCACGAAGAACTGGTCGCAGCTGTTAGCAGCTTCTTTTACCGCTTCGCTTGCAGCGCGTTTAGTACCAACGAACAGGATTTTGCCTTTACGAGCAGAAATCTTCTGCAACTCAGCCAGAGCTTCGTTGAACATTGGAACAGTTTTTTCAAGGTTGATGATGTGAACTTTGTTACGCGCACCGAAGATGAAAGGCTTCATTTTCGGGTTCCAGTAACGGGTCTGGTGACCAAAGTGAACACCAGCCTTGAGCATGTCGCGCATGGAAACAGTTGCCATGATTAAACCTCTATATAAAGTTTGGGGTTAAGCCTCCACATATCCCATGAGCCGACCCGGCAAGGCATTGTCCTAAGACTCATCCTGCAAGGCACCCCGGCGCACGTGCCGATATGTGTGTGTTGTTGTCGTTTCTTTGCAAAGAATACAAATAACACAATTGAGATTTACAGCTTCCTTATCAACGCCCCGCTCTATTGAGCAAAAGAAACAGAAGATATAGGAACTGCGGCGCGCTTTATACCATAAACGAGCCATAGACTCCACCTTTTGTTGCATTTTGAGCCCACGGCTATCGTAGGATTTGGCAGCGGTTCCGAGGACTGTTACCATGTTCAGCAATTGATTCTCATTGTCGATTTCACGACACCTGCGGACACATACTTCATGGCAATTTCAATAAAAACACCTGAACAAATCGAAAAAATGCGCGTGGCTGGACGACTGGCTGCGGAAATCCTAGAAATCATCGAGCCGTACGTTGTTCCTGGTGTCAGCACCGGTGAACTTGACCGTATCTGCGACGATTATATTACCCAAAAACAGCATGCGATCTCCGCTTGCTTGGGCTATCACGGCTATCCAAAATCCGTCTGCATCTCTGTGAATGAAGTGGTTTGCCACGGCATTCCTAGCGACGAAAAAATCTTGAAGAACGGCGACATCGTCAACATCGACGTGACCGTTATCAAAGATGGCTGGCACGGCGATACTTCAAAAATGTTTATCGTGGGTGAACCTACCATTCTGGGTGAGCGTCTGTGTCGCATCACGCTGGAAAGCCTCTATCTGGCACTGAAAATGGTAAAACCGGGTATCCGCCTGCGCACTATCGGTGCTGAAATCCAGAAATTCGTCGAATCACACGGCTTCTCCGTGGTGCGCGAATACTGTGGTCACGGCATCGGTGAAGTGTTCCACGAAGAACCGCAGGTTCTGCATTACAATGCCGACGACGGTGGTGTGGTACTGCAAAAAGGCATGACGTTCACCATCGAACCTATGGTCAACGCCGGTGATTACCGCATCCGCACCATGAAAGATGGCTGGACGGTAAAAACTAAAGATCGCAGCTTGTCCGCACAGTATGAGCATACTATTGTGGTGACTGATAACGGTTGCGAGATTTTGACACTGCGTGAGGAAGAGACTGATCTCCCACGTGTTATCGTTCACGAGAACGTATAACCCATCGCTTAACAAGCGAGTCATCATCTCAAGCCGGCTTATGCCGGCTTTTTTTATGTTTTGCGTTCTTAACTCGGCGACAACGGGAGATGCCCATGCCCATTTTACCTTCAGCCACGTCAGAATCCCCCACGGAGCCGCTGATCCAGCCGCCCTCTCCTGACAATTTTGCCGCATCCGATCTTGAGTGTGCGCCGCTGAAACTGTCGCTTGAACGCTTCCAACAATGGATGGCAGCCGCATTTAAGGCTGGCGAATCAGCTGAATCGCTGATTGCCGCCCGAACACTCTATATCGACCGGCTGCTAACGCGTCTATGGATTCATTTGGGATTCAAAGAGCGTCAGGGCATGGCGTTAATCGCCGTGGGTGGCTATGGGCGTGGCGAACTGCACCCGTTGTCTGATATCGACCTGCTGATTTTGAGTCAGGAACCGCTTAACGAACACGACGCGCAGCGCATCAGCGAACTCATCACTCTGCTGTGGGATTTAAAGCTCGAAGTGGGGCACAGCGTCCGTACGTTAGATGAATGTATTCAAGAGGGGCTTTCAGACCTCACGGTCGCCACTAATCTGATTGAATCTCGCTTAATCTATGGCGACGTCGCGCTATTTCTTCAACTGCAAAAACAGATTTTCAGCGATGAATTCTGGCCATCCCCTCAGTTCTTTGATGCAAAAATTCAAGAACAAAAAGACCGCCATCACCGCTACCACGGGACCAGCTACAACCTTGAGCCAGATATAAAAACCAGCCCAGGTGGGCTACGTGATATTCACACTTTACTTTGGGTGGCTCATCGTCATTTTGGCGCGACATCCATGAATGAGATGGTGGGTTTCGGTTTTCTGACAGAAGCCGAACGCGACGAGTTAAACGAATGCCAAAGTTTTCTGTGGCGTATCCGTTTTGCGCTGCATTTAGTCTTGAACCGCTACGATAACCGCCTGCTGTTTGACCGCCAGTTTAGCGTCGCCCAACTGCTCGGCTACGAAGGCGAAGGCAATGCCCCAATCGAACGCATGATGAAAGATTTCTACCGCATGACACGCCGTGTGGGAGAACTCAACCAAATGCTGTTACAGCTGTTTGATGAAGCGATTCTGGCGCTCGGAACCAATGAAAAACCGCGCCCACTGGACGAAAATTTCCAGCTACGCGGCAATCTGATTGATTTGCGCGACGCAGAAACGTTCATGCGCGATCCGGTCACCATCCTGCAAATGTTTTATGTGATGGCCAAAAATCAGGAAATACAGGGAATTTATTCCACCACGCTGCGCCACCTACGCTATGCGCGCCGTCATCTGGCTCAGCCGTTGTGCGATCTGCCCGAAGCCCGAAAACTGTTTATGGCGATATTACGCCATCCAGGATCGGTGAACCGCGCTCTACTGCCGATGCACCGCCATAGCGTTTTATGGGCCTATATGCCGCAGTGGGGAAAAATCGTCGGCCAGATGCAGTTCGACCTGTTTCACGCCTATACCGTGGATGAGCACACCATGCGCGTCTTGCTGAAGCTGGAAAGCTTTGCGGATGAAAATACCCGCCAGCGACATCCGCTGTGCGTGGAGCTCTACCCTCGCCTCCCACAGCCAGAGTTATTGCTGCTCGCCGCGTTATTTCACGATATCGCCAAAGGGCGCGGCGGTGACCACTCAATTTTAGGCGCTCAAGACGTCATCGAATTTGCTCAGTTGCACGGGCTCAATTCACGCGAAACTCAGCTCGTTTCATGGCTAGTGCGCTGCCATCTGTTGATGTCGGTCACGGCACAGCGGCGCGATATCCAAGATCCCGCCGTTATTCAGCAATTCAGCGCCGAAGTGCAGAGCGAAACCCGTTTGCGCTATCTGGTTAGCCTGACCGTTGCGGATATCTGTGCCACCAATGAAACGCTGTGGAATAGCTGGAAACAGAGCCTGTTGCGCGAACTCTATTTTGCGACAGAAAAGCAGCTGCGGCGTGGAATGCAAAACACGCCAGATATGCGCGAGCGCGTGCGCCATCACCGTTTACAGGCTTTGGCATTGTTGCGCATGGATAATATCAACGAGGAGGCGCTGCATTATATTTGGAGCCGCTGCCGCGCCGATTATTTCCTGCGTCACAATCCTAATCAGCTGGCATGGCACGCTCGCCACCTGCTCAAGCATGATGCCAGCAAACCGCTGGTATTAGTGAGCCATCTTGCCACTCGCGGCGGCACCGAAATTTTCATCTACAGCCCAGACCGGCCTTATTTGTTTGCCGCCGTGGCAGGAGAATTAGATCGACGCAATTTGAGCGTGCATGACGCACAGATCTTCACCAATCGCGACAACTTTGCGATGGATACCTTCGTGGTACTTGAACCCGATGGCAGCCCACTGGCACAAGATCGCCATGCCACAATCAAACATTCGCTGGAACAGGCGCTCACCCAGCAACACTATCGCCACCCACGCACACGGCGTCCGTCACCCAAACTACGCCATTTTACCGTACCGACAGAGGTCAGCTTCCTACCAATGCACAACGAACGTCGAAGCTATATGGAACTGGTGGCGCTCGATCAGCCGGGGCTATTAGCGCAGGTGGGAGAAGTATTCGCTGAGATGGGGCTGTCACTGCACAGCGCCCGAATCACCACCATCGGCGAGCGGGTTGAGGACTTATTTATTCTGGCAGACGGCGAACGTAAAGCATTAAGCATTAAAATGCAGACAGAATTGGCTCAGCGGTTGACAGAAGCCCTCGATCCAACCGATAAAGGGTAATGTATTTGTTAAGATTTATACCCAGAATAATTCGAGCTGCGGCCAACACATCTGCAACTCGAAATATGAAGGGGATATGTCAATTAAACTTCGGGAATAGAACAGCATGCAGCAGTTGCAAACACTTATTGAAAACGCCTTTGAACGCCGCGCAGACATCACTCCGGCTAACGTAGACAGCATCACGCGTGAAGCAGTTAATCAGGTTATCGCTCTGTTAGATTCAGGCGAACTGCGCGTCGCAGAAAAAATTAACGGCGAATGGGTCACCCATCAGTGGCTGAAAATGGCAGTGCTGCTCTCCTTCCGCATCAATGACAACAAACTGATGGAAGGCGCTGAAACTCGCTTCTACGACAAAGTGCCGATGAAATTTGCCAATTATGACGAAGCACGTTTCCAGCGTGAAGGCTTCCGCGTAGTGCCACCTGCCAGCGTTCGTCAGGGCGCATTCATCGCTCGCAACACCGTGCTGATGCCTTCTTATGTCAATATCGGCGCATACGTTGATGAAGGCTCCATGGTCGATACATGGGCTACCGTGGGTTCTTGTGCGCAGATTGGTAAAAACGTACACCTCTCCGGCGGCGTCGGCATCGGTGGCGTTTTAGAGCCGTTACAGGCGAATCCAACCATCATCGAAGATAACTGCTTCATCGGCGCACGTTCAGAAGTGGTTGAAGGCGTTATCGTTGAAGAAGGCTCAGTCATTTCCATGGGCGTTTATCTGGGTCAAAGCACCAAGATTTACGACCGTGAAACCGGCGAAGTACATTACGGCCGCGTGCCGGCTGGCTCCGTGGTTGTTTCTGGTAACCTGCCGTCTAAAGATGGCAAATACAGCCTGTACTGTGCGGTCATCGTTAAGAAAGTTGACGCCAAGACGCGTGGTAAAGTCGGTATCAACGAGCTGCTGCGCAGCATCGACTAAGAGAGTGAGCATAGCGGGCAACGAGCCCGCTATTTTTTTATCAGTCACTTTACGTCGACGATAATTTAATCGGTTCTGCCATTTAGTCTATATTTCATCTTCTCATGAAAAATATCAAAAGGTGCCGCTATGTATGACAACCTGAAAAGTCTGGGGATTAATCAACCCGAAGAGATTGACCGCTACAGCCTTCGTCAGGAGGCCAACAACGACATTCTCAAGATTTATTTCCGTAAAGATAAAGGCGAGTTTTTTGCCAAAAGCGTGAAGTTTAAGTATCCACGTCAGCGTAAAACCATCGTGGCGGATAACGCGGGGCAAGGTTACAAAGAGATCCACGAGATTAACCCGAACCTGCGTTATGTGATTGATGAACTGGATCAGATCTGCAAACGCGATCAGGTTGAAGTCGATCTGAAGCACAAGATCTTGGACGATCTGCGCCATCTTGAAAGCGTGGTTGCGAATAAGATTGCCGAGATTGAGGCGGATCTGGAGAAATTGACGCAGAAGTAAGGTGGGGCAACCTTCGTTGTCTTGCATCTTATATGTAAGAACCGTGAAAGATTTCGTCCGCTTAATACTCTGTTTGTTTTGGGAAAGTTTCGCCCGCTTATTGGCAATATTTTCCCATATAGCTACGGATGAAAGCGGTCAAGCAAGGCGGCTCAATCGCCGCCGCCTTGCATCCGGGCTTGGCACCGTTCCTCAGCCTGCTTCGCAGGTTCCCTCATCTCGTCATTCCGGCTTTAACGGAACGAACGGCAATCGCCATCCTGGCTCCTCCGTTCTTTCGCCGACATCCCTGTCGACGAATCCTAGCCTGCATTCCTCTATTCGGCTGAAAAACAACGAGCCAGAAAAGGTCAAAATCAAATTCAAAAGATTTTATTTGTTTAAGTATTGGGAGAAAGAGCAACGCTAACAGGATGTTAGCGTTAGGGGAGGAGGCGCCAAGGATGGCGCATGCCGACCCGGAGCGGAGATGGCATCTCGGATAAAAGCGCGCGAGTTGAGAACCCCCGCGCAACGGGGCTCTCATCGGACGCCTTCGACTTGGCTACATATAAAAGCAGTTATAGATAGGCGGTCGAAACCTTACACAGAGGCCTCATAAACAACCGGCACACGCAGCCTACTTAATCAACTGCCCCCACTTCTCCACCCATGGCCCCGTGACCACTTCGGGTTCGGCATCAACCTGAGCATCCACTTCCAGCAGTTCGCCAATGCGCGTCGCTTTCTGCTCTTGTAGCAGTTCATCGAATTGATGGCCTGCGCCGCAGAAATGAGTGTAGCTGCTATCGCCTAACGCAATCACGCCATAGCGCAGTTCAGGCTGATAGCCGACATCATCCTTCACCGCACGAAACAGCGGAGCGATTGAGTCCGGCAAATCACCCTGCCCGGTGGTGGATGTCACGATCAATGCATAATGATTGCGGTAGAACTGCCACTCTTCGAGCGTGCCTTCCTCAAACAGTTTGACTTCATGTCCTTGCGCTTTGAGGATATTTTCAGCGTCTTCCGCCGCCATCAATGCGTTGCCGTATACCGTTCCAACGAAAATACCAACCTGAGCCATGATGTGTTCCCTTTTCTTAAGAATTTACGCTGACGTCATTTTGGTTATCGTGAACGCAACTCTCTGGAAACTCAACCCTTTCAAGATGAGGGAGATAACTTTGCCAGCCAAAATGCGACATCATGCGCTGCCAGCGATCGTCAAGCCCCGCCTGCAAACAGAGCGGCTCTCCGGTCACTGGATGATCGAGACACAGCTCGCTCGCATGCAGCATCAAACCAGAGCAAGAGAAATGCTGCGCCATGGCGCGATTTTGACGCAGGTCACCGTGTTTAGTGTCACCAATAATCGGATGGCGTAAATGTGACATATGACGCCGTAACTGATGCTTACGGCCGGTTTCTGGCTTTAGCTCTACCAAACTATAACGTGCGGTTTGATACTTACCGACGGCAACCGGCATTTCGACCGTAGCTAACGAACGGTAATGACTCACCGCCGTCTGTGGTGCTTTATCAGGATCGGCAAACTTATCCGCAATCTTGTCCAGCTCTGGCGTTAACGCATAATCAATCACCGCTTCGCCTTCAAGGTAACCGCGCACCACCGCATGATAAGTCTTATTCATCTCACGCTGTTCAAACTGTTCCGATAGCATGCGGGCAACGTCGCTGGAAAGCGCCATCAGTAGCACACCAGACGTTGGGCGATCGAGGCGATGTACCGGAAACACATGCTGACCAATCTGATCGCGCAGCGTTTGCATCACAAACACCGTTTCATGACGGTCAAGCCAACTGCGATGAACCAGCCAGCCCGCCGGCTTATTCACCGCCACCAGATGTTCATCCTGATAGATAATATTCAGCATTAATTGGCGTCTTCTTGGTTCAGCATACTGTCCAACTCTTGGAGCAGGACGATCAGCGGCTGAACCTCCAGCAAGCGCTCTTTGAAGGCCACTTCAAAATAAGGGGCAATAGCAAAACGACGCGGTAATGGCGCACTGCTATCAATCAGCGCAAACATGCGCGGTAGCAGGATCCATTGCAGCCACTGCTCAGGGCTCATGGTGTCCACGCAAAAAGGCTCTTGGCTCTCAAAAGCCTGAGCATCAGGTGCACATTCTTGAGACAAATCAAGGCTGTCTAACTGTTGCTCTATTCTCAGCAAATGCTGTCTGACTTCAGCGTATTCACTCATGCTTCTCTCACTTATGTCTACAGGCGGGATATAAAATGGGGGCAAAGGATAGCATTGAAGCTCGCACCTCCCAATAGTCTAGCGTGGTTAAGCCATCTATGAGCAGTATGCGTGTATCGCTATGGGCCATTAGTGCGGGTGATGAGAGGGCATTAAATCACTGATGAAGAATAAAAAACGTTGGCGATGGGCAAAAAAAAGGGCGTACTGTTTTTACACAGTACGCCCGGTTCGTTTTATAGCAATCCAGCTACTCATTGTGCTCCCTGCTCATCCATGAAAACTTTTCCGTACGGCTATCCATTTCCCGACAATCCGTCGTATCGTCCAACTTTCATCCTGACGTTTCATCCTGCATCATCCTGATGCTGTTCCTCAGTCTTCCTGACCCGCCTGTTATCCTAACTGGCTCTCAATCTCCGTCCTGGAGGTGTCCCTGACTTCATCCTGAAGTATCCTTGGCCAACATCCTGTGGCACATCCTTTATCACTCTTCCTGAGTGTGTCCTTCGCTTCATCCTGAAGCAACATCATCCTGATGTGTCCTGCTCCAACCGTCTTCCCTTCCGGTGAAACTAATATCGCCTATTCTTAGGCTTAAAACAATGAACCCAATTGGCTCACAGTTGGCTTACACGCAGAAGGACTACAAAATAAAATTTTTATTCATTGAATTATATACAAAAAATAAAATCAGCTTACACAATATCTGCATCAATAAGCGATATATCCTACACGCCTTGTGAGAGATCTCTTACACGGCGACGGGCAGCCGTGTAAGCCAAATTTACTTAATAACGACAGGTTGTAGGCGAGACAGGAATTCTGACAGCGATTCGGCCAGCACTTCGCGCTGTTTACTGCCGAACTGTTCAAGCAGAACATTGCCAGTAAGATTACACAGCGAGATCAGCTGTAGCTCGGAATCCGTAGTGGCGAGAAAGAGGGTTGGAGAGAGTTTTAACCGGCGCTGAGTGACTAAATGACCGATCTGATTTTCTTGTAAGCGCTGTAAGTCATCTTCGCTCCAAACCTGCACCAGATCTAGCGCTAAATCACCCAATACCGCGCTCATATCACCCGCATACTGCGAGGTGAAAAAGGGAACGATATCTTCATGCAGCTGAATATCCAAAGCGCGGGAAATACCGTTTAGGCCATCAGAAGCGACCGCAGGCTGCGGTTTCCAATACACTTTCTCGTTGTCGGTATGCACGACGCAGGGTGATGCAACACCATATAATGCCTCACTAGAGGGGAAATCGCCGCTTTCACGCTGCCAGTTATCAATAAAACGCTGGGTAAACTCCGCTAGCGCGGCAGAAACATCATGCACCATGTTTTCTCTCACTAAGGTAAACTGTAGGGTATTCACTGATTGTACCGTTCTTATTCGAATATAGGCCACATAATGTCATACCAAGATCATCAGGCCCTTGCTGGCTTAACGCTCGGCAAAGCCACTGAATACCGCGACAGCTACGACGCATCACTGCTTCAGCCCGTTCCTCGCAGTATGAATCGTGAACCGCTGGGACTTTATCCTGATTCACTGCCTTTCACCGGCGGTGATATTTGGACGCTGTATGAGCTCTCATGGCTTAACGCCAAAGGCCTGCCGCAGGTTGCCATCGCCGATGTGGAATTGGATGCTTTTAGCCAGAATTTGATTGAGTCAAAAAGTTTTAAACTCTATCTAAACAGCTTCAACCAAACGCGCTTCGCTAATTGGGATGACGTGCAAACTACGCTGCAGCGCGACTTATCACACTGTGCGCAGGGTGACGTGCGCGTGCAACTAATGAAGCTTGATGAAGTTGAAGGCCAGCCGATTGCCGCCTTCAGTGGAGAATGCATCGATAATCTCGATATTGAAATCGATAACTACGAATTTGACGCTGAGCTACTCAAGAACGCCGCCGATCCACAGAACGTGATCGAAGAAACATTGGTGAGTCACTTGCTGAAATCCAACTGTTTAATTACCCATCAGCCTGATTGGGGCTCCGTGATGATTCAATACCGTGGTCCGGCTATCAATCGTGAAGCGCTGCTGCGTTATTTGGTTTCGTTCCGTCATCACAATGAGTTCCACGAACAGTGCGTTGAGCGCATCTTCTGTGATATCCAACGTTTTTGTCAGCCGGAAACCCTCAGCGTTTATGCTCGCTATACGCGCCGCGGTGGCTTAGATATTAATCCTTGGCGCACAAATACGCCGTTCGTTGCACCAAAAGGCCGACTGGTTCGCCAATAAGCCTCGCAAAAATGGCAAATCATTACGTGCGCTTACGTAAGAGTGTTGGCAAAAATCAAAAGACAACGGTAAGGTGTTTGCAGGACGCAAAATGCACGAGTTCACAATAAGCTATTGATGAATCAAGCAACCTATCAGGCCTTGAGCATAAATCGGCTATCAGCTCGGAATGCTAAATTTGTAAGGTGAAGGCGTGCATTAATACAGTAGCAAAACGTATCAGGAACAACGGAATTGAGCCTGCCTAACAATAGACAGGACACGTTATTCCTGATGCCATCGCGGTAACCGCATCGGTAGATGTATAGGAGTGACTTTGATTACACATATCAGCCCGCTAGGGTCTATGGATTTGTTGTCGCAGCTTGAAGTAGACATGCTAAAGCGCACGGCAAGCAGCGATTTGTACCGCCTATTCCGCAACTGTTCCCTCGCCGTACTTAACTCCGGCGCACAAACCGATAACAGCAACGAGCTACTATCGCGCTTCGAAAGTTTTGACATCAACGTATTGCGCCGCGAACGCGGCGTGAAATTAGAACTGGTTAATCCGCCTGAAGACGCTTTTGTCGATGGGCAGATCATTCGCGCTCTTCAGGCCAACCTATTTGCCGTGCTGCGCGATATTCTGTTTGTTAACGGGCAGATGACCAACACCGACCGCTATCCGCATCTGGATACCAAAAGCCCAGTACATATCACCAACATGGTCTTTTCGATTCTGCGTAACGCCCGTGCCCTGCACGTTGGCGAAGAGCCGAACATGATTGTTTGCTGGGGTGGTCATTCCATTAACGAGATCGAATACCTGTACGCACGTAAAGTGGGTAACCAGCTAGGACTGCGCGAGCTGAATATCTGCACCGGCTGCGGCCCAGGCGCGATGGAAGCACCGATGAAAGGTGCCGCCGTTGGACACGCTCAACAACGCTACAGAGAAAGTCGCTTTATCGGTATGACCGAGCCTTCCATCATCGCCGCCGAGCCGCCTAACCCGCTGGTGAACGAACTGGTGATCATGCCGGATATTGAAAAGCGTCTGGAAGCCTTCGTTCGCTTTGGTCATGGCATCATCATCTTCCCTGGCGGCGTGGGGACGGCAGAAGAGCTGCTCTACCTGCTGGGCATTCTGATGAATCCAGAAAACAAAGATCAGGTTTTACCGCTGATCTTAACGGGTCCAAAAGAGAGCGAAGACTATTTCCGCGTGCTGGATGAATTCATCATGAGTACGCTGGGCGAAACGGCACGTAAGCATTACACCATCATTATCGACGATCCGGCTGAGGTCGCTCGCCAGATGAAACGCGCCATGCCGAAAGTGAAAGAAAACCGCCGCCAAACCGGCGATTTCTACAGCTTTAACTGGTCGATCAAGATTGCCCCAGATTTACAGCTGCCGTTTGAGCCGACACACGCCAATATGGCTGCGCTAAACCTGCATCCTGACCAACCACCTGAGCAGTTAGCAGCAGCGCTGCGCCGTGCATTCTCAGGCATCGTCGCCGGTAACGTGAAAGAAGTGGGTATTGCCGAGATTGAAAAGCACGGTCGTTTCAAGATCCACGGCGATGCAAAAATGATGCAGCACATGGATCATCTGCTGCAAGGCTTTGTCGCACAGCATCGCATGAAGCTGCCGGGAACCGCCTACGAACCTTGCTATGAAATCATTAAGTAATTAACTATTACTTTATGCAGGGCGGTCGAGTTACCGCCCTTTTTCTTTTCCGAATAATTATAACCATCATGCAAATACACCTTCTGATCGTTGACGCCCTAAACCTCATCCGCCGCATTCATGCCGTTCAGGGTTCACCCTGTGTTATTGCTTGCCAGCATGCGCTACAGCAACTGTTGGCGCACAGCCAACCAACCCATGCCGTGGCCGTTTTTGATGAAGACGATCGCGATAACAGTTGGCGTCATCAGGCCTTACCGGACTATAAAGCCGGTCGTAGCGCCATGCCTGAAAACTTAGCCGCAGAAATGCCCGCCATCCGTGAAGCATTCAGCAAATTAAGCGTACAAAGCTGGCATTCAGCAGGTAACGAAGCGGACGATCTCGCCGCAACGCTGGCGTATAAAATTGCGCAAACGGGAAATCGCGTGACAATTGTATCTACGGATAAAGGCTACTGTCAGCTGTTAGCCCCTACGATTCAAATCCGTGATTATTTCCAAAAACGCTGGCTTGATTTGCCTTTCGTGAAAAAAGAGTTCGGCGTAGAACCGCAGCAGCTTACGGATTATTGGGGGCTGGCAGGGATCAGCAGCAGCAAGATATCCGGCATACCCGGCATTGGGCCAAAAGCAGCGGCTACGTTGCTTAATGAATTTGGCTCGCTGGCCAATATTTTTGAACAGATAGAAAGTGTGCCAGATAAATGGCGCAAGAAGTTGGAAGAACACAGGGAACAGGCGGAGCTCTGTAAGAGAGTCGCCACGCTACAAACCAATCTGACGATCAGCGGCAACCTGCAGCAGTTGCGTTTACCGTAGAATTTACCACGATTTAAAACTTCCCTCTCCTAACCTTCCCTTTCTCAAGGGAGGCTAGAAGAGGATCAATCAGTTAGCTATTATTACTATTCTTCAACTGCATACGACGGTTAAGCTCACGCTCATCGCGGCGGCCAGGGATCGCGCCCCACATACGACGCACGTGTACCGTAATTTCTTCACGATCGTGATAAAGCTGTTTAGCTGCGATTTGAGCATTAATGCCGTTGTCTTTCAGCGTTTGCGCCAAAATAGACAGGTTCTGGCTCACTTCTTCATAACGCTTTTTCATCGGCAGCTTCAGGTTGAAGATCGCCTCACGGCACCAACCGTTCACTAACCAACGCGCGACCAAACTTGAAACCTTCGCAGGTTTCTCAACCATGTCACATACCAGCCAATCAACACCGTTAGTGTGCGGTGGCTCAAATTTAAAACCATCAGCTTTATGGTGTGTAACCTGTCCGGTATCCATCAGGCTTGGTGCCATTGGACCGTTATCGACTGAATGCACCCACATGCTGCGTTTCACTAATTGATAAGTCCAGCCACCAGGGCATGCACCCAAATCGACCGCTTTCATACCGCCAGCAAGACGCTCATCCCACTCATCGTGCGGGATAAACACATGCAGCGCTTCTTCCAGTTTCAGCGTTGAACGGCTTGGTGCATCCGATGGGAATCTCAGACGCGGGATCCCCATATAGAACGGAGAGTTGTTATTACTGTAGGAATAACCCACATAGCAGCAGCCCGGCGCAATAAAGAATACGTGTACCACAGGGCGGTGCGCATTTTCATTCTTCAGCAAGATCTTTTGCTCGCGCAGCGCAGCGCGCAGCGGCACCGTGAACTTGCGACAGAACTTCATCAGTTCTTTGCTTTCATTGGTATCCGGCACTTCAACGCGCAGTTCACCGGCACCGTCAATCACGTTCATCAGCATTCCAACAATCGGCGAAACGCGATCGTCAGTTGGTAAATCTTTGAGCAACTCACCCACCACAATCATCTGACGAGCAAAAATCAGCTCGCGGAATGGCAGATTTTTGGCGAGTTTATCGGCATCTTCATGCTGATAACATTCAAAGGTCACATAGCCGCTGTTTTCTTTTACTCTTGGGAAGCCAAAGACTTCAAGAGCCGCGGCTTTCTCGGTAATTTCTGCTGCGCATTCTTTTTCGAATCCTGGGCGGCAATATAAAGCTAATTTATTCATGGCGTTCCGCCCTTTTCCTCATGCGTAAGGCACCTACTAACATCAAAGCCCAACCTACTAAAAAGCAAACGCCGCCGATAGGCGTGATGTACACCCACAGTTTAAGATGCGACAGCGCCAGACAATAAAGACTTCCACAAAACAACACGGTTCCCAGAGCCAATAACGCACTGCTCCAATAGAACCACAGATTTTTACGACGCTGCATTAAGGCGGCCAGCCCTAAAATTGCCAGCGTATGGATCCCCTGATACTGCAATCCAGTATGCAGCCAATCCATTTCAGCAGCACCCAAGGTTCGGCTCAAGACATGTGCGCCAAACGCCCCCAGTGCAACAAAAACGAAACCGCTAATTGCGGCAAAAATCATCATTGAACGACTACTCATTCCGATTACCCTGTATTAAGCCGTGTGTATGAAGACTTACCATCGACAAACGACGATTAAGACTCATAACGAAAACGGAATTTTTCCTGCTCGCTCGCCGCACGCGCGAGGATCCACTGACGGAATGCCGCGATTTTCCCCAGCTCCGCCTGGCTATCCTGACAGACCAGATAAAATGAATTCTTACTGATGAGCACATCGTTAAACGGACAAACCAGACGACCGGCCTCGATCTCGGTTTGTGCCATCACGTTATTCACTAACGCAATACCCTGACCATGCACCGCCGCCTGAACGACCATGGCGCTATGGCTGAAAATAGGCCCTTGCTGAACGTTAATATGCTGTAGCCCTAATTGACGGGTATAGGCTAACCAATCTCGACGCGACGTATCGTGCAGCAGCGTATGATAAGCCATATCGGCCGGATCTTTTAGTGGATGTTCGCCCAATAATAATTGTGGTGAACAAACGGGGAGCAAATACTCAGCATACAGACGCTCTACGCGCAGTCCCGGCCAGTGCCCTCGGCCATAAAAAATAGCAACGTCAACGTCATCGGCCAGCTTCCCTTCTTCGCGATCGACAGCCTGAATACGCACATCGATACCCGGATAGGCAGAATTAAAACCAGAAAGACGCGGAACGAGCCATTGAATAGCAAAACTTGGCGGCAGGCTGACAGTTAACGCGCCTTTGGCACTACGCGCCTGTAGCTTACGCGTTGCTTCATTAAGGGATGAGAAAATTTCTTTGATATCGAGGTAATAACTTTGCCCTTCTTCCGTTAGTAACAAAGAGCGGTTACGACGGCGAAATAGCTTCAGCCCAAGGAAATCTTCCAGTGATTTAATCTGATGACTTACCGCAGCCTGAGTAACAAACAGCTCCTCTGCAGCCTTGGTAAAGCTGAGATGTCGGGCTG